>NZ_JBITWC010000059.1:0-1004 GCF_044543515.1 Vreelandella lionensis | reverse complement strand
CATCACTTCTATCGGACATTTAAATCCAAAGCGTTTTCGAGGTCGCATATTCAGCTCAAAGGCAATGGCGTCCAGCTCTTCCTGGCTATGTGCTGAAAGGTCCGTTCCTTTCGGTAAATATTGACGGATAAGACCATTGATATTCTCATTGGCCCCACGTTGCCAGGGGCTGTGGGGATCGCAAAAATAAATCGCAACGCCCGTTTCTTGAGTGATTTTTGCATGCTGTGCCATTTCACGCCCCTGATCATAGGTCATGCTTTTTCGAGCGGTGGCCGGCATTCGGTTCAGGGCGGCACTAAAACCTGCTACGGCGGATGTGGCGGTGGCGTCGTCCATTTTCGCGAGGATCAGATAGCCACTGCTAAGCTCTACCAAGGTGCCTACCGCGGACGCGTTATTCTTACCTTTGATCAGATCGCCTTCCCAGTGGCCGGGCATTTCACGCTTACTGACCTCGGGCGGACGTAAGTGAATGCTGACCATGTCAGGGATCTGTCCACGTCGATCCACTTCGCCACGGCGAGGCTTGCGTGTGGTTTTACCTTGTCGCAAGCAGTGAATCAGTTCCTTGCGAAGGTGGCCAACAGGCAAGGCATAAATGGCCGTGTAGATGGTCTCTCGGCAGACGTAGGCATCGCGCAAATCAGGTAGTTTCATCGTCTTGAGCTTGCCGCTAATTTGTTCGGGAGACAAGCGTCGCCGCAACATATGCACGATGAGATCAAACCGCTCGGTGCCTGGCAAAATCTTACGCGCAGGACGACAGACCCCTCGACGCTTTTCTCGCTGACGTTGGGCGTACCGGGCGCAGTAACCGTTCTGGGCCATTTGGTTACGGCGTATTTCACGAGAGATGGTTGAAGGAGCTCGCCCCAGGAGCTGGGCAATATGCCGAAGGCTCATCCCTTGGGCTTGACCCACTTGGATGCTGGCACGTTCTTCAATACTGAGTTCGAGGTAAGACATGGGACAACACCTTAGCGAAATGCTCAGGTGTTGCA
>NZ_JBITWC010000058.1:0-1016 GCF_044543515.1 Vreelandella lionensis | reverse complement strand
GGAAGGTCTGAATAATTACCGATATTCGTCAACGCTCACTTGAGCTGATAAAAAATTGCAAATTTAGGCACTATTTTCCCGTTCTTTGTGCATTTTTTGCCCGTTAACCGCTCATTAAGCGGAAAACGGGCGCAATAGCCCTATTCCCACAGGTATTTTTCACTGATCAGCAGGTTGCTGAACGCCGCCAGCAGGTGCAGGCGCTGGGTGTTTTTAGCAAGACCACGATAGCGAACCTTGCCATAACCAAAGACTTGCTTGATGTACCGAAAAGGGTGCTCCACCTTGGCTCCGATGCTGGCTTTGATCTTTTCGACTTTCTGTTGCTTGGCATCCAACTTCTTTCGCGTGCCAGGCCGTCTGGCAATATACCAAGAGACGTCGCAGCGGTGATGGAGCTCGTCTCGCTTTTGAATGCCCAGGTAACCGGCATCACCGAAGACGCGCTGCTCTTCACCGTGAAGCAGCTTATCGGCAGGCACAATGTCATGCACATTAGCAGCCGTGGTGTCGATGCTGTGAATCAACCCAAGTTTGTCGTCGACACCTATGTGCATTTTCATACCAAAGTGCCAGGAGCCACCTTTTTTAGTCTGGTGCATCTCCGGATCGCGCTTGCCATGTTTGTTTTTGGTAGAACTAGGCGCAGAAATGATAGTGGCATCAACAATGCTGCCTTCGCGCAACATTAGGCCGTTTTTCGCCAGGTGTTTGTTCACTTCCTGGAACAGCACCTTGCCAAGGCTGTGTCGTTCTAGAAAATGACGAAACTTGAGAATCGTCGTTTCGTCCGGCAATCGGTCTAGCTTCAAACCGGCGAAATGCCTCATGGACTCGATCTCGTAGAGAGCATCTTCCATTGACGGATCGCTCAAGTTGTAGAACAACTGCATACAGTGAACTCGAAGCATGGCAGACAATGGATACGGAGGCCGCCCGCTCTCGCCCTTGGGGTAATAACGGGCTACCTTCTTCTCCAGCTGCGTCCAGGGGATCAGCTTGTCCATCCGCTCCAG
>NZ_JBITWC010000057.1:0-1026 GCF_044543515.1 Vreelandella lionensis | reverse complement strand
AAATGCACAAAGAACGGGAAAATAGTGCCTAAATTTGCAATTTTTTATCAGCTCAAGTGAGCGTTGACGAATATCGGTAATTATTCAGACCTTCCAAAAATAATATAAATGATATTCAAGAAAATTCTATGATGCTTGTTGAATCAGCTCGCTCTGATTGGGACGCATTTGAGACTTCTTGGAATTTCACTCGTCCCCTCATTTTGAATATCAAAAGTAAGCCGCTTCTTGAAAAAGTGGTTAATACACTTCGTTCACAGATCCAAGAGACAGTTCTTACACTTAAAAAAATAGAAGAAGAGAATAACCGAATTTTAATCAATGCCTATGGATTACAGTACGAACTCACACCAGAAATCTCTTTCAAGGAAATAACTCTTACCTGCAACCCCCATTACCGTTACGGTGGCAATCGCTCAGAAGAAGAGCTGGAAACCCTGCTCCAGTGCGATACCCTCAAGGAGCTGGTCAGCTACGCCATCGGCTGCATGATGGGCCGCTACTCGCTGGATAAGCCCGGCCTGATTCTCGCCAGCCAGGGCGAAACTGTTCGCGACTATCTTGCTCAGATTCCCGAGCCCAGCTTCGCCCCGGATAATAACGCCATTATCCCCCTGACCGATCAGGAATGGTTCCCCGACGACGCCACCAACCGCTTCCGCGACTTCGTGCGTACCGTCTGGGGCGAAGAGTACCTGCAAGAAAACCTCGAATTCGTCGCCGAAAGCCTCTGCCTCCACGCCATCAAACCCAAGAAGGGCGAAGCTGCGCTTGAAACCATCCGCCGCTACCTCAGCACCCAGTTCTTCAAAGACCACTTACGCACCTACAAAAAACGCCCCATCTACTGGCTGTTCAGCTCCGGCAAGCAGAAAGCCTTCGAGTGCCTGGTCTACCTGCACCGCTACAACGAAAGCACCCTCGCCGAGATGTGAACCGTACCGGGATTCCCGGAGGCTCCAAACCTTGAGAGGATGGAGCCATGAGCAAATCAAATCGATATTCCCCTGAAGTTCGCCAGCGGGC
>NZ_JBITWC010000056.1:0-1215 GCF_044543515.1 Vreelandella lionensis | reverse complement strand
TAGACACCTCCAGGCCTTATACTAAAGGTATCTAGGAGGATCCATGAGCCGTCCCCGTTACACTGAAGAATTCAAAATCGAAGCCGTTAAGCAGGTGGTAGAGCGTGGCCATCGAGTTGCCGAGGTCGCTGAGCGTTTAGGCGTGTCAGGCCACAGCTTGTACCACTGGATCAAGCGCTACGATAAGCCGTTAGAACAACGGCAAGAAGATGATGATCTCCAAGCTGAAAATCGTCGTTTGAAGGCTGAACTAAAACGCGTGTCAGAAGAGCGAGATATATTAAAAAAGGCCACCGCGTACTTCGCCAGGGAGTCCGACTGAGGTACGCGTTTATTCAAAAGCATGCGGGGCAATATCCGGTACGTCGCTTGTGCCGCATGATGGCCGTGCACCCTAGCGGCTACTACGCATGGTGCAAAAAAGCACTGTCTAATCGAGATCGAGATGATCAGCGTCTCTTGGGATTGATCAAGCATGCGTGGCTTGAAAGCGGCGGTGTATATGGCTATCGCAAGGTCTATCAGGATTTGCGTGAGGCTGGCGAAGCCTGCGGTAAGCACCGAGTGGCCCGCCTGATGCGGAGGGAAGGTTTACGCTCTCAGACCGGCTATCGACGACGCCCTGGCTGCTATGGCGGTGGAAAACCGGCCATCGTATCACCCAACCATTTAGACCGTCAGTTTGAAGTAACAGCGCCAAATATTGCTTGGGTGACGGATATTACGTACATCCGAACGTACGAAGGCTGGCTTTATTTAGCGGTGGTTATCGACCTGTTTTCTCGTCAAGTGGTTGGCTGGTCGATGAAGTCACGTATGACCACGGAGTTAGTGCTGGATGCTTTATTGTCGGCAGTTTGGCGACGCAAGCCGCAAGGAACTGTGATGGTACATTCGGATCAAGGAAGCCAGTTTAGCAGTGGAGACTGGCAAAGCTTTCTGAAAGCTAATCACCTGGTGGGCAGCATGAGCCGACGAGGTAACTGTCATGACAACGCCGTTGCTGAAAGCTTCTTTCAACTCCTCAAGCGAGAGCGGATCAAGCGACAGATTTATTCGACACGGGAAGCGGCTAGACGCGACGTGTTCAATTACATTGAAATGTTCTACAACCCAAAGCGCCGACACGGCACAAGTGATAACTTGTCACCGGTTGAGTATGAAAGGCGTTACTTTAAGAGCCTAACGGGTGTCTAGAATACCCGGGGCGATTCA
>NZ_JBITWC010000055.1:0-1251 GCF_044543515.1 Vreelandella lionensis | reverse complement strand
ATTTTTTCTTCATTGATGTCGTCGATCTTGCCATGGTCCACCTCACTGCAGTGTATTACATTCTTGAGATGTCCATCGTTACTGGGCAAGATCAATGAGCGAGCTGATGGCCAAGTACCATGAAAGCCCATCAACCATCCAATGAGTGTGTTGCACTCAGAGTCTGCATCCGCCCACCAAAACTGACTCTGTTTCACTGTCAAAGCCATGAGACTTAACGGCTGAAATCATATCAGCAAATATTGTCGGCTCATTGTAATTACACATTACACTTGCCGTGGCACCTGGGGAATTTATGTTTATGCTGGAGCCTAAAACCCCATTTACATGAATATTCGCCTCTTGCTTCATGATAGGCTTACCATTCTCCATATTGTATAAATCGCTATTTTGCAGCATTTGTAGAGTAACCCGCACCGCCGCTAGCAATTGTTCTTGCTTTTTAAATAAAGCCACCATCTGATTTACAGACCAAAGGTCAACATCGTGCTCCGCACATACAGCTTTTGCTACATCTGGTACCTCTGGATCATAATTTCCATATACCCAAGAACTTTTAAATGCCTCGACAATGGCCGTAAGTGTTGGATATCTACTGAAATCACTATTAATAGCTAACAGCGCATCTTTCATGTAGATTGCCATATCTCTGCCATCGGCATACACGGCTTCAACTTTATGTCGTTCCTCGTATGGAACCCTTGACACGAACCGAAAATCCTCTTGATTTTTTAAATGGCTCCAGTCTTTATCAAAAGCTCGAAATTCCTCCCCAACGGATAGGAGCCTAGATATGTATGGGGCTACAGACTCTAAGTCTCTTCTGATGTCCAAATAGATTCTCCAAAATGCTAACGCTTCAATCAGCCGACGCGTTAGCGGTCGGCTGTATTGACTTGTTATGCGTATATAAGTGTGAAATTGCTACAGTATTAGAACCAAATGCTGATCGTTTGACCGAGCTATCATCATTAAACTCTACATAGTTTAATAGGTCTTCTTTGACTGTATATACTGCTCGACCAGACAGAGTAAAGCGCTCCCAAAAGTCTTCTTTCCTAAGCTTTAAATGCTCTAGCATTTTGAATTCAATAAGTAAATTTCTAAACTGACCCGTGTCAACGCTGGTACATATACCTTGGCCGCAGAAACTGACTGCAACACCTGAGCATTTCGCTAAGGTGTTGTCCCATGTCTTACCTCGAACTCAGTATTGAAGAACGTGCCAGCATCCAAGTGGGTCAAGCCCAA
>NZ_JBITWC010000054.1:0-1256 GCF_044543515.1 Vreelandella lionensis | reverse complement strand
TGATCTTGCCCAGTAACGATGGACATCTCAAGAATGTAATACACTGCAGTGAGGTGGACCATGGCAAGATCGACGACATCAATGAAGAAAAAATCCTATACCCGTTACTCAGAAGCTTACCGGCAAGAAGCGTTAGCACTCGCTGATCGCATTGGCGTTGCTGCAGCGGCTCGTGAATTGGGTCTACATTCGAGTCAGCTTTATCAGTGGCGTTCTAAGGTTCAGCAACAACAAGATACATCGGAGCGAGAGCGGTCACTAGCAGAAGAAAACGCTCGCCTGAAGCGACAGTTAGCCGAAGCCAATGAGGAGCTGGCCATCACAAAAAAGGCCGCGGTGTACTTTGCGAAGAGCCTGAAGTGAAGTACGCCTTTATCCATCGTCATCGCCAGGCTTTCAGTGTTCAGCGCATGTGCCATGTTGTTGGGGTCGCTCGAAGCGGCTACTACGCTTGGCGACAGCGCGAAGGAGGTCTGTCTCTAAAGCGCAGCCAGCAAGCCGTTCTCGATAAGCGTGTGGCTGCGGCGTTTCACCAACGTAAAGGCCGCTCAGGCGCCCCGAGATTAGCTCTAGACCTGCAAGATGACGGAATACCGGTGAATCGCAAGACCGTGGCTGCCAGCTTACAGCGACAAGGCCTGCGTGCTAAAGCTGCCCGTAAGTTCAAGGCCACCACAAACTCTCGACATTCGCTACCTGTTGCGCCAAACCTGCTAGAGCAAGACTTCAGGGCTTCAGCCCCTAATCAAAAGTGGGTGGGTGATATCACCTACTTGGCGACGGGTGAAGGTTGGCTTTATCTTGCTGTGCTAATTGATCTTTACTCTCGCAAAGTCGTTGGTTGGGCAATGAGCGAGCGTATGACGGCAGATCTTGTCTGTGATGCACTACAAATGGCGCTATGGAAACGTAAAATGCCAACAGGCGTGATCGTCCATTCAGATCGAGGTGGTCAGTACTGTTCGACGCTGTATCAGTCGCTACTGACGCGACATGAACTCAAGTGCAGTATGAGCGCGAAAGGCAACTGTTATGATAACGCCTGTGCCGAAAGCTTCTTTCACAGCCTCAAGGTGGAAGCGATCCACGGCGAGAACTTTAAAACGCGAGATATGATGAGACGCCAGGTGTTTGAATACATCGAACTGGACTACAACAAGCAACGACGGCACAGTGCTATAGGGATGATCAGCCCAGAGGCGTTTGAAGTCCGAATGATCGCTTAAACGAGTGTCCACTGTTGCTGGGTAAGATCA
>NZ_JBITWC010000053.1:0-1315 GCF_044543515.1 Vreelandella lionensis | reverse complement strand
TGAACCGTACCGGCTTTCTCGGAGACCCGTTAGTTTGAGTCAAGCAGCCTTATTTGCCTGACTCTGTTGCTCATAATACATGGCTTCTCGCTCTGCTGGTGGGATATGGCCAATCGGCTCCAGTAACCGCCGTTGATTGAACCAGTCGACCCACTCCAACGTTGCAAACTCAACCGCTTCTAGTTGCCGCCATGGTCCGCGTCGGCGAATCACTTCGGTCTTGAAAAGCCCTATCACGGTTTCAGCCATTGCGTTGTCGTACGAATCGCCCACGCTTCCGACAGAGGGCTCAATGCCAGCATCTGCTAAACGTTCCGTGTAGCGAATTGAGACGTATTGAACGCCTCGGTCGCTGTGGTGAATAAGATCACCTTTAGGTCGCTGAGGGCGCTCATGAAGCGCCTGTTCAAGCGCATCCAACACCATATCGGTTCGAGGTGTACTGGAAACTCGCCAGCCGATGATTCGGCGAGCAAACGCATCAATGACGAAGGCGACATAAACAAAGCCCTTCCATGTGGCAACGTAGGTAAAATCTGATACCCACAGTGCGTTCGGCTGAGCTGGCTGAAACTGCCGCTTGACCAAATCCGCCGGACAGGCCTTGTTAGGGTCAGATACAGTCGTACGCACCGGCTTACCACGTATCACACCGCGCAGCCCCATTTGGCGCATCAGGCGAGCGACGGTGCAGCGAGCCACCGGAGTGCCTTCTCGGTGTAGTTGACGCCAGACTTTGCGGATGCCGTAGACACCGAAGTTCTCTTCCCAGACACGCTGAATTTCGGCCCTCAGCCAGCGCTCACGTTTATTGCGGGGAGGCGCTCGGTTGGGCTCGCGTGCGCGGGCACGATGCTCATAGTACGTCGACGGGGCGATCGGCAGGACACGGCAGATCGGCTCGACCCCGTATAACGCTCGGTAATCTTCGATAAAGTTGATCATCACTTCCCGCGGCGGTCGAGCTCCGCCTGGGCAAAATATGCAGAGGCCTTTCGTAGGATCTCGTTGGCTTGCTTCAACTCTCGGTTTTCACGCTCTAGCGCTTTGATCCGTTCACGCTCGGAGGTCGTAGCGCCTTCCCGACGCCCTGTGTCACGCTCGGCCTGTCGGACCCAACTGCGCAGTGTTTCAGGCGTACAGCCGATTTTTGGGGCGATGGCACCGAGGGCTGCCCACTGGGAGGAATAATCGGCCTCGTGGTCGAAGACCATACGTACCGCCCGCTGGCGAACTTCAGGGGAATATCGATTTGATTTGCTCATGGCTCCATCCTCTCAAGGTTTGGAGCCTCCGGGAATCCCGGTACGGTTCA
>NZ_JBITWC010000052.1:0-1337 GCF_044543515.1 Vreelandella lionensis | reverse complement strand
GGTATGACCGTTCTCGTCTATCGGGTAACAAGAAGGAAGGCGCCATCTCTAGCATCGACCTCATGACCTCGGGAAGACGGCCAGGTGACACCGCCGGCAACATAGATAGCTCTTTGATAATAAAATGGGCAGCTTGGTGAAAACTCAATTGATTTGGGTGAATGCTGTCCAAGCTGTAGGCCATTCGCGCCATCTGAAAGCGTATCAAGTTGTAGGCGAGCAACGTTCCCCATAATTCCTGGCGAACCATGTCCGGCGTACGACTACGCAGCGTGAGTCGGCTGCCCAGCAGTGACTGCTTCATTTCCCGGTAGCCCAGCTCGATTTCCCAGCGATAGCTATAAAGATCCACGATATCAGCAGCAGGAAAGCGCAGCGGATCGGTCATCGACGTCAGCATCTGAACTTCTTTTCCCTTGACCTGACGACGCATCAGACGTGCTTCTAACGTCGCGGGCAAGTCTGGCCATTTCGCTCGTGCTTGTGGGGATGTCGTCAGACGAACCAGTCGATCCTGACGTCCCAGCGAGTAGATCTCTTCATACTGCGCTCCCTTCCGTAACGGGATCAGCCAGTGGCGCTGTTCGCCTGCTTGCTGCCACGCATGCAGCAGACCCAGCGAATAAAACCCACGGTCAAATAACGTCAGTGAGTGGTCAGGTGTACTGGCGATCAGGTCTGTCGTTAACGCCACTTCGCCCGTCGAGATGCTGTCAAACGCGGCGCCCGTGATTAGGTGGCTCGTCAGCTCCATTTGACACACCATCCGCACCTGCGGGTAGCTCGCTTCTCGGTAGGCGTTACGCGTACGTGTAAAAGCCGCTTGGTTGTCAGGCGTGTCAGGCGTTCGCCATACCACTCCGTCTACGCCTAGCAGCCTGAGACCACACCAATGAGGGTGAGGGGTTTGTTCGTGCCACAGGTCCTGCGTTTGCTCGAACACACGTTTGACAGCCTCTACCCCGAGGCGTTGACGTGCTTGGACAACGGCGCTGGGTGCCACGAAAGGACGTTGGCCGGGTAAGACAATATCAAGCTGATGAACGACTTGCCCCATCGGGATGTGCCGGAACAAGGCCATGCCGACAATCGACCAGACCACCATCTCAAGCGGTAAACGGCGCTTACGCAAGGTGGCTACACCGGCGTGCGCTAGGCATTCGTCAATCAGCTCGGGGGAGAGAACATCCGCGAGGCTGGAGAAATGTTCAGGTGAAACGCGAGCGATGGCATCAATGGCCTGACTAAAATGCATAAAAATCCGGTATCAGAGAATCACTGATACCGGAATATCGCATTGTCAGCTCATTGGTGAAACTCTTAACTGACTGGCATTA
>NZ_JBITWC010000051.1:0-1656 GCF_044543515.1 Vreelandella lionensis | reverse complement strand
GACACGGCACAAGTGATAACTTGTCACCGGTTGAGTATGAAAGGCGTTACTTTAAGAGCCTAACGGGTGTCTAGAATACCCGGGGCGATTCATTTCTAGGACTTATGGGTAGGCGTTTTGCGGGAAAACTTGAAGCGATAGTATGTGTCATATGGCATTGTGATAGCATCAGGAGCATTACAGTAGGAGTTCCCATGAGCGAGTTACTCGACCCCACCAACGACTACGTCTTTAAGCGTCTTTTTGCTGAAGCTCCTGACTTGTTAGTGGATCTGATCAATGATTTACGCCCGGACTTACCTGGCATTACCTCAGTGGAGATCCTCAACCCCAACATTGAACCAACAGAGCTGACAGGAAAGTACATCATCCTCGACGTGTTAGCCCGTGATGGCGATAGCCACTGCTATAATGTCGAGGTGCAGGTACGTCGCTACGGCGCTTGGCACAAACGGGGGCTGTTCTATCTAGCCCGCACGCTGGGAGGCCAGCTTAGCGCTGGGGAAGATTACCAAGAGCTGCGTGCCTCGGTAGGCCTACATTTGTTGGATTTCGACCTGTTCACGGATACTGTTGCCGAGCGCCAGCAAGCAGTGTGGCGTTTCGAAATGCGCGATGAATGCCAACCCCATATTTCGCTGGGGAACATCCTGCAGATGAACCTGATCGAACTGAACAAGGCGGATCGCCTGGGTTTGCCAGAAGGCCCACTGCGCGCCTGGATCACCTTCTTCAAGCACTGGCAGGAGGAATTGACGATGGCTAATGTCGCCCATGAACCGGTTAAGAAGGCGATGAGCCGCATCCGCGAGCTTAGCGCCGATGAAGAGACTCGCCGACTTGCTTTTGTGCGGGAGCGGGCGCTGCGGGATGAAATCTCACTACTGAACGACGCTCGCAGGGAAGGTCGCGAAGAAGTGGCAAGAAATCTGATTTCAATGAACGTATTGTCTGATGCCCAAATCGCTGTTGCCTCAGAGTTAACAGAATCTGAAGTTAAGGCATTGCGTGCTGAAGTGAAGCATTGATGGCGATGAGCCGCATCCGTGAATTCAGCGCTGATGAAGAGACTCGCCGCTTGGCCTTTGTGCGCGAGAGAGCGTTAAGGGACGAGGTGTCGTTGCTGAATGATGCTCGCAGGGAAGGCAAGGCCCATTTGCTTGCCAAGCTCGTTAAAATGAAGTTTGGAGAATTGCCGGAGTGGGCGCTGCATCGTTTGGAGCATGCTGGTAGCAAGCAACTAGACAAGTGGTCTGATGAAATTCTCACTGCTAGTTCTCTTGATGAGTTATTCAAGCACTGAGGTGCCAAAGAAAGTGATAAGTCGCATCCGTGAGCTTAGCGATAATGAAGAGACGCGCAGACTTACCTTTGCACGGGAGAGTGCGCTGTCGTCGTTTTAGCTGTCAGTTAAGTATTGGGTTAAGTAGATAATTGATAGTGTTTGCTCTGCTCATTTCTGCTCCACAACGACGCTAGCTTTTCCCGTTCGTTGCTTTTTCGTTGTTTTGCTCGCTGGATTTAGCCGCCAAAGTGTTCGTTTCCTACCCTCGGAGACGGAACTGAATCGCCCCAGGTTTCATAGACACCTCCAGGCCTTATACTAAAGGTATCTAGGAGGATCCATGAGCCGTCCCCGTTACACTGAAGAATTCA
>NZ_JBITWC010000050.1:0-2923 GCF_044543515.1 Vreelandella lionensis | reverse complement strand
GAGTAGCTACTCTAAAAGGCCGGATATAAGCGTGCAGTCCTTCCCCGTGTTGGTCTTATAGCTTGCTTGCTCAACGGGACGGGTCCATATAAGGGCGCTTCAGCGCGGATGACCCAGCCACCCAAGCCCACCTAAAACCTCGCTTCTAACAACGCCAACTCCTGATTTAACTCTTTCAATCCTCCGCACCCCAACCCATGCCGTTCAGCGCGCTCAATCAGCGGCCCTAAAATCGCCCCGCGCTCGGTAGGCCGTTTCGCCTCCACATCCTGCAACATCGAAGCTTTATTATTCGCGGTGTTTTCCACCACCTGCCAAACCAAAGCCAGCCACGCGGCGTCACCCTCACCACCATTCGGCGGCACAACGCCTTCCTTCGCTAAAATCGCCGCCACTTCCTTCACCACGGCAACCACACGGCCCGAGTAGGCATCACCACGAAGTTCCCCATTGCGCACGCCATGCAACGCCACCAGGGGGTTAATCGCCGCGTTGACCGCTAGCTTCTGCCACAGGCGGCTGCGGATATCGTTCACAGCCGTAGCGGTAAACCCAGCCTCACTCAATAGCGCCGCTAAGGATTCCGCTAACCCTGCGTGCTGGTTATCCAAATCCCCGATAAACGTTGGCCCACGGCCTGCGTGTACCACGCCACCATCTCCGGTTAAGTACGCCCCTTGAGTAGTGGTAGCGCACAGCACCGGCCCAGGCCACGTTTGGGTAATGCGCGGCTGGGCATAAAAACCGTTCTGCCAAAGCACCAGCGGGGTAGAGAGGGGCAGCAGGCTAGCAATACTCGAAAGCGCCGCCTCTGCGGCCATGGCTTTGGTGGTGATATGCACAAACGCAGGCGGCTTAGGTGCATTAGCCGCCAGCTGTTTAGCGGTGAGTGAGGTTAAGTGCTGAACACGCGCTTCGCCTTCTGGCGTGGTTAGCACCTGCCGCGTAGGCAATTCACGGCGGCCAATCACCGCCACCTCCACAAACGGGGCCAGCGAGTGCGCCAATAAACGGCCAATGGCCCCAGGGCCAAGAATCCAGTGGGTTGTCATGGGTAAAGCATCTTCAGCAACGAGAGTGCCGCCAAGCTTACCGTGTTCGGTGTGGGGAGGCTAAGGGGAGAAAAAGGGCTATGGATATGACTATTTTCTAGTGACGTGGGTAAGGATAGTTTGGTAGGTTTGAAGCTAAGCGGATTTGATTAGTTGATGGTGAGTGGAAGATGCCGATGGTTATTACCAAGCAGGAAGTGATAGGGAATGTCAGGTTTCGACCCTGAACGGCCTTCCTCGCAGAAGCGGCATGCTTGTTCAGCCGTGTTATGCATCCAGCACGATAATCTATTTTATGTTGCCTATTTATACTTAATTTATTTTAATTTCAATGGGATAGATCGTGAATGATGGGCTGTATAACCTCAATGAACGCGCCGCCGGGTTCATTGAGGTTATGTAGAAAGGCTTATAATCACTGTTATAGTCAGCCTCATTTCGTAGAGTAAAGAAAATAATGGAATTCGGGAACTATAAATGATCCAGACTAAGTACGGACCTTTTGATGGTGACTCGTGGGAGAGTCTGTGCCAACTGGTTTTTAAATCAAAGTATAAAGATAATCAATATCAAGAAATGGTTGCCTCACCTGGTGACTTCGGAATCGAAGGCTTTACGAAGTTGGACGGAATTGCATTTCAGTGTTATTGCCCAGATAACCATTACACTCAACAAGAGTTATACCAGAAGCAAAGAGATAAAATAACTAAAGATCTCGGAAAACTTCGAACATATGAAGCCGAAATTGCTCGCCGACTAGGGACGACGACTCTGAAAGAGTGGATTTTTGTTACCCCACAAATATCAGATAATAATTTGTTGAAGCATGCGCAGACAAAACAGGAGGAAGTTGTCGGCTGGGGCTTGATTATTCATTCTGACTTCAAAGTGATAGTGCAAGATGCTGACTTTTTTGCTAAGGAAATCAATGACATTCAGACGGCGAGAGGTAATAAAATCACACTATTCTCAGCATTAGACTTGACAAATAGTACCGAAGATGAAGATCTCACCACATATGAAGAAAATATTAGTAAAAAATAAAGTTCGCTGTACATTTAATGGCGTTTTAAATGAAGATAAACATTTAAAGTTGAATCTCCTGACTTCCAAAAAATGGCTCAATAGTGACATATTTCTTAAAGAAATAGAAAAAAATGCTTCAGAAATTTACTTTCATGTAATGAGAGTGGTTAGCCAGTATGAGAGTGAAGTAGAAGAGCTTTGTATAATATGGAATGGAGAGGCTGAAGATTTAATATCTAAGGTGCGAGACGAACTAGCTCTAAGAATAGGGGAGGCTATTCCTGCACTGGGAGAGGCAGAGAGGTATCGTCTATCCGATCAAATGACTTCTAAATGGCTTGCGCTATGTCCATTAGGTATTGAATGATGAGTAAAATTACATTCCATAGAAAACCTATGCCGCTTATGGCCGAGCATCGACCGATCTATAAAATAACTCAGATATTACTAGTGCTTCATCTTGCATCACGCGGAAATAAGTCTAGTTTAATCCGTTTGCATTTATTTAGTTGGGTTTTGAAAGATGAGAGAAGGAAGACTATCTTGATGGAATCGGTGAGAAACAACAAAATTTTATTTGGAGTGTGGGGCGTTGATCCTGCAGTCAATATATCGCTTCAATACGCTGAGGCAGAAGGGTTGATTGAAAAGGCTGGGCTGTCATATAAGTTAACTGAACGTGGTGTTAAATATGCATCCAGAATAGATGATGATATGGCTTTCAAAGATGACTACATTTTCCTTAGATCATTAGGGAGGCTCTGAAAAAGTCTCTGCCTTCAGCGATAATACGAACATCGTCAACTGCATAGGGTTCAGTGCTGCCATGGATCAGATCACCTTCT
>NZ_JBITWC010000049.1:0-3375 GCF_044543515.1 Vreelandella lionensis | reverse complement strand
ATAGACGAGAACGGTCATACCCGCGTGCTGTTCGGACACGACCACAAAAATATGCGGTTAGAAAAATGCCAGTCAGGCTTAACTGACTGGCATTAGCACCCTGTGAGGGTGCCCGTTTCTTGGGCTTTCCGTAGCCTAGGAGAGACTGTGAGAGAGCCTTAACACGAACTTACTGACAATCAGCTTATTTGTAAACCGGGAAGCGGCCACAAACTTCAGCGACTTTATCGAGCACTTGGGCTTCGACGCTGCTGGTGTCTTCGACTTTGGCCAGTACGTCAAGGATATCGCAAATCCAGCCTGCCAGCTGCGTACACTCCTCTTCACCGAAACCGCGCGTGGTGACTGCCGGGGTGCCGATACGCAGGCCAGAGGTAACGAACGGGCTTTGCGGGTCGTTCGGTACGGCGTTTTTGTTGACGGTGATGTGGGCACGGCCAAGGGCGGCATCCGCATCTTTACCAGTCACGCCCTGCTTGATCAGCGAGAGCAGGAACAGGTGGTCTTCAGTGCCGCCGGAAACGATGTCGTAACCACGGTCAATAAATACTTTTGCCATGGCTTGAGCATTCTTCACTACCTGCTGCTGGTAGGTTTTGAACTCGGGTTCCATGGCTTCTTTGAAGCAGATCGCTTTGGCGGCGATAACGTGCATCAGCGGGCCGCCCTGGCCACCGGGGAAGACTGCCGACTGCAGCTTCTTCTCGATGTCCGGGTTGTTCTCGGCTGAGAGAATCACGCCGCTACGCGGGCCGCGCAGGGTTTTGTGGGTCGTGGAGGTCACCACGTGGGCGTGGGGCAGCGGGCTGGGGTAAACGCCAGCAGCCACTAGACCGGATACGTGGGCCATATCCACCAGCAAGTAAGCGCCTACTTCGTCAGCGATTTCACGGAATTTCGCCCAGTCCACAATCTGAGAATAGGCAGAGAAACCGGCGATGATCATTTTCGGCTTGTGTTCACGGGCCAGGGAAGCGACTTGGTCGTAATCGATCAGGCCTTGCTCGTTCAGGCCGTACTGAATGGCGTTGTAGTGCTTGCCAGAGAAGTTGGGCTTGGCACCGTGGGTCAGGTGGCCGCCCGCGTCCAGGCTCATACCGAGAATGGTGTCGCCCGGTGTGACCAGCGCTTGGAAAACAGCGCTGTTGGCTTGGGAGCCAGAGTGCGGCTGCACGTTGACATAGGTCGCGCCGAACAGCTGCTTGGCGTAGTCGATGGCCAAGTTTTCAGCGATATCGACAAATTCACAGCCGCCGTAGTAGCGCTTGCCTGGGTAGCCTTCGGCGTATTTGTTGGTCAGCTGGCTGCCTTGCGCTTCTAGTACGCGGGGGCTGGCGTAGTTTTCAGAAGCAATCAGTTCGATGTGGGCTTCTTGGCGTGCAACTTCTTTTTGCATCGCGTCAAACAGCGCATCATCGAATCCGGCAATTGTCATATCGCGGCTGAACATCGGCGGGAACCTCGTTACGAAAGGATCATCATGGAGAAGCGAGGCGGCTATCATACCGCAGCCTGACGCGACTTTCATCGCATCCGCGTCAGGTGGTGCATGAGCATGTTTCATGTTGCCAGCCGAATCAAAAACCTGACCGACTGGACAACCACGCTATTTCAGCTCAAAGGTGAAGGTGAGCCGCTCGCTGCTGCTCATGGGGTTGAGTATGAATTGGTTAAGTATAAACGGATCGGGCAGCGCCACATTAACGGTCAATGATTGGGCTTTGCCCGCCATAATATCTACCAGGCCTACCATTAACTTCGTTACTTGTGGACCAAGCAGCGGCCCCAGCTGCCGGGCCTGAGCCCAGGCTTCAGACATCGCCTGCTCTTCGCTGATCCCCTCTTGGGCGGCCATTTCCGTTGCAATGCGCGGCAACATGCCTTCATCAGCGTAGGCCACCACGACGTTACCACCGTGCAAGGTGGCGGCTTCAAACAGTGCGGGGTTTTGCGTGGCCTGTTCGAGCGTAGCGCCTTTGGGCAGGCTAACCGGGAGATCCATTGAAAACTCAAGGCTACCCGCCCCGCTTAGATTTAAAAACCCTTCCGACGTGAGACGGTGGCGGCCACTCTCTTCACGCCATTGCGATTGGCTTTGGCCTTCAGCGCTTAGCCGCCCGGTGCCACCTGTTAGCACACGGTTGATGGCCTGCAGCTCTTCACGCTCGGCGGGCGGAACGAGGTGGATTAACTCGCCAAGATCAAACTCGGCACCACTGAAACCAGCCTCTCCTATATAACTGTTGCCTTTTACCCAGGCGTTTTCCAGCAGTACGCTCCACTCCTCGCCTATCAGGCTGAAGCCGTTTAGCTCGCCATGCTCCAGGCGCTCTTCCCCTGGGTGGTCGAGCCCTTCTAACGCCTCAAGGCGCATATCCGCCAGGGCTAAGGTGGCAGAGATGCCTGTTTCTAGGTCGTTTAGTTCACCGCTGATGCCTTGCATAGCCATCAGGCCCACGGCGGCGCTGCTCACTGCTTCTAGATCGAGGGAGTCAATAGAGAGGTAGCCAGCGAGCGCTTTGCTATCCAGCTCTGCCGCCAGTTCTTCGGCCATGCTGCCTTCTAACCGGAAGGTGATATCGCGCGCGTTTAACGCCTTGAGTACGCTGCCCTCTGCCTTGAAGGTTTCCAGTGCGGGCACGGCGGCCTCTGGTTCCATCAGCACCAGTTCGCCCACGCTGAGCACGGGGGTGTTCATGCCTACTTCGCTGATACTGAGGCCATCCAGCGTAATCGAATTAGGAGCGGCGTAATTGCCTTGCACACGGTAACGGGCGATGGAAAGTAAATCGCCGTTGGCGTAGGCAATCGCGACATCTTCCGCCACGTAACTGTTGGCTTCTTCCACTAGCTGCCCAATGGCCATGCTAGCGCCATCGCCTGCCAGCCTTGCTTGCAGATCTGCCTCTAGCTGCTGAACCGACGCATTCGCCGCCGCTGAGACAAAACAGAGCGATAGCCCCGCAACGCTTAACTTCACTAAGCAACGCGTCCGCATACCATGCCCCCCCTTAAGTGATACCTTCAGCATATCACCAAGCCACACCACCGCCATCTCAAGAAGAGGGGTGGATTGGTGAAGTAGTTATGGCGAGAAACTGCTGCAGGAGGGAGCGGGCATGCCAGTCTTTAGCGATAAACTACGGTGGGATGGAGCTTTAGCTCGCAATGATGAAGACACTGGTGCCTCGGCAGGCTAAGGGCGGCTGGCGCCGCCGTCGCCCAATAAATTGGCCTCCCACGGTGGGGGCACATTACTCGGGAATCGATCAGGCTTGTTGTAGGAAATGGGATGGACCCGTCCCTCTGTGCCAAGATGAAGAAGTACTTCATCTATCGTGTGCAGAACACTGACGGCATCTTGAAAGAGGATCC
>NZ_JBITWC010000048.1:1708-4846 GCF_044543515.1 Vreelandella lionensis | reverse complement strand
GTGTTTTGTGATCGTCTCTTTCCGTCAGCGCCTTGGCTGGCGGCTGCGTATCCGGTGTTCTGAGTGCGTTCACACTCGTTCGTTATCACTGCGACCAGACCCCTTGGGTGTTATAGGGTCAAGCCTCACGGGCCATTAGTACACGTTAGCTCAACGCCTTGCAGCGCTTCCACACCGTGCCTATCCACCAGCTGGTCTCGCTGGGCCCTTTAGGAGACTCTAGGTCTCAGGGATGTCTCATCTTGAAGGGGGCTTCCCGCTTAGATGCTTTCAGCGGTTATCCCGTCCGACCATAGCTACCCGGCAATGCCACTGGCGTGACAACCGGAACACCAGAGGGTCGTCCACTCCGGTCCTCTCGTACTAGGAGCAGCTCTTCTCAAACATCCAACGCCCACGGCAGATAGGGACCGAACTGTCTCACGACGTTCTAAACCCAGCTCGCGTACCACTTTAAATGGCGAACAGCCATACCCTTGGGACCGACTTCAGCCCCAGGATGTGATGAGCCGACATCGAGGTGCCAAACACCGCCGTCGATGTGAACTCTTGGGCGGTATCAGCCTGTTATCCCCGGAGTACCTTTTATCCGTTGAGCGATGGCCCTTCCATACAGAACCACCGGATCACTAGAACCTGCTTTCGCACCTGCTCGACGTGTCTGTCTCGCAGTCAAGCACCCTTATGCTCTTGCACTCATTGCACGATGTCCGACCGTGCTGAGGGTACCTTCGTGCTCCTCCGTTACTCTTTGGGAGGAGACCGCCCCAGTCAAACTACCCACCACACACTGTCCTCGATCCGGATCACGGACCTGAGTGAGAACGCCAATGATGCCAGGCTGGTATTTCAAGGTTGGCTCCACCCGAACTGGCGTCCGGGTTTCAAAGCCTCCCAGCTATCCTACACAGGCAACATCAGCGTCCAGTGTGAAGCTATAGTAAAGGTTCACGGGGTCTTTCCGTCTAGCCGCGGGTACACCGCATCTTCACGGCGATTTCAATTTCACTGAGTCTCGGGTGGAGACAGCGTGGCCATCATTACGCCATTCGTGCAGGTCGGAACTTACCCGACAAGGAATTTCGCTACCTTAGGACCGTTATAGTTACGGCCGCCGTTTACCGGGGCTTCAATCAAGAGCTTCGGACGAATCCTAACACCATCATTTAACCTTCCGGCACCGGGCAGGCGTCACACCCTATACGTCCGCTTGCGCGTTAGCAGAGTGCTGTGTTTTTACTAAACAGTTGCAGCCACCTGGTATCTTCGACCGGTTCGGGCTGAGGAAGCAAGTTCCCTTACCCTACGCCGGCGTGCCTTCTCCCGAAGTTACGGCACCATTTTGCCTAGTTCCTTCACCCGAGTTCTCTCAAGCGCCTTGGGATTCTCACCCTGACCACCTGTGTCGGTTTGGGGTACGGTCGCACATGATCTGAAGCTTAGAGGCTTTTCCTGGAAGCGTGGCATCAATGACTTCCGGACCGTGGTCCGTTCGTTTCGTGTCTCGGCCTTGAAGCGTCCCGGATTTACCTAAGACGCCAGCCTACTCACTTTCACCAGGACAACCAACGCCTGGCTCACCTAGCCTTCTCCGTCCCCCCATCGCAATCATGTCCGGTACGGGAATATTGACCCGTTTCCCATCGACTACGCCTTTCGGCCTCGCCTTAGGGGCCGACTCACTCTGCTCCGATTAGCGTCGAACAGAAACCCTTGGTCTTCCGGCGAGGGAGTTTTTCACTCCCTTTATCGTTACTCATGTCAGCATTCGCACTCGTGATACCTCCAGCATGCTTCTCAACACACCTTCATCGGCTTACACGACGCTCCTCTACCGCTCATCCAGAGGATGAACCCGTAGCTTCGGTACCTGGTTTAGCCCCGTTACATCTTCCGCGCAGGCCGACTCGACTAGTGAGCTATTACGCTTTCTTTAAAGGATGGCTGCTTCTAAGCCAACCTCCTAGCTGTCTGAGCCTTCCCACATCGTTTCCCACTTAACCAGGATTTGGGGACCTTAGCTGACGGTCTGGGTTGTTTCCCTTTTCACGACGGACGTTAGCACCCGCCGTGTGTCTCCCACGCTTGCACTCACCGGTATTCGGAGTTTGCCTCGGGTTGGTAAGTCGGGATGACCCCCTAGCCGAAACAGTGCTCTACCCCCGGCGGTGATACGTGAGGCGCTACCTAAATAGCTTTCGAGGAGAACCAGCTATCTCCGAGCTTGATTAGCCTTTCACTCCGATCCACAAGTCATCCAAATCTTTTTCAACAGATCCTGGTTCGGGCCTCCAATTGATGTTACTCAATCTTCACCCTGCTCATGGATAGATCGCTCGGTTTCGGGTCTATATCCAGCGACTGTGTCGCCCAGTTAAGACTCGGTTTCCCTACGGCTCCCCTATACGGTTAACCTCGCCACTGAATATAAGTCGCTGACCCATTATACAAAAGGTACGCAGTCACAGAACAAGTCTGCTCCTACTGCTTGTACGCACACGGTTTCAGGATCTATTTCACTCCCCTCTCCGGGGTTCTTTTCGCCTTTCCCTCACGGTACTGGTTCACTATCGGTCAGTCAGGAGTATTTAGCCTTGGAGGATGGTCCCCCCGTCTTCAGTCAAGGTTTCTCGTGCCCCGACCTACTCGATTTCACATACGCAGATTTTCGACTACGGGGCTATCACCCGCTACGGCCGTGCTTCCCAGCACGTTCGTCTAATCCGTTGCATGCTTAAGGGCTGGTCCCCGTTCGCTCGCCGCTACTAGGGGAATCTCGGTTGATTTCTTTTCCTCAGGGTACTTAGATGTTTCAGTTCCCCTGGTTCGCCTCTTACGCCTATATATTCAGCGTAAGATACTCATCTGATGATGAGTGGGTTTCCCCATTCAGAGATGTCCGGGTCACAGGTTGTTGCCACCTCACCGAACCTTATCGCAGGCTACCACGTCTTTCATCGCCTCTGACTGCCTAGGCATCCACCGTGTGCGCTTCATTGCTTGACCCTATAACCCGAAGGAGTCTGGGGTTCGCAATGATAACGATTGCCGGATACGCTTGAGACGTATCACAAAACAAGTTACGTAAGAACGTTCGAAAACGTTCTTGTCAGCATGATATACATTGTTAAAGAGCGA
>NZ_JBITWC010000048.1:0-1613 GCF_044543515.1 Vreelandella lionensis | reverse complement strand
GACCAGGTAATTCATTGTGAGCGCTTACCGCGAGGGATGATGCATCGTTTAAGGAGGTGATCCAGCCGCAGGTTCCCCTACGGCTACCTTGTTACGACTTCACCCCAGTCATGAACCACACCGTGGTGATCGCCCTCTTGCGTTAGGCTAACCACTTCTGGTGCAGTCCACTCCCATGGTGTGACGGGCGGTGTGTACAAGGCCCGGGAACGTATTCACCGTGACATTCTGATTCACGATTACTAGCGATTCCGACTTCACGGAGTCGAGTTGCAGACTCCGATCCGGACTGAGACCGGCTTTTCGGGATTAGCTCACTCTCGCGAGTTGGCAACCCTTTGTACCGGCCATTGTAGCACGTGTGTAGCCCTACTCGTAAGGGCCATGATGACTTGACGTCGTCCCCACCTTCCTCCGGTTTGTCACCGGCAGTCTCCTTAGAGTTCCCACCATTACGTGCTGGCAAATAAGGACAAGGGTTGCGCTCGTTACGGGACTTAACCCAACATTTCACAACACGAGCTGACGACAGCCATGCAGCACCTGTCTCTGCGTTCCCGAAGGCACTAAGGTATCTCTACCGAATTCGCAGGATGTCAAGAGTAGGTAAGGTTCTTCGCGTTGCATCGAATTAAACCACATGCTCCACCGCTTGTGCGGGCCCCCGTCAATTCATTTGAGTTTTAACCTTGCGGCCGTACTCCCCAGGCGGTCGACTTATCGCGTTAACTTCGCCACAAAGTGCGCTAGGCACCCAACGGCTGGTCGACATCGTTTACGGCGTGGACTACCAGGGTATCTAATCCTGTTTGCTACCCACGCTTTCGCACCTCAGTGTCAGTGTCAGTCCAGAAGGCCGCCTTCGCCACTGGTATTCCTCCCGATCTCTACGCATTTCACCGCTACACCGGGAATTCTACCTTCCTCTCCTGCACTCTAGCTTGACAGTTCCGGATGCCGTTCCCAGGTTGAGCCCGGGGCTTTCACAACCGGCTTATCAAGCCACCTACGCGCGCTTTACGCCCAGTAATTCCGATTAACGCTTGCACCCTCCGTATTACCGCGGCTGCTGGCACGGAGTTAGCCGGTGCTTCTTCTGCGAGTGATGTCTTTCCTAGCGGGTATTAACCGCTAGGCGTTCTTCCTCGCTGAAAGTGCTTTACAACCCGAGGGCCTTCTTCACACACGCGGCATGGCTGGATCAGGCTTGCGCCCATTGTCCAATATTCCCCACTGCTGCCTCCCGTAGGAGTTCGGGCCGTGTCTCAGTCCCGATGTGGCTGATCATCCTCTCAGACCAGCTACGGATCGTGGCCTTGGTGAGCCGTTACCTCACCAACTAGCTAATCCGACATAGGCTCATCCCATAGCGGGAGCCGGAGCCCCCTTTCTCCCGTAGGACGTATGCGGTATTAGCCTGGGTTTCCCCAGGTTATCCCCCACTATCGGGCAGATTCCTATGCATTACTCACCCGTCCGCCGCTCGTCACCCAAGAAGCAAGCTTCTCTGTGCTACCGCTCGACTTGCATGTGTTAGGCCTGCCGCCAGCGTTCAATCTGAGCCATGATCAAACTCTTCAGTTTAAAATCATTGTGATCCTTACGTGTCACTC
>NZ_JBITWC010000047.1:0-7739 GCF_044543515.1 Vreelandella lionensis | reverse complement strand
AGCGAGAAGCCATGTATTATGAGCAACAGAGTCAGGCAAATAAGGCTGCTTGACTCAAACTAACGGGTCTCCGAGAAAGCCGGTACGGTTCAATGCGCACCGACTACGTGATCCCGCTCACCACCAAGCTCGCCAGCTACGTGGAAAAGCTAGAACAAGACAAAGACGCCAGCACTTCCGCCGCTGAAGCGAAAGCCATTGAAAAGGAGCTAAGCAAGCTTTATAAACAACAAGCCGAACTCAATACCTTCGACGAAAAACTCCGCCACTACGCCGACCAACGTATCTCACTGGATCTGGATGACGGGGTGAAGGTGAATTACGGGAAGTTTGGGGATTTGTTGGCGGAAGTGAAGGCGGTGGTTGGTAAAGATGCATAGTTCATCTTCTTTTATCTAGAACCTTATAACTTGATTATTCAGGCATTCAAGACCATGAGAAAAGAGGTTTTATAGTGACAGCGTATCAAAAATATCTAGCATCACTAGATAGTTGCCGAACGATGGCGGGTAGCGAATACAAGGCATCTCAAGAATTTCTCAGTCGTTGTGACACAACCATAAAAGATTTGAGCATAGACCTTAAGCGAGTTGTTGATTATGCAAGCGATTCTTTAGCCACAACTAGCGAGCTTAGAGTTGGCCTTCAGAGTATCAAGGATGACCTGGATAAGGAATACGAAGCATTAGAAGAAAAGCGCAATTACAGCCTGAAAAACCAGAAAAAAAGGTTGGGTTTTTTTAATGTCATGTTGTTTGGGAAAACCATGTCAGGCAAGAGCACTATACGAGAAGCAATCACTCATGGTGATGGAAGTACGATAGGTAAGGGTGCGCAGAGAACAACACGTGATGTAAAAGAATACGAATGGAATAATTTAAGAATTATTGACACTCCAGGTTTTGGGGCTTATGACGGAAAAGAAGATACTGAGATAGCAAGGGAGATATTGGAGTTATCGGATGTTGTACTGTTTTTACTGAATAGTGACAGTATCCAAGATACTACTTTTACTGAGCTTGAGCATGTTTGTAAGTTAAATAAGCCTCTCATATTTGTTATGAATATGAAGAAGGATTTAGAGAGCGAAGGCAATCGGCGTAGAGCGCTTAAAAATCCAGCTAAATATATCTATAAAGAAGATGTTATAGATGGTCATGTTGAAAGATTAAAAGATTTGGCTGGTCGAGCTGGAATGAATCCAAATAATATAAGTGTGGTTGCCATCCATGCTCAATCAGCTTTCCTCGCTAATAAGATGCAGGGAGAAGAGTCTAAGCAACTACATGAACTAAGCAACATCGATTTGCTGTTAAAGAAACTCCAGAAAGAAGTGGAAGTTAGCGGTCCTGTAAGGCGCGTCCAAACTTTTCTAGATTCTACTCTTCATCATATTGATACACAGAGAATTATTCTGCTCAGTCAGCGTGATAGACTTGATAAATTGCTTGAGCAGTACGAATCAAGTTTAGGTAGGGTGTCTCAATGGCAGTCTAAGGTAGAGCGTGACTTACCAAAGCGATTAGCTCAGGAGGTTGATTCTGCCTTCAAGCCTCTTGTTAACTCCATTGCTGATTTTGTTGACGATCACATTGAAAGCAAGAGCCCAAGCAAACAATGGGAAACACATTGTAAGAAATTCAATATACCTCATAAAATTGAGCAAGCAACTAAAGATATTGTAGAAGAAGTTTCAGACGAGATAAATGAATTTCAAAAAGAAATGAATGAAAGCTTAGACATCACTTTATCGTTTGAAATTTCACATCAAGGCGGGAGCTTTGACGAAGCAGATTATCGAAGAATAAATGGATGGGGTGCCGCGATAACATCTGTTATTAGTTCTGTTGCATTTTTGAATGCATGGAACCCTGTGGGTTGGGCTGCCGCTGGCATTGCTATTGCGTTTAGCATTTTTTCATTTTTTTCTGATAGCCGAGATAAAAAACTTAAGGAAGCAAAGTCAAAGCAGAGAAAGAGCCTTCTTGAAGAGGTTGAGAAAAGTAAGTCTAAAACAAAAGAAAGTCTCATGATGTGGTTTGAAAAAGAAATAAAAAAAGAGTTAGTCAGTCCAGCTAAAAACAATTTACTTGTATTGTGTAGCTCTATAAAAGAGATCTCTAAAAATCTTGAAGAAAAAGAGGAGAAAATAAATAACGTGGCTCAAGAGATAAATATTAGACTATTGCATAAAGTTGCATTTGTCATAACTGGCGAGCACTTTAAAATTCCCAGAGTGAAAAAAATAGTCAGAGTCCCTGGCTATGCGTGCTATTTCATCGTTGATGGTTATTTTAGGGACTCATCGCTTTTGCGGTCATTGGGCTTGGCAATGAGAGAAAATGTACGAGTAGTATATGATAAAGATATAAAAAGTAAGATTTCACACTTATACCGCGGTCTTGTTGAAGAAGTTAGTGTTTTCGATGAGAAATCTGTTGAAATCAGTGTGAAGAAAGATAACGTGGGCAAGGTTATTGGAAAAGACCATAGAAGGATAAAAATGGTTGCCGCCCTTTGTTCATGCCAAATTAATGTTATTAGCGATTAACCTGGAGTAAAAAAATGACGGACATTTTTTATAGCATATTCACAAATAAAGTTGATGAACTTGGCGGTCGTGTAGTCAAATTGTTAGGAAGTGTCGATGGTAACGGGGATCTATCAACCTTAGATAAGGATTCCTCGCGTCTTAGCATAGTATTTGCGGGGCAATATAGCGCAGGAAAGTCTTCTTTAATAAAGATGCTAACGAGCAATGACAGTGTAAAAATTGGCGCAGGTGTAACAACCGACTCTGTTGCAGAATACAGATACAACTCTCTATCAATCTGGGATACACCAGGCATTCTAGCAGGGCAATGTGAAGACCACGATGTAAAAGCACTTGATGCAATTGATAGAGCAGATCTCATTGCTTATGTAATCACCAATGAGCTTTTTGATGATGTCGTGGGCGCTTCTTTCCGGAACCTTTGTTTCGAAAAAGGTCGAGCCAATGAATTGATGATAATCATTAACAAATTCGAAAGTGATGCGGCCAACAAAGAAACAAAGATTTCTGGAATAACGAAGGTTTTAGAACCAAAAATACCAGAAGATTTTCCTATTGTTTTTACGGATGCTGAGTCCTACTTTGATGCTTTAGATGAAGAGGATGAAGAAGAACGAAAAGAGCTAATAGCGATCTCAAATCGTGATGGATTTATTAAAGAAATTGATAGTTTTGTTGCAAGAAAAGGAATTTATTCAAGACTTACCACGCCACTTCAGACATATCAAAATAAATTGCAAGATAGGGTTGACAGCTTGACTATTGACAACCCTTTGAGTAGAGGTGTTGTTAGTGTTTTGAGTCAATATAAGAGAATTTTCAACAACAATAAGCGTGGTTATCAAAAGAAAGTAAGAGCAATCCTTGACGATTTTGATGTTCGCGTTACAGAAAATGGTAACCAACTTGCTGACTCCATTGGTAGTGACTCTGACGAATTTCAAAGATCTCAAGATCAAGCAATATATGAGTGTGAAAAACTTACAGATTCTGCAATGGAGAGCATTAAAGAAGTTTCTATTGAAACCGTTGAAGACTTGGAAAAAGAGCTGGCAGATCTTGCTACAACACCAGCGGCCATCAAAGTTATGGAGGCTCTAAGAGATGCTAAAGAACTTGACTTAAGGTCGGGCGAAAGTGATTTAAGTGGTTTTTCAAGTAATGACCCACTATTGCTAAGTAATCCGCTCACAAAAGGCCTTTTAACATCAGCAGAAAAAGGTTTCTCTGCTATTTCAAAGAGTGCAATAAGTGCATCTGGTAAGTCAGGTTTAGGGGGGGTCTCAGGTAGCCAGCTTCACGATATAGTAAAAGGCGTTGGGAAGCTGTTCAACTATAAGTTTGGTCCATGGGAAGCCGTGAAAATTGCCGATAAGATCGGCAAAGGAGCAAAGTTTCTTGGCCCAGCAATGGCAGTCCTAGGTGTTGGTATGCAAATCCTTGATGATTATCAGAAAGCTGAGCAAGAGAAAAAAATCTTGCAAATTAGGCGTGATATTCGGAAGGGGTTTCGTGAGTATGCAAAAAGTACAAAAGATGTGTTTGATGAACAGGTTTTAACCTTTATTGCCTCTGCTTTTTTAGAACCGATCAGTGAAATCGATAAATCTTTAGACGAAATTAGAAGTCAGGCCGAAAATAGTACGGAGCTATCTGAAGAGATCACATCACTATTAAATGAGGTCAAAGCCCTCAGGCATGAAATCCAGGACGCCTATGAATCATGAAGAGCTGCCTTATTGAGTTTTTCATCCCTGTTTCCGCGATGTTGGCGGTAAGTAACTTTACTGTGTTCAATCGGCAAGGAGGCTAGATGCAGCGCGACCAACTCCAGCAGGTGCTTCAGTACGCCTTCTTCACTGACATGCATTGGATTGTATTCTGGTACGACGCCCCGGGCCATTTTGCCGATGCGCTGCTCGAGCTGTCACTCGACGGTGTGCAGATACTCAATATGGCGCGGGAGTCGACCCTGGGCGTAAAAATGAGCCTGGAGCTGGGTGAGCCAGAGGCGCCGACGCTGCTCTACTTCCCTCACGCGGAACTCGCGTCCGAGGAAGACTGGCTGTTGGATAGCATTCGCCGCTACAACGAAAGCGCCCTGGCTGAGATGCGCACCGACTACGTCATCCCGCTCACCACCAAGCTCGCCAGCTACGAGGAAAAGCTAGAACAAGACAAAGACGCCAGCACCTCCGCCGCCGTGAAGCCAAAAGCATCGAGAAAGAGCTAAGCAAGCTCTACAAACAGCAAACCGAACTCAACACCTTCGACGAGAAGCTGCGTCACTATGCCGACCAACGCATTTCGCTGGATCTGGATGACGGGGTGAAGGTGAACTATGGGAAGTTTGGGGATTTGCTGGCGGAAGTGAAGGCGGTGACAGGTGAAAAGGCAGGCTAATCATATCTTTGCCGAAAATTAAGGAATTGCAAGGATGGCATTGAAGGCATATCGCGGGAAACAGTTTGATCACACGCATGAAAACAAGGCGTTCGATCGACTGTACGATGCTCTTAGCATGCATTGTCTGTCCACCAATCAAGATTGGCGCTTGTTAGCCAATTTTTACGTTGGTGGCCGGGAACTGGATGCGCTGGTCATAAAGCCCAACGCGCTGATCATTATTGATTTCAAGGCGTTCAGTGGAACCCTGGCGTTTTCTGAAAGTGGGCCATGGGTGATGACTGATGAGTCCGGCCATAGTGTGGAAGTTAAAGGCGGTGCCAGCGTTAACCCACTACGCCAGCTTACGATCAATAAACATGCCCTGATCGACTTTCTTAGTCGCAACATGGCTGATCTCAATACCGCTTGTAACTGGCGGCATACTGCAGCATTGGTCGTTTTTGATGGAGCGGTAGAGTTTGATGCAGGCCACCTACCCGGTGGCATCAAGCCTTGGTTTCATATCACTGATAAACGTCAGCTTGTTAGGGATCTGGACGCCATAGTGAGTAAGGAGATTTCGCTGCCTCCGACAGGTATCGAGCGAATGATCAAGCAGCTGGGTATTGAGCACTATGAACCAGCTGGCGTACCCGACGTGAGACTACTGGGTGAAAGGCTGGAAGATACGAGCACAAACGTTGCCTTCACACATCAACAAAGCGTGCTCCTACAGCAGTTACGTCACTGGTTACAGAATGCGACCGGTTTATTCCGTTTAGCTGGCATGGCTTCAACGGGGAAGCGCTTTCTATTTCCCTACATAGTAGAGGAAATTGGCGCTGCTGGATACGAAGTGCTGCTTCTTACTCCCAGTGCGCGGTTATCCGGCACTTATCATCATTCGCAGGCACAGCCCACATCCATATACACTTGGTTATATAGCCGTGAGCCAGACAATTTTGAGATCATAAATGACCGCAAAATCGGTGTTCACAAAATAAAACAAGGCTTATTGTCGCCACGCCAGATTCCTGTTCTTGTTGATGCACACCTGCTGAGTGACGAAGAATTCAACACAACCGACAGGCGTTATGGTACTGGTCACTTGATTCAGGATTTTCTGTCAGTAATAGAATCGTATAAAGCCCCATTTGTGGTTATCGGCGACCCATACCAGACTCCGCGTGGCTCGCAGCAGCGTAGCCTGATGAGCGATAGCTTGTTGGAACATCGGCAGCTGTCTGTGGTGGGGGAGCTATTGTCTGAGCAGGTTGTGCCTGATCCGCAAGATGCGTTAAGTCAGTTTCAATCCCACCTAGTCAGCCGGGTGATCAACACTCGGTTCAACTCTTTGCCCCGTGTTGTTGGAAATCGATTGCAGATCCAGCATGAGGGCAACAAGACTAACTGGGAACCAGACGTCAGTAATGTGCGCGCGGAATCTATTCTGCTTTGTGCTACTCATGAACAAAGCCGCAAAATCAACGCTGCTGTTAAAACTAGAATTCTGGGCCACACAAGTCCATTACGATTGGGTATCAGGGATAGGGTCGATTTCTACAACCGTACACCGATCATTACTGCTGATTCTGAAACTTGGGCGAGCTCTGAACTGCGCTGGATAAGTGCTGGCGAAATAGCGCTTATTGACGGTGTTGACGAGGGGATTGAAACACATAGTGTGCAGTTACGCGGAAGAAGCAAGCCTACCTACCTGCACTTTCAGCTTGCTCACTGTCGTTTACCCGGTGTCGGTGAGGTAACGTTCCGTTATCTGACAGATTTCTATGAAGCAGAGCGTCCTGAGCTGACCACAGACCAAGTGCTTGCATTACAGGTATTGGCCCGTCAGCTTGCCAAACCATTGCTAGCTGAACAGAAGGCAAGGCTGCCAGATAAGAAAGATCCAGCCTACGCGGAAGCCCGTGCAAGCTATGACCGTTACGAATACAAGATTCTACAAGCCCAGGGTTATGCTACTGCTGCTCTGATTCGTCCTGCGCATGTAATGACGCTGCATAGAGCTCAGGGGCGACATTGGCCCTGCGTGTGGGTGAACGCATCCCGCAGCTCTTCGGGTGGGAAACCTAACAATGCTGACTATTTTCGTTGGCTATATACTGCCTCTACCACCGCTGAAGAACAGCTGGTCGTTCGACAGATGCCTGCGCTCACACCCTTGATTTACGCCACTGTAAGCCGAGCCCATGATCTCCGAGTAGGGCCTTTTGCCGTCAGTGCAGGAGGACTGTTCTACGACTCTGCTCGGCAGCCGAAAGAGCAAGAAGCATCTATTGTTCCACCTCCAGGATTTAGCGATACCGAGTTATTGCCCCTGCTGCTGGCTTTGAACGAGCGCCTTGAGAAATCAGCATGGCGCATTGGAGAGTGGAACGAGTATCCATTTCAGGTGGTAATAAAATTCATTGAGCGCAATCAACAAGCTGAGGTCGCCGTACGGCTTCACTACAACAAGAAGAAAATTATAACTACAAAGGTCTTCATCAGCGGCGATCCAGAAGATCAGACAACCATTGACAAGCTGATTGTTGAGCCCTTTAAAGCACAAAGTCCTGCTCTGCAAGACGCCTTTGATGCAGTTTTAGAAAAACTGACGCTTCATGGTTTCAGCCTTGCTCATGCCAGCGAAAGTGCTTATCTCCTTCAATTGGTATTTGTAGGAGGCGAAGATGCTGTGGATGAATCGCCCCAGGTTTCATAGACACCTCCAGGCCTTATACTAAAGGTATCTAGGAGGATCCATGAGCCGTCCCCGTTACACTGAAGAATTCAA
>NZ_JBITWC010000046.1:0-8954 GCF_044543515.1 Vreelandella lionensis | reverse complement strand
ATTTTTTCTTCATTGATGTCGTCGATCTTGCCATGGTCCACCTCACTGCAGTGTATTACATTCTTGAGATGTCCATCGTTACTGGGCAAGATCAGGTAAGCAGGCACAGGCTTGGTAGACAGCATAACGCATAAAAGGGGCGTGATCGCCCAACGCTACAAGCTCGGAAGGGGCCCCCTGCTCAAGGGTATTATTCTGAGTGCATAAAATATCCAAAGGAAGACCAGGCGACTGGAGAAAGCGGCTTTCCGCAACAACAGCGCCGTCGCTAACGCTTCTCCAAGAAAAGGGCTGGCTGCCATACCAGCCTTGAATCTCAAGCACTAGCGGATACCCAAGTTGCCCAGAAAGATCTAATGACCACCAGCCAGAACTCTCACCGCCGTGTTTAGTTTGTAGGGAAGCACTCTTATTATTTTGACGCTTGGCTCGAGCAAATAGCTGCTTCATCAGGGCGGCGCAAAGCTGCATATGACAGTGTCTCCGGCGGTAAGCATTATTATCCACTAGTTCTTCTTAAGAATTGAAATGCTAACCGTTGCTACCTACTAATGCAGCAGGCCAATGGGCTAAATCCGTTCAAAATCCTCTAACGCTGTCTATGCTGAGGGAGTGGCTGCAATAAGCAGCCCTAAAACAATCACAATACCCCCTCAAAAAAGGAAAGCGCATGCGACGCAAGCAACCATTCGCGCTAGTGACAGCCGCCTCGTTCACCAGCCTTGGCCTGCTGTTGGCCACGCCCTTATGGGCCTGGGATGGCGTGGTCGAGAAGCAGACGTTCGAGATGGAGAGCTTCACCACTCAGGGCGGCGAGACGATTCCCAACGTAACGATAGGCTGGGAAGCCTACGGCGAGCTTAACGAAGCCCGCGACAACGCGATTCTGATTACCCACTTTTTCTCCGGCACCAGCCATGCGGCAGGCCGCTATGGGGCTGATGGCGAGCCCACCGGCTATTGGAATGCCATTATTGGCCCCGGCAAGCCGCTGGATACAGATGAGTACTACATCATCTCCTCCGATACGCTGGTTAATTTGGGGGCGAATGACCCAAACGTAATTACCACCGGGCCAGCCTCCATCAACCCCGATACCGGCGAGCCCTGGGGCATGGATTTTCCTGTGGTGACTATTCGTGACTTTGTCGAGGTGCAGCGCGCTCTGCTGGAAAGCCAGGGCATTGAATCGCTGCATGCGGTGATGGGTGCTTCCATGGGCGCCCTGCAGGCCATTGAGTGGGCCAGCGCATACCCTGAACGCGTTGAGCGGTTGATCCCTGTAATTGGTGGCGGTGTGGCCGACCCATGGCTGCTGGCCACGCTAAGCGCCTGGGCCGCGCCGATTCGCCTGGATGCCAACTGGAACGAAGGCGACTACTACGACGGAGAGCCGCCCACCGAGGGGCTAAAAGAGGCGCTGAAGCTGGTCACGCTCAATGCCAACCACTGGCAGTGGGCCAACGAAGCGTTCAACCGTGATTGGGCGGATGACGCTCGCGACCCCGCTCAGGATCTCAACGCCCGCTACGCCATCGAGCAAACCCTAGATGATATCGCCGGCGCACGGGCGAAGCTCTCAGATGCCAACCACCTGCTCTACCTAGTGCGCGCCAACCAAACCTTTATGGCAGGCCACGGCGACTCCTTAGAAGCAGGCCTAGCCGCCATCGAAGCGCCCACGCTGATGCTGTATAGCGAGAACGACCTGGTCTTCGCCCCCGAAGGCGTGCGCCGCACCGCCGAACTGATTGAAGCAGACGGCACCGAGGTAACCTTGGAAACGCTGAAAGGCAACCGAGGCCACCTGGATGGCGTCGTTTCCATTGAGCAAGCCAGCGAAACGTTGCGGGAATTTTTACAGTAAGGGAGAAAGCGCTGGCTTCTTTGGGAGCCAGCGCTAGTGAGTACCGCCCACCGTATCATGGCTCAGAGGTTGATGAGCCGCTTCAGCTTGAAGACGCTCAACCAACCAAACTTTGATAATAGACTGGCGCGTAACACCAATTCTCGCAGCCTCACGGTCTAGTGACTCCACTACCCATGCAGGAAAATCTACGTTAATCCGTTTTTGCTCCTGATTCACACGCCGAGCCGTGGACAGGTCAAGATCGTCGATTATATCATTTTGATTTTCATCGAACTTTTTATCGAATTCTTTAGCTTTCATAGAGTTCTACCTCCTTTTTGCGAGAGCGCCTAACAGAAATTAACCGAATACGCCCTTCTCGGTAGGTGACGACCGCCGACCAGTGTTTTTCACTGATCATGCCTATTAGCAAAAATCTTGGTTCGCCCTCTGATTTTGCACGAATTTCTAGCAGATATGGATCCTTCCACAGCGCTTGTGCCGCTTCAAAATCAATACCGTGCTTTTCTAGGTTGGTCTGACTTTTATTATCGTCAAATTCAAACTCGCCCATGAGTATAAATTATTCCTTTTTTACTCACTCAACAAGATTTTAAAGCTAGGAATATGTGCAGCATACCTTTATGCCTAACCACGCTCCAACGCCCGCTGAACCGCCTGCTCCGCGTGGATCTCGGTGGTATCAAACAGTGGCACGCTCGTATCGGCTTGTTGAATCAACAAGCCGATCTCGGTACAGCCTAAAATCACGCCCTGCGCGCCGCGCTCAGCCAGCGAATCGACGATAGTTAGGTAGTCAGCTTTGGCATCTGCCTTCACCACGCCCAGGCACAGCTCTTGGTAAATCACCGAGTGCACGCGCTCGCGCTGTGGCTCGTTGGGCACCACCACCTCGATGCCTTGACGCTGCAGGCGCTCGATATAAAACGCCTGCTCCATGGTGAACCGTGTGCCGAGCAACCCCACGCAGGTAATGCCCTGCTGTAGTAGCACCTGGGCTGTGGCGTCGGCGATATGCAGCAGCGGAATGGATACCGCCGCTTCCAGCGGCTCAGCCACCTTGTGCATGGTGTTGGTACACAGCACAAGAAAATCGGCCCCTGCCGCCTCGACCGCTTTGCCCGCCGCTGCCAATATCTCAGCAGTAGCCTGCCAGTCGCCCTGGTGCTGCAGCGCCTCTATCTCGGCAAAATCGACGCTGTACAGCACCACCTTGGCCGAATGCAGCCCGCCCAACGCCGTGCGCACATGCTGGTTGATGAGGCGGTAATACGTCTGCGTGGATTCCCAGCTCATACCGCCGATTAAGCCGATGGTTTTCATAAATGCTCTCTTGGGAGGCAGAGTGTCAAGCAGTACCGATAGGATTGGTTTTCCCTACCGATGCTTAACGTTACGCAGCGTCTACAACGCTGCTTCGTAACTGATCAAATCGACGTCTGCTGCCTGAAGGCGCAGCGGGATAAGCTGCTGATAAGCATCGGAGTGAAACCACTCATCAACAGCCTCAATAGCGGGAAAGCGAATGACCACCGTGTCCGTGTGGCGATGCTCTCCGCCTAACACAGCCTTTCGCTGCCCCCTCAGCACTAGCTCGCCCCCAAAGGGCACTATCGTCGCAGGAACCCCACGCTTGTACTCCGCCCATTTCACAGCGTCTTTCACACTGATGTGGCCAATCACGTATGCCGCCATAACATCTCTCCCAAGCTAACGTCGGCAACAACGCCGACGTTTAGCGAAAAGGTGCACTCAATGCACGGATAAGAATGTGCTGCTCTACCGACCCTCTGTCAGGCCAGCGCTTCTCACCGATTAACGGCTGGCGTTCTCTTCGGCCACTTGGCGCAGCGCATCCACCAGTACGTCGGCGGGCTGAGCACCAGAGATCAGGTAGCGGCCATCGAGGATAAAGCCCGGCACCGCGCTCACCCCCGCGTCCATAAAGCGCTGTTCTGCCTCACGTACTTCATCCGTGTACTGGTCAGAGCGGGCAATGGCTTCAGCGGTGTCGCCGTCCAGCCCAACCTCAATGGCCTTCTCACGAAGCACCGCTGGGTCGGCGGGATTTTTCGCCTCACCGAAGTAGGCCTCGAACAGCGCTAACTGAAGTGCTGTTTCTTGATGTTGCGTTCCGGCCCACGCCAGCACGCGGTGGGCTGCGAAGGTATTGTTCGCCCGGCGCTCCAGGGCACCCCGGAAATTCAGGCCAAGCTCTTCAGCGGCGGCCATGATCTCGCGTTGGGACTGCTCCATGGTGGCCGCGTCTTTGCCGTACTTGCGGCACAAGTGCTCTAGAATCGGCTCGCCTTCAGGCGGCATATCGCGGTTCAACTCAAAAGGCTGCCAGACCAGCTCAACGTCGATCTCGCCCTTGAGTGTCTCTAACGCCTGCTCTAAGCGCCGGTAGCCAATGGCGCACCACGGGCAGGCCACATCGGATACTAGGTCGATTCTTACCTTCTGCATTTATATATCCCTTCGACATATCTCAAAATTCGATCAAACTAAAGAAAGCATGGTACGTGTATATAGTGAGTAACGGCAGTACTGACAAGGAGACAGCCATGGAAAAAGCAGCGTTAGCACTCATAGCCATGCTGCTGATAAGCGCGTGCAGTAACAACAACACCGTTTCATCTAACGCGCCTGCTCCGGATACATCAACCGAGCAAAACCAGCCCCACCACCAGATGACCGACCAATGGATCGGCCGATGGATTGGCGTTGAAGGGTTATTCTTGGAAATCAGCAAGGACGAGCCTGAAGGCCCGGGCCATTATCTCCTTCACATGCGCTACGGCCTGGATGAAGATCAAATCGACACCTTCGAAGGACAGGCCACCGCCGAAGGCATTCGCTTCAACCGCGAGGGCGGCCCACAGCTGCTTCGAGCGGGCGACGGCGAAGCCACTGGCATGAAGTGGCTATTGGAAAAGGAAGACTGCCTAGTAGTTAAAACAGGTGAAGGCTATTGCCGCGACTGACCTGCGCGGCAAGCCTCAACGGGTGGGGGATGAACGCAGTTATTCGCCCGCCACTTCAGAAAAGTGGCCCGCTTTATCCAAGGTGTATTCGCCAAAATCCCGCGCCAAATAAAGTGCGCCCGAATAGACGCGCTGGGCCTCTTTGCGGATGTCATCAATAGACGGCGACGCATGAGGATTGAGCTGGTAACGGGGGCTGAAGTGCGTCAGCACCAGGTTGGGCAGCTGTACCGATTCGGCAAACACGGCGACAAGCTTGGCGTAGCTATGCCCCACATCACCGGCTTTCTGGGCCATCTCTTCGGTATAGGTGGCTTCATGCACCAGCACCTGCGCGCCCGCGCAGGCATCCATCAACAAGTCAGGCTGGTCATTGTCCCCAGCGATCACCACTTTTCTCGGCTTATGTTTGAAGATCAGGTAGTCATGGCTTTTTAACCGCTCACCCTCAAACTCAACATCAAACCCTTGCTTCAACTGCCCCCACAACGGCCCTCTCGGAATCCCTTTTTGCGCTAGCTTATCCACGTCCAAGGCGGCGTCGACCTTTGTCTCTGTAAATCCATAAGCATAAGAAGGCGCCCGGTGTGAAAGCCCGTGAGTGGTCACTGCAATGCTCTCAAACTCAACGCTTGGCAATTCGTCCGAGTCGATAAACTCCAGCGCAAAGGGCAAGCAAAGCTGCGTGACTTCACAGGTGACCTTCAACCACGCCTTGATGCCTGCGGGTGCCACAATGGTCAGCGGCATTTTCCGTCCGCCCATTCCCGCACTCGCCAATATGCCCGGCAGCCCATAGCAGTGGTCGCCGTGCACGTGGGTAATAAAGATGGCTTTGAGTGAATGGAATGACAGCTTCGTATGTAAAACCTGATGCTGCGTACCCTCACCACAATCGATCAGGTACCAGCCCTTCCCCTTGCTCTCTCGCAAAGCGACGCCGGAGACGTTTCTTTGCTTGGTGGGCACACCGGCGGATGTGCCGAGGAAGAGTAGATTCATATCGCGTCCGTGCTCTCACTTAATTAAGACAAAGGCAATGGATTTACAGCCAGCTAAGTTTAAACAGCAGTGCTTCTACGATCATGATTCGGCACTCCTTAATACAGGTAAGGCCTACCTAAGTTCGTCGAGCATGGCTGACGGAAACTTCGAAAGCACCAAGCAACTAATCCTTAACGCGAGGGGTTAGCCGCGGCTGCGAAGCAGCCGTCGCGCTCCACACCCTTGTTAGGCTTGCCTTTATCCACTCCGTCGCCTCTTCTCAACCAGCTTGTCGACCATGCAATACAACTTGAATGAAATATTCTAGCTGGTTCGGCATCTCATACTCGAACCACATGAAGAATTGACCGCTGACCAAGTAATTCGCTGCTACCATGAATCCGAGCAAGAATAGGCTGTTCCGCCATGGTCTCCCATAGGCCGAGGCTATCCGACCTCCGAGTTCCGTATGCGCTGCCCCTTTGCTCAGCCGGGTTCCTAGCACTGCATAGTTCAGCATTGACAGGCACGCGCGCCAGCTAGCTGCGAAAAATAAGATAATCCCCAGCAGGTGGAAACCAAACCACTGGAAGTCGAGCGCCGTAAAATATCGTGGGAGAGCCAAGATCCCCCATTGGTTAACAATGTCCTGGGCGTAAATGAAGTTACTAGGGGCGAACATCGGGGTCTTCGCAAGACCCACGACTCGAACCGCGGCCAGAGCGAAGAGGAGCATAACTAGCAAGTAGACAACCCATCTCCAACCGTCGTAGAACCCACTGTAGAGGGAGTTTGCGACAGAGCCAGCCCAAGCGCCGAAGATAAAGAGGACTAAGAGCAGGCCTGCGACAAGAACTTCTTGGCGGAAAAAGAGGTAGGCAACCCCGACTACAAGAAGGAATACACCAACAAAGAAAAGCATAAGCTGATCATCGGCGCTGCTTTTTGAGCCAACGGAAACCCGCACTACCTGCTGCATAGAGACGCTAATTGCATGAGTTCCGCCGCCTTCCGGCGCTGCTCCTCCCTTGCCCTTGGTAGATCTGTCCAGAACGATCCCAAAGACCGCACCGATCAAACTTATTACAAGCGAAATGTAGATATCCACCTGCTTGCTAGCCAAAATTTCTAACAATGCCCCCCCCTAGATTCTTTCTTCGCCTAACGCCGCGCTTTGCGGATGCTTTGGAGCGCCAGCGGAAAAGCAGTCCGGCAAAAAGTGCCTTGTTAGCGATTTTCAATATTTAGGTACAGCGTTCTAACGTTTCCCTGCTGTGCCATTTCTGGGACAACGTTCTTAACGAGGCGCTTACCTCGCGAAACGAGCTCCAACCTGAACTCCTCAACCTTCGGTAAGCCGCTATTCACATGCGCGATGAATCCTTCTACGACAGTCTCGTCATCTATAGCAACAGATAGCAACGGCTCGTCATGTAAATAGGATTCGTCGTGTTTCTGATTGCTGTCTACTGGCGAGACAGTGACTTTCAAAACAGCCACTCCTCCGTCCACCTCCGACCCACATCGCTTTACCCCAATACTGTGGCCGGTATGTTCGTGCTGGAAGTACATGCTCGTTTGGCCCTTTCGCAAACTCCGAACCATGATCCCTCCTTCCTCGCTAACGCCCGACTGTCGGCCGGACTTGTGCGGCGGAAAGGCCGTCCCAGCCCCGAAGGGCGAAAACAGCCGATTGTTAAGCGATGTCAGACCTTGAATGATCAACACCGAGCCCCAAATAACATATGCCATCCTAGCACCACAGTGATAGCCCAGTCTCTGGAGGATTTATGGCTAAGAAAGAATATGTTAAACCTACGTAGATGCAGCAAAAGCTGCAATTTCCTCCCCCAACGGAACTGCCCGTCTTTTGTCTGGCTTCAGCACCCTGAAAAATGGTGCTGACGCGGGCGTTACCGCCAGTCAGATGCGAGCCATGTTCCCTGACCTGCGAAAGTATAGCGACGCAAAAATCGAAGGCTTCATCGAGATCGGTACGGATATGGTTGAAGGAGCAACTATCATACCTAGCGCCATCTTCGAAGAACCGGCTGATGCACAGACCACCACTGACTAAACCCCGAAGAGAGCATCATTGTGATGCTCTCGCCCATCTCACCGATTAATGCCCTCAGCACCTGTGGCTTTGTAGTGAAGGCGGAGCCGCAGCGGAAAAGCCATCGCCGTGACTGCAATTGTTAATCACTTTTCTATCTCCGACGCATGTTCTCCAACATTTTGTGGTTTATTTGGAGCTTTTTAGCCCTCTGTTTGGGGGTCAGAACTCGTTTTCGCATATTGCTGAAATAGAAATCTTTTTCCCATTCATTGATCCATCCACTGCGATACGCGTGATCAATGGCTTCAACATTGAGCGATTTCTCCTGGTCTTTTCGAACTCGCTTTACCGCTTGAAATATTTTGTCGGAAGGAAGACCAATAAATTTTTTGACGCAGCAATTGCCGACTGTAGTTGAGTTTTGATTCAGCTTATTCGATAAGACACAGCACTCAATGATCGGGGAATGGCCACATAAGCAGGTTTCTGGCTCGTCAGCCTCATAGACTTCACTCAATTCCCACTCCAGCTTTGCCTCATCCCAGACAGATGACACAGAGCGCTCTATGATTTCTTTTGTAAGCCGAAACTCAGACATGAGCTGCCTTCCTGGTTAACGCCCGCAATAAACGGCGCGAGGAACGAGCGTCCGGCGACCGAAGGGAGCGAATTTAATTGCTTTGTTAGAAGCCATTAACCGCCGACCTTGTTATACGCCATGGCGATAAATTCCTTAACTGACTCAAACTCGGATTCAGATGATACTGTGAACTCAACATCACCCGTACCGTAGTGGCCAATTGAAGCCACATCTCGGTAATTCGGTGTTCCGTCTGGAATATCAGAAGGTTTCAGCTTGAGAAAGAGCTTTATATTCTTACCTTTGACCTCCATGCAGGCAATATTCTGAGAGATTTTATAGGCGACATAAAACTTTTTTGGCACTTCTTCGATAGACTCATTGAATCGCCCCGGGTATTCTAGACACCCGTTAGGCTCTTAAAGTAACGCCTTTCATACTCAACCGGTGACAAGTTATCACTTGTGCCGTGTC
>NZ_JBITWC010000045.1:0-9678 GCF_044543515.1 Vreelandella lionensis | reverse complement strand
GAGAAGGTGATTTGATCCATGGCAGCACTGAATCCTATGCAGTTGACGATAGCCGTATTATCGCTGATAGCAGTGACTTTTTCAGAGCTTCCCTAATAAACTGCCCCGTTTCCAGGTCGTTTAACGCGATACCAATAGGGGCGAACTCAAACAGGCCGCGTAGGCGGCTTTCGTTACGCTCTAACGCTTTACGGGAGAGTTCCTGTTCGTGGATGTCGTGTAAATAGCCGTGCCAGAGAATGCTGCCATCGGCCAGCTGCTCGGGCCTTGCCTGCCCGGCAAACCAGCGGTAGGACCTATCTTTAGTGTTGATTCGGTAAGCTGCATGCCAATCTTCCAAGGTGCTGGCCGAGTGGGCGATGGTCGCGGCGACGTGTTCCAGGTCATCAGGATGTATTGCCTTGAACACTGGGCTGGCATCTTGGGCCGCCTGCTGGGACGTTAACCCGTACAGATCCTGAATTTGAGGCGAGCTGAAGGGGAATACGGCCTTACCGTCGGGAAATTGGCGGTATTGATAGATAATGCCTGGCAGCTGTGCCATGAGTTTTGTGATTCGCTCACTGCTTAGGCTATTGGCAAGCGTATCGGATAGCCAGCGGGCCAGCAGCCTTAGGAACAAGGTTTCGCTTTCATCAAACGCGGCTGACCGAGTATGCGCTGCGGAAAAGTTCAGTGTGCCGAATACTTGGCCTTCCGCTTCAATCACAATACCGACATAAGCCCCCAGCGGAATGGCTTGATAGCAGGGGTGAGAATAAAATTCGCTTTTGGGTACATTAGCAATAAAGAGCTCTTTGCGTTCGCCGCTGAACAGCAGCTGGCACCAAGTGTGGCCGAGGGTGAAGCGTTGCCCGGCGTGTATGCCTGCGTCTACCTCTGCATCGACCCAGCGCACGGTATAAACGTCCCCTTCAATTTGGCTAAGAATGGCCAGGTCTAATCCCAGGTACTGTTTTGCTTTAAGAAGGGCGTGCTGAATCTTGGCGTCTAGCGTTTCAAAAGGGTTGAAGGCGATATCGTTAAGTAACAGGAGCGCGTCGTGGTGGCTACGGAGCTGGGTTCGGGCTTCATGCTCGCGTGTGATATCGACGATAAAGCCTTCCATGATTTTGGGGTGCTTTGTATCACCCGCTACCCAGTTGCCCCGTTCTTCTACCCAGCGCCAAGTGCCGTCTCGGTGGCAAATTCGATACTCCAAATGCCAGCTTTCATTTAAGCGCTTCGCCTTGGCTATCGCTTTATCAATGAAGGGGGCATCATCAGGGTGAATCAGTTCGGCGTAGCTTATACGTGTATTGCCAAGCAAGTCACCGGCGGGGTAGCCGCTAATGCGGTCAATTTGGCCGCTGATGTAGAGCATCGTCCATTTGTCATCGGGCAGGCAGCGGTAGGTCACTCCCGGCATATTGCTTAAGAGCGAGGCAAGCTCGTCTCGGCTAGCTTGCAGGGCCTGTTGGGCGGCCACTTCGTCGGTAATATCGGCATGGGTGCCGTACATAAGCAGCGGTTCGCCTTCTGGCGTTCGGTCGAAGACTTGTCCTCTGTCGTGTACCCACACCCAGTGGCCTAATTTGTGGCGCATCCTGGCTTTACAGTCGTAGCTTTCCGTTTCACCGGCAAAGTGGGCTTTTAACAATGCTTCGGAGGTGGCTAGGTCATCTGGGTGGGCCAAGCTTAACCACGTCTCGATGGAGGTAGGTGATAACTCTTCCAGAGTGTAACCCACGATGCTTGCCCAGCGCTCATTAAACACGGTTTCGCCAGTTTGCACGTTCCACTGCCATGTTCCAACTCGGGTGCCCTCAATGACCAGCCGGGCACGGCGTTCGCTCTTCCTTAGGGCGGTGGCTAGCTCTGTTTGCGACTCGCGGTTGCCAATATCGGTTTGGATGAGTTCTTCCACCATCCCGGCCATATCACACAGCATGGCCATTTGCGCGTCGGTAAAGCTCCTGGGTTGGCTATCCATTAGGCAAAGCGCGCCCACGCGTTGGCCCGAGGCGGTGTGCAATGGGGCCCCTGCATAGAAGCGTATATGTGGAGCCTTTTTGACAAGGGGGATAGTGGAAAAGCGCTCGTCGTTTAGGGTGTCTTCCACAATTAAGGGGACGCTGTCGCGAATAGCGACTCTGCAGAACGAGTGCTCCAGCGCTATTTCTTGTATGTCTAACCCCTGGCGGGATTTAAGCAGCAGCCGTTCATGATCGATAAGAGAAACCAATGCAAAGGGGGCATTAAAGGTTTGCTGAGCCAGCCGTGTCATGCGGTCAAAGCGCGCATCGATGCCATCGTTAAAGAGCGCAGTGCCTGCAAACACGCTCTGCCGTGCGACATCATTCTCTGCAATCAGGGGCGTTTTCATTAGGTAACCATCGAATGAGCTGCGCTTGTGTATCGCCAAGCGAGGAGAGTATTTGAGCATTCTCATCACCGCCATAGCGCTAATGCTCTTCAGTGTGGCGGAAGTACGAGTCATACAGTGTTTCTTACGCGTCGAATATCAGATTCCTAATCGTCTGGCAATACGTATCGATGATTGCTGCATGAACTTAGTACTATTTTTACCGTGGCTAGCTACCGGCATTCGCTAAGTTGACTATGATGGGGAGTGATTTACCTAAGGTGCACTTGGCGCGATACCTAATCCGTTTGGGTATGGCTGGAGAAGCAAGGGGGGGCGCAGTGATGTATGGGATGTTTACGGTGTTGCTAGCGCTGGCGGGTTGTGTGAGTAACCCAGGTGACCGTCATCATGCGGCACCAAGCATGCAGACTGCCGCTGCCAATTATTGCGAAAGCTTGGGTGGGGAGAGGGTGACGCGCAAAAATAGCCTGGGCACAGGGCGCTACTGCCGCCTTCCTGATGGGCGGGTAGAAAACGAGTGGCAGCTGTATCGATCTGAGCGATTGGATAATGACTAGCGCTTAACAAAGTCGTGCCACTCGCGTGTCATCCAGCGTATAACTTAATTGTCATTAACAATGGAAGCGGTAGGGCTTATGGCCTGTTGATCATCTCCCCATGGCTCAAGGGTGGATATGCCGGGCGTTAGGCCAAAACGTAGGGGCAATCTAGCCGCTAGCAGGCCGAGAAACTATCTATGGGGATCTTCAACAGCGTTTTGCGTTACCGGTTCGGCTGGCTTGCTGCCTGTCTGATAGGGCTGGCTGCCCCGAGTAGTGGCCAGGCAAACGATCCGCCGAGCCCGATAATAGGTTGGGAGTACCGTTGGGGCGATTCTCCCTTGGACCAGCAGGGGGAGCCGGTATGGTTGAGAGAGGAGAGCGGGTGGCATGCCATTGAATCTCCCTCTAATCCGCCTGGGCGAGAAGGCCAGCACACAGTATGGCTGAGAACAGTCTTGCCAGAAGGAAGCTGGCATGACCCCGTGCTGCATATCACCAGCATTAATTTGATCGGGCAGATTTATCTAGATAACACGCTGATTTATGAGCATGGCAATGTTGATCACCCTCGGTTTATTGGGTGGCCTTGGCACTTGGTTGCGTTACCTGCTGGGTTTGCCGGTAAACAGCTATCGCTACGTATTTATTCTGACTATACCAGCATCGGTTTGTGGGGTGACGTAGAGGTCATTGATCGCGTTGACGCTTTTCAGAAAATGCTTCAAGGGTCGGTACAAGACTTGGCGATTGGTGCTTTTAGTCTGCTACTGGCAGCGTTGGCGGCTATTTTCACGCTCATTGGCCCCGAGCGCCGAGGGTTTGGGGCAGTGGCCCTGTTTGCCTTTGCGTCTGGTTTGATGCTTCTTGCAGAAACGCCCATACGCCAACTAGTTGCTGATGCTCCGTTAGCGTGGGATATGGTAAGGGCGACAAGCTACTTCACACTGCCTATTGCGATGGGGCTACTTCTGAGCCATTGGTTGGAGGGTGCCCCAAAAAAATGGATAGCACGTCTTTGGCAGCTTCATTTGGCCTACATGGTTACCGCTATCGGCTTAGTCCATTTAGAGTCTATTAACCTCGCGCTGACATTCCCCATCTTCGATGCGCTGTTGTTGATAACGCTGCCTTGTATGCTGTTATTGGCACTGTTTCACGTGCGCCGTTTACAGTTAGAACAGCGATTGTTGGTGCTTAGCTTTTTGTTGTTTGCTCCGCTGATTCTCGCTGACATGCTGGTGGCCCATGGGTTGATAGCTCAGCGAGATATTCCGTTGAGCTATGCCATATTAGGATTTTCGTTGGCGATCGTTGCCATCTCTTTATGGCATTACCGTCATACACAGCGGCAGTTGGCATCGGCAAATCAAACCCTGGAGGCGCAGGTTGCCGCCCGGACCGCTCAGTTAGATTGCTTGGTAGAGCAGCTAAAGGGGTTATCTATTCAGGATGCCCTGACCGGGCTGCATAATCGCCGCCACTTTGACACGCTGCTTAACCAAGAGGTGAGCCGTGCGCAGCGCACAGGGCACCCGCTTTCTCTATTGATGATTGATATTGATCATTTCAAGAAGGTCAATGACTGCTACGGGCATGACGTAGGTGATGCGGTATTAGTTGAGGTGGCAGCTCTATTAAGGCAGCACTTTCGGGGCAGCGATACTGTTTGCCGCCTAGGCGGTGAAGAGTTTGTGGCGCTGTTGCCTGAAACGGAAACGGTAAATGCTGAAGCGAGAGCCCAGTCCCTAATGGCGGAACTGCGTGTAAAGCCTCTCACTTATCACCAGAAATCGTTAGGGTTTATTACCCTCTCCTGTGGTGTCGCCACGTATCCTGACCACACAAAGGATCCTAAAAAGCTGCTTAAATTGGCCGACGAAGCCCTCTATAAAGCTAAAAATAGTGGTCGTGATCGCTGCATGGTGTGTGAGTGCCACCCACCCATCCATAGCGACTAACTACAGGATTACGAATCCGTTTGCCAAACGGATTGCCACTGCCAGCCATCTTTATGGATATAGGCGGCAAGCACTCGCTGCTGGTCAACAATCAGACAGTGATGAAGAGCATGTGAGCTAGCCGTAATACCTGGCAGCCTGCTATACGCTTCAAGTGATGGAATATCGGGCATGGTAGTAAATGGGGTAATAAACGCGTTGCCCAACGTGGCGATAAAGTTTTCCAGTGTTGTGATGCCCGTGGTGAGCTGCTGTTTGGTGACATTATCCATATCTGGGCAGGCAGCTCGGGCAATCACCAGGGCTTGGTAAAGCCGAGCCAGCGCTAGAGGCAGAGACTTTTGGCTACTGGGGTCGTGATAGTAGTGCAGGATGGGGTAAGCAAGATGTTGCTGGCCTAACTTACTGATCGACTGCTGTAGAGGTTGCAGTTGTTGACCTAGCCCGGTGTATCTTCCATTGCCGTGGGTTGCATGAAGAATGTGGTAAGGGCTCTCCCCAAGCGCATGGATGGATAGCGCCACATGGCGTTTTTCAGTGACATTGGAAACAATGCTCAGCATATACGTAATAGTGAGCGTGAACAGAAAAAAGCCATTCGCGGCTGCCAGGGTAGGTGCCATACGCCAAGAGTCACTTCCTGGTACATAGTCGCCGTAACCCAGTGTGGTTAGTGTGTAGCCGGTATAATACAGGCGCTCAATGAGGTTGGCTGGCACCTTGGTCGTTGCGTTCACGACGGCATCTGTGGCGCTACAAAACAGCAGCCACCAGCCGGTTAGGGCGAGTATTAGCCAGACAACGATTAACCCTACCGTTAACCAAGGCCCCACGCCGGACAGTAGCCTATGGCACTGTTTGCGTTGGTGTATTGCGAGCAGTAGCGCCCATACTTGGCTAATTAAGCGGTTGGTGACAGGGCCTGAGTGGGAGGCCGATAGCGTGGTTTTTACCGCGTCGTAGTTTGCTAGCGCGATGAGCAGTATGCCGAGCACGCCTATCCATGGGTGACCTATCATTGTGCATTCCTATGCGGGGTGGGCTGCGGGGGCATCGGTTACGCTAACCACCACTTCGTAAATTCTCCAATCGTAATGATTTAACATAGCATGCGCAGTGGCTAAATTCTCACTGAGGCGGTGTGTATCGCGGGGGGTGATAAAAGCTTCGCCGCTAAATACATGCCCCTCTTCCCGTAGACGAACCGCAGCATTCTCTACCCAGCTGTACTGTTTTAGCTCTGTTTCTAGGGTTTCTGCCAGATGTTCGGGTTTTACTTCTGAGGTAAAGCGGGGCCGACGATCTAATAAGTCGCCAACGGCTTCTTTTAAATTTACGACACCATCTTTTGTGACATCAATGGCAATAATCGCCGCTGCCAATGCATCGGCCCACCAAAAACCAGCGCCTATTCCCACAATGCCAATAATCGCGGCTAGGCCAGTCATCCAGTCCGCTTTGCTCATTTTGCCGTCTACGTAAACGGTTTTTTCATGCACCTGAATTGCCGCTTTGGTTTGTAGGTGGCCAATAATCATCGGTGGGATAACACTATAAATGAGCGCCGCAATCATTAGCCAGCCCATCCAGAATGTATGGTTAAAGAGAGTGACGGCCCCAACCGTTGGGTGCTCTTGGCTGATCAGCTTCATTATTGAGTCAAGCAGCAGCAGGCTGCCCATTAGGCTAAGGGCGGTGGCGGCACACAGAAAAGCAATCACCGTGGCGCGTTGATAACCGTAGGGGAATGTTGTGTTGGGCGGGCGGTTGCGAAAGTGCATTGCCACTAAAAAAGCGATGGGCGGGATTAATGAGAGAATATCTTCGATCCAGGCAGCCTTCATCGCTTGGCTGCTGCCCAATACCATGCCCAGCACTAAAACAATCGACACCCGGAAGCCCAGGTTCCACCACTCTAACTTAATCAAGTAATTGAGCTGGCGCTTTTTTTCAGGGGGCATGCGGTAAGGCTGACGCACCTTCATTGGGCTGCCTCCAAGCGCTGTAGGTGCGTTTCCAGGCTACCCGACTGGTGCAAATGGCGCTGGAGGGCGAGCATCAGCGCATTTTCCCCTTTGGGAAGGGCCATTACATGCTTCTCTTTTGCTAAAGTGTGGCTGGTAACTGTAAAACCATGGGCTTTCAGCCACCAAGTGGGGCCTGCTACCCAACCTTGGGTACGCTCTGGATTGGCGCTAATCACGGGGGTGGCGCCTAGCTCTTCAATTGCTTGATAAACCGTATTGAGGCGCGGTAGCGCTACGTCGCTTTGCTGAAGGGGAGGAGGAGAAGCGCGCTGCGTTTGCGTCTCTTCTGCCTTAAAACCAAGTGTGTGCTGGGTGGTGTAAAAGGGGCGGGTAGCAGCAGCTAATTGACTAATTCGCGTGTTACTTGTTAGCCCTCCCGCAACAATATCTAACTGGTGATGTTTTAGTGCTTGGAGAAGCTCATTCTCACTGCCCCATTGCCACTCAACGGTAGCATTGAGTGTGTCTGCAAATGCATTAAGCAAGTCTGCTTCTAAACCCCGGGGCTGTTGATCCTGTCGAATTATCCATGGCGGGTTTTCAGTCACGCCAATATAGAGCGTGCCTCCTTCGATACTGCTCATATCCCGCTCAATATTTTCAGGGTAACGGCAGCCTAATAATGTTAAAGAAATAAATAGGCACAGCCATAATGTATAAGTTCTGCCAGCTTTAAGGGTGGATAAAAAATTTTTCACAGCTGCGTAAAGCTCTTGATTGAAACAGTACTCATAGTTAACAGCATGACTGTTCAATAACGTTAGGCGGCAATGCTGGCGCACGCATTTGCGCATTGTTGGCAGGCATTAGCGCATTCTTGGCAATGGTCAGCGCTATGCTTGGCGCACTCATCTGCGCACTTTTGACAAATGTCAGCACAGAGTTGGCAAATGTCTTTGGCATACTCGCTATCTTGCGCCATATAAGAGGCTGCTAAACGGCAGATTTGAGCGCATTGAATATCCATGCGAATGCACTCGGCCATTTTTTGGACATCCTCTTCTTGAAGGCACTGGGTGGCGCATTTGTCACAATAAGCGGCACAGATGTGGCAAGCTTCGATTTTCTCTTTAAAGTTTCCAAAATCCATCTTGATACTCCTTTTGAATAGCTATCAAAACTAACAGTGAAATATTGAGTGCTGCTTTGTTTTTTAATCGTAGCTCATGCTGTTTGTGTCTGCTGTGCAGAGGGCATTTTTTAATCTTGTTTAACGTCTTTTCTTATAACCATTTTCCTTCATGTTTGTATGTTTGGGGATATACAGGTTCGTTAAGCAGTGGAAGATAGAATGTCAATAAATGTCACAACGCAGGGAGGAAGGGTTACTTCTATGGTTTTTTAAATCATAGTAAACCCGAAAGGCCCAGGTGGTGGGCTGCTATGAGCTCGATAAGTAGGGGTTGCCATGCGCAATAACGGCATGTATCACAAATTAACTACCCCATTAATCCAGACGATTTTTTGATTTCTCGTACGGATGTCAATGGGTATATCACCTACGCGAACCCCCGGTTTATTGAGGTAAGTGGTTTTTCCATCGAAGAACTAATGAACGAGCCCCATAACGTGGTGCGCCACCTGGATATGCCTCCGGAGGTTTACCAGGATATGTGGTCGACACTGCGCGAAGGACTCTCATGGCAGGGGTATGTTAAAAACCGGCGTAAAAATGGCGACCACTACTGGGTTCACGCCAATGTTGTCCCTGTGGTGGACAATGGAGAGCTGCAGGGGTATGCCTCGTTACGTTCCTACGCAAGTGAGCAGAAGACCCGCTATTTTGAGCAGATCTATCGCCAAATGCGCGAAAAAAGCTGCCCTTACTACCTGAAACGTGGCCACTTAAAGCGCCGTGGTATCCGTGGCAAACTGCCAACCGTGAACTGGAATGGTGTTAAGGCACGCATCTTACTGGCTACTTTTGCGAGTATGCTGTTGCTGGGGACTGGTCTGTTCATCAACCAGCGCTTTTCTATGTCGAATTGGCAGCTAGGGGGGATGGCGGTAGGGCTGGGTACTCTCATTTGGACCGTGAACATACTGCTACTAGGTGGGCTTGAGCGCACCCTGGGTGCCATTAAGGATATTGCGCTGCAACTCGCTGCCGGCAATCTCAACATGGTGATTCCTTCGTCACGCAGCAAGGCGATGCGCCAAACGTTGGGCGCACTACAGCTTATGCGCCGTTCTCTGCTCTCTACGGCAAGCGATATCCAGCGCAATATGGAGGCCATAGGGCCGGTGGTAAACCATATTCTTAGTAACAATACCAATATGGCGAACCGTCTTGAGCAGCAAGCATCCGCTGTGCAGCAAACGGCGGCCAGCATGGAGGAAATCTCAAGTACGGTGCGCCAGAGCGCTTCAAATGCGCAACTCGCCAGTAAGGCTGCAGATACCAACCTGGCGGAAGTAAGCACCGCATCGCATTTGACCGATGAACTGGTTCATGCCATGGAAACGCTCACCAAGCAGTCTGAGCGTATGAAGCATATGGTGCAGACGATTGATGCGATTGCGTTCCAAACCAATATATTAGCGCTAAACGCTTCCGTAGAAGCGGCTCGCGCGGGCGAGCATGGGCGAGGATTTGCCGTTGTTGCCCAAGAGGTGCGTAAACTCTCTAATCAAACGGCCGAAGCCGCCAAAGAAGTGCAGCGCATGATTGTGGATACCAATCAAAGCGTTATCAGTCAGCGCGGAAAACCGCTTACTTTTAGTGAGCGGATGGATAGCGCGGCGTCCGCCAGGACGCCTTGTTTCCTTACCGCTAGATGGCT
>NZ_JBITWC010000044.1:0-11533 GCF_044543515.1 Vreelandella lionensis | reverse complement strand
ACTAAAATGCATAAAAATCCGGTATCAGAGAATCACTGATACCGGAATATCGCATTGTCAGCTCATTGGTGAAACTCTTAACTGACTGGCATTAGCACCTCGGTGCCGTTTTTTTGTTGCGGGTGGGTAGCATGAGCGCGGCGTTACTTCGCCAGCGCTTCCACCAGATCGCGCAGCATGGCCCAGAACTCCGCCACAGACGCTATTTCCACTCGCTCATCCGGGGAGTGCGCGCCGCGAATCAGCGGGCCAAAGGAAATCATATCCAGGTGGGGGTATTTGCTACCTAAAATGCCGCACTCAAGCCCCGCGTGAATCACTTTCACCTCGGGTGCGTGGCCCATCAGCGCCGCATGGCGCGCCTTGAAAGTGGCCAGCAGCGGGCTATCCGGGTTGGGTGCCCAGCCTGGGTAGCCGTTCTCGACTTTCACCCGTGCACCCATTAGCCCAAACAGCGCCTGAAAACGCCCAGCCATTGCCTCGGCAGCGCTGTCGTGCAACGAACGCACCAGGGCGCAGAGGTGGAAGCGCCCCTGCTCGACGCTTAACACGCCCAGGTTATTGGAGGTTTCGACCACGCCGGGTACGTCTGCGCTCATGCGCTCGACGCCGCAGGGGGCGGCATGAAGCGCGGCCAGCAGCATGGCGCTAGCGTCCAGGGTCAGCGGCTCAGCGTCGGCCTGTTCGGCACGGGCGGCGGTCAATACCAAGCCGCTATCGCCACTGCCTAGCTCGGCTTTGAGGGTCACGGCCAGCTTCTCAACGGCCGCCAGGGCGGCGTCCATATCGTCGGCGGGCAGCGCTACCTGGGCAAAGGCTTCACGGGGAATGGCGTTGCGCAGCGTGCCGCCCTGGTAGCTCACCAGGCGGGCATCGAAGGCCTCCAGTGCCCACAGCACGCGCACCAGCAGGCGGTTAGCGTTTCCCAAAGGCTTATGGATATCCATGCCCGAGTGGCCGCCTTTCAGGCCGGTGAGCGAGAGAGAAAGGAGTTGCTCACCCTCCTGCAGGGCAGCGCTGGGCAGTTGAGCGTCGACCACCACATCCGCGCCGCCCGCACAGCCGATATACACCTCGCCGCGGTCTTCGCTATCCAAGTTGAGCAGCAGCGAGCCTTCCAACCAGTTTTCGGCAAGGTTCAGCGCACCGCCCATGGAGGTCTCTTCCTCCAGGGTGAACAGCGCTTCCAGCGGGCCATGAGTCAGCTCGGGGTCTTCCAGCACGGCCAAAATGGCCGCCACGCCCATGCCATTATCCGCCCCTAGAGTGGTGCCTTCAGCGTGAAGCCAGCCCTCTTTGACCACGGTGCGAATGGGGTCACGGGTAAAGTCGTGCTCATGCCCCGAGTTGGCCTGGGCCACCATATCCAGGTGCCCCTGCAGCACGATACCGGGAGCGCCTTCACAGCCGGGCGTTGCGGGCTTGCGAATGCGCAGGTTGCCAAAGGCATCCCGGTCGTGGGTGAGCCCCTGAGCATCGGCCCAGGCTTCTAACGTCGCCACCAAAGCGGCTTCATGGCCGGAGGGGCGTGGCGTGTTACACAGGGTGCGAAAGTGCTGCCATACAAGGCGTGGTTCGAGCGCTGCTAGATGTGCGTTCATGGAAACTCTTCATTATCGATAACGGGCTTACTTTACCGCTCTGGCTCACTGGGGAAAAGCGCACATGCTTCGAACACCTGCTGTACAGCCTGACGTAAGCGTTGTACGGCCTCTTTTTGAGCCTTAGCGAACGGCTGATTTTGGTAGGCCCAAGCAGCGAGCTGCTGATGCGCCTGCTGGGCCTCACCTAACGGTTGGCGGCCGGCTTCACGCGCCAGCGCCTGCAGCGCCGGGCGAGCCAGGGCGGGGTCGCGGCGGGCATAAGCGACATCGTGAATGGCTTGGTGCTCGGCTACGCTAAGCGGATGGCCGGGGAGCGAGGTGAGCAACAGCGCCACCACCGAAGCGGGCAGTGTTGCCAATTCAAACGCCAACAGGCCGGGTAGCGAAGCGGCAAAGCCAGCGGTTAATTCACTTAGCACCGACTGCCCCTCTTGGTTGAGCGATTTGGCGACCATCACGGCGTATTCGCCAGTGGCGGCTTCTCGGGTAATACCTAAACGCACCGGCACAAACCCCAGTGCCAGCCAAAAGCGCAGCAGCGACGCCTCTGCGCCAAAGGCGGCACCGTACAAGCCAATGCCTTGCTGAGCAGCGCTGACCATATCCTCTTCTAACAGCTGCCGCCCCAGCCCTTCGCGACGGCGCTGTGGGTGAGCAGCAATGCGCGCCACCCGCCGCCAGCGGGCGGTTAGCGCCTCACGGCTGCCGCAATGGGCCGCCAGCGACTGCGCCAACAAATGCCCCTGAGGCCTGCGCTCGCCTCGCGCCACCTGCTCGGCAAGCGCGGCCTCAAAGCCGCCCTCTTCTCGCGTGATCAGCACCGCTTGGGGGTCAGCCCCATCGCTGCCTAGCACCATGCGCAGCGAAGTGCCGGGGCCATCCAGCAGTTGGCGTAAATCGCTCGGCGTGGTGCGGTAGTGGGACTGCACCAGCAGGCCAAACAGCTTTTCCAGCAGAACGACCTGCTCTGCTAGCTGTGCTTGGCTAATCACCATGCTGGGAAGCCGCTCGCCCTGGTGTGGCTCTGCTTTGGGCAGCGGTGCATCGAGTAAAAGCAGGTGTTGAATGACGGCTTCCAGCGGGTCACCGGCTGACCAGCGTATTGGCGTTTGCAGCGTCAATTCACGCCACTGGGGCGCTTGGCGGTCTAGCACATCGCGAAAACGCAGCGCAAAGCCGCGCCCCGAGCCTTCGTAGCCATGCACCGTCGTGGCAAACGCAATGCGCGGAAAAGCCGCCAGCCAGCGGGCCAGCAACGACGCCGGAATGGCGGCGGCTTCATCCACCAGCAGCATACTGCCGCTGCCTCCTAGCGTGCCCTGCTCTACCTGCTCCGTCAGTACATCCGGCGGCAAAAAGCGCAGCCGACTGCCGTTGGGAAGCGACACCTCGGCAGGGCCATGCTGCGTCACCTCAGGGCACAGCGCCGCCACTCGGCTAAAGACGCTCTCCACTGCGCTAAGCCGAGGGGCCGTGAGCAGGAGTTCTACGTCACCGCTTTGCTGCAGTAACCGCGCGCAGGCTATGCCCAGAGCGGCACTTTTGCCTCGCCCCCGGTCGGCAGTCACCACTAGCGGGCGGCGGCGTTTGAGCTTGACCAGCGCGCTTACCGCGCTGGCCTGGTCTAGGGTGAGGCAGTCAGCATCGTCCCATTGCGCGGCGGCTTCTTGCCGTTTGCTCAAAGCGGGTAGCCATAGCGCACCACCAACGGGCCAGCGAACCACGGCGCTCGACTCGCCCAACTGACAGGCCAGCCGCGCTAAGTAGTGAGCACTGAGCGCCTCCCATGGCCAGGGGTGATCGGCAAGGCGGGCGTAGTCGGGATCGGGTTGGCTGCCCCACGTCGCTGGGGTAACCAGCACCAGTAGACCGCCAGCGCTGACAGTGCCCGCTAGTGCGCCTAGGGCATCTGGATCTAACCCTTGGTGGCCGCTGGCATCCAGGATCACAAGCTGATGCTCTGCTCCCAGCCGGGTGCGCGCTTTGCGGCTTGGCAAGCTCGGTGCTACCGGCGCTTGCTGGTCATCCCCTATCCACAGTGGCGCACTCCAGTCGAGTGCTTGCCATAGCGCCAACGCCTGCTGGCGCGCCTGCTCTGGAGCACCGTTAAGCCACACTAGCCCCCGCCAGCCGCGCCGTTTTAAACGGCGGGCATAGCTGGCTAACACAGCAGCTTGTTGTGCAACGGCAGTGCTAGCCGGTGAGGTAGGCTCAGCGTGGTGCGGCCTGCCCATGGCAACTCCTTAAAATAAAAATTCTCTTACAACTTTGGTTTAACAAATAGGTGCTTTTCAACGTTTTATCACCATAGACCCCCTGTGGAAGTGCACCCAATAGCATTTTAAAGCGATGTTTTGACTGCCATTTTTCAAATAAAACGGCAACAAAGCCCGCGTTAGCTTCCTTGTATTACTGATATTGCGCTGCAGCGGGGGGTATGTGCTAGCTTAGCGATGCAGCGCAGGATGTTTTACTTTACGTAAACGTCAGCCTGCCCGCTGTACTTTCCTGCTTTCAGGTCATTAACACTAATAACGCTAACCGCCAAAGTACCAGGAAACATACAATGAAAAAGACTACAAAATTCGCATTGACCAGCCTTGCCGCTGGCGTCGCTTTCGCCGCGCTCACCTCCACCGCCCAGGCACAAGAGCAGTGGACCATGACCTCCACCTGGCCGGAGAACCTGGATCTGATCAAGATCGACCAGCACTGGGCAGAGTTGGTTAACCAACTAGCGGGCGACGAAGTTCAAATTAACTTCCGCGCAGGCGGCACCTTGATGCCCGGCACCGAAGTCTTCGACGCCACTGAAACCGGCGCTATCCAAGCCGCGGGTGACTGGCCCGGCTACTGGGCAGGCTTAAACCCGGCGTTCTCGCCGCTGGCCACCACCACCAGCTTGTTCAACGGCGTGGATTACCTTAACTGGATCCAGGAGTGGGGCGGTTTTGAGCTCTACCAAGAGATCTATGGCCAGTACAACATGGTTTACCTGCCCTACGGTATTACCAACAATGAATCCGGCTTTATGGGCCGCACTCCCATCGAAAGCATCGCTGACCTGGAAGGCAAGCGCCTGCGTCTTTCTGGCCGTGACCAGGGCCGTGTGCTTGAAGAGTTGGGCGGCTCACAGGTCACGCTGGCTGGTGGCGAAGTGTACCAAGCCATTGAGCGTGGCGTGATTGACGCAGGTGAGTTCTCTACTCCCGGCGTTGACTTCAAGGCAGGCTTCGCCGAAGTGGCCGACTACTGGGCAACTCCAGGCTGGCACCAATCAGCGAGCGTGTTCGGCGTTATGATCAACAAAGATTCTTGGGATGCGCTTTCTGAAGAGACGCAAGTCAAGCTGCGTATCGCTGCCGAAGCCACCATGGCGTGGTCCCTCTCCTGGTCTGAGCGCGAATCCACCGAAGCGACCCAGAAGTTTATCGACGCGGGCGTGACCATCAACCAGTTCTCTGAAGAGGATCTGGCGCGTATCCAGGACATCACTAACGAGGTCATCGTTCGCGGTGCCTGCGAGAACCCTGACCACGCCAAGGTCTACCACTCCATGATCACTTACTTGCAGGAGTATGCAGCGTGGCGTGATGTGACGGCCCCGTTCAACATGAGCCGCACCATGGATAACCTGCCCTCACTGGAAGAGATCGAAGCCTGCCTATAAGGCACTCACTATAAAAGCGTAACATTGCCGCCCCAGCACCTGCCGGGGCGGCCTTAGCTCAGTTGCGGAGATCTTCCATGAATGCGATTGCCAAGGCGATCGATGCGATTAACGAGCTGTTTGGCCGCATTATCGCGCCGTTAATTGCCATCATTACTCTCATAGTGCTTTACGACATTGTGTCGCGCTTTTTCTTCGGCCGCCCAAGCGACTGGGCGTTCGATATTACGAAGATGCTGTTCGGCGCTCACTTTATGCTCATGGCGGCTTACGGGTTGCGTCATCACGCCCACGTTGAGGTGGATGTGGTGAAGCGTTTGCTATCTCGTAAGAAGCAGGCCGTGCTGGATCTCATTGGCTACCTAGTTTTCTTCGTGCCGTTTATTTGGCTGCTGCTGACCTACGGCTGGCGCTTCTTTGAGCGCTCCTTTAGCCGTGGCGAAACCACCTATGGCATGGTCTCGATTCCCGTTTATCCGGTGAAAGGGGTCATCGTAGTGGCCGCCGCGCTGATTTTGCTACAGGCGATTGCCATTGTGCTGCGCGCCATTATGCAGCTGCGTGAGGAGAAGTCCGCATGAGTGCAGAACTACTGACGCTGGTGATGTTTGGCGGGCTGCTGGTCGGGCTGTTTATGGGCCATCCGCTAGCCTTTGTGCTGGGCGGCATGGCGGTAATCGGCGCGTATCTAGGCCCCGGCATTAATACCCTCGGCATTATTATTAATAACGTTTATGGCAACGCCATGGACAACTATGTGCTGGTCGCCATTCCGCTGTTTATTTTGATGGCGCGCTTTCTCAACGACTCCGGCGTGACGGAGAAGATGTTCGACGCCATGCGCCTGCTGCTGGCGAATGTGCGCGGCGGCCTTGCGCTGACCGTGGTGGTGGTGTCGGTACTATTGGCGGCCACTACCGGCATCGTCGGGGCGTCCATTGCGGTAATGGGCATGATTGCCCTGGTGCCAATGCTCAAGTACGGCTACAACAAAGAGCTAAGCGCGGGTGTCATCATGGCAAGCGGCTGTCTGGGCATTCTGATCCCGCCCAGCATTATGCTGATCTTGATGGCCAGCTACTCGCCTGTCTCGGTGGGTGCACTGTTTGCCGGGGCACTGATTCCGGGCCTGCTATTGGGCGTGATGTACGCTCTTTACGTGGTACTGATCTGTTGGCTAAAACCCAGCTATGGCCCCAAAGTGCCTAAAGAGGAGCGCGCTGAGGTAAGTACCAAACAGCTGCTGGTGATGCTGGGTAAATACGTCGTGCCACCGATGTCGCTGATTTTAGGCGTGCTGGGTGCACTGTTTACCGGGATCGCTACCGCTACGGAAGCATCGGCGATTGGTGTCTTTATCGCTTTTCTGCTGTTCTTGATCTTTGGCGACCGCAAGCTCTCTACCTGCTACAACACGCTGATCGAAGCGGGTAAAACCACCACCATGGTGATGCTGGTACTGGTGGGCGCGACGGCGTTTACCGGCGTGTTCTCCATTGGCGGCGGTATGACGGTGATCAGCGACTTCGTACTGGCCATGCCAGGCGGCACCTTTGGCGCGCTGCTGCTGATGCTATTCCTGGTCTTTATCCTGGGCATGTTCCTGGATTGGACCGGCATCGTGCTGCTGAGTTTCCCGATTATGCTGCCGATCATTGCTCAGATGGGCGTGGACGTACTGTGGTTCGTGGTGATGGTGGCTGTGGTACTGCAGACCTCCTTCCTCACGCCACCGTTTGGCTATGCGCTGTTCTACCTCAAAGGGGTGGCACCGCCAGGGGTTGAGATCGTCGATCTGTACAAAGCGGTGGTACCGTTTGTGGCGATCATCATTCTGGCCTGTATCCTGATGTCTATCTTCCCCAGCTTGATTACCGGGCTACCTAGCATGATGGTGGGCTACTAACACATCAGTTGTTAGGCCAACGCTAAATCCCTCCGCTTTGCGGGGGGATTTTTTTGCCTGCCCGAATGCTGGCTGCACCCCACTGACGCAAGTGATACTATTTGCAACCGCTATTTTTTCGCATTGACGAGCCATGCTGCCCCTCGTCCAAGGAGCCAACGACGTGTCTACACCTGCTCGCCGGTCACCATCGGCTCTGCTTTCAGGTTTCGCATCACGCTTTACGCTGTCGCTTAACCCTTGGTCAATTGCACTTTTTCTGATTGCCCTGATTGTTGCACTGCCTATTTTGGTCGTGCTTGGCCATATCGTGATGCCCACCGAAGGCGTTTGGCAGCACTTGGCCAGCACGGTTCTGCCTCGCTACTTATCCAACACCTTCTGGCTGGTACTGTGGGTGGGGTTAGGCACACTGGTAATTGGCACAGGGACCGCTTGGCTGGTGGTGATGTGTCGCTTCCCCGGCAAGCGCCTGTTTGAGTGGGCGCTACTGCTGCCGCTGGCGGTGCCGACCTATGTGATTGCTTATGCCTACACCGATTTTCTACAGGTGGCGGGGCCGCTACAAAGCCTGCTGCGGGAGTGGTTTCACTGGCAGGTCGGCGACTACTACTTCCCCAATGTACGCTCGTTGGGGGGCGCTGCCACGCTGATCACCTTCGTGCTTTACCCCTATGTGTACCTGCTGGCCCGCGCTTCCTTCTTAGAGCAGTCGGTGTGCGTCTTGGATGTCGGCCGCACGCTAGGGCGCGGCCCCTGGCGTTTATTTGCCAGCGTTGCGCTGCCGCTGGCGCGCCCAGCGCTGGTGGGTGGCGTGTCGCTGGTGTTGATGGAGACGCTCAATGAGTTTGGCGCGGTGCAGTTCTTTGGCGTGGACACATTTACCACCGGTATTTACCGTACCTGGTTTGGCCTGGGCGAGCCGATTGCCGCTGCCCAGCTCGCCGCCTGCTTGCTTACTTTTGTGATTGCCTTTGTGCTGCTGGAGCGCTGGTCACGAGGTAAGCGTCGCTACTTCCATACCACCAACCGCTATCAGCAGTTGCCGGAGTATCGCCTGCACGGCTGGCACGCGACAGGGGCTACTCTGGCTTGTCTGCTCCCCGTTACCATCGGCTTTATGCTACCCAGCGGTATTCTGCTGGAAATGGCGATTACTACCGGCGACAGCCTATTTGGCACGCGTTTTATCGGCTTTGCCATGAACAGTTTAAGCCTGGCTACGGTGGCAGCGCTGATTGCGGTGGGGCTGGCGGTGCTGCTGAGCTACGGCGTGCGGCTGCACAACTCCCCCAGCGCGCGACTGTTTACCCGCATTGCGGCGATGGGTTACGCCATTCCTGGCTCGGTGGTGGCCGTGGGCATTTTAATTCCGTTTGCCTGGCTGGATAACGCGCTCAACACTTGGCTTCATGCCCATTACGATAAGATCATCGGCCTGGTATTTAGCGGCACGGCGTTTATTTTGATTTACGCCTACGTGGTGCGCTTTTTGGCGGTGTCGTTTAACGCAGTAGAGGCGAGCCTGGGCAAAGTGACGCCAAGCATGGACGCCGCCTCGCGCACCTTGGGGCAAACCGCCGGGGGCACGCTGCGCCGTATTCATACGCCACTGATGCGCAGCAGCCTATTGGCTGCGGGCATTCTGGTGTTTGTGGATGTGATGAAGGAGCTGCCCGCCACGATTATTTTGCGCCCGTTTAACTTCGATACGCTGGCGGTGCGCGCTCACAGTTTAGCGTCCGATGAGCGCTTGGCGGAGGCGTCTACTGCATCGCTCACCATTGTGGTGGTGGGGATTTTACCGGTAATTCTGCTCAGCCTGGCGATGCGCCGGGCGCGCCCAGGCAGCCAAGCTGAGTAATTAAAACGCGCAACTAACGCGGAAAGATAAACACCTGGGAGTGGTCGAGGTCGATATCGATCGGCTGCCCCTCCTGGGGCAGGAAGACCCCTGGCACCCGGGCGTGCAGGTGCGCTTCTTGGCCATCAGCACCGTGGGCACATAGGTGAATCAAGCTAGTGCGGCCCAGTAGTTTCGCCATCACCACGTGGCTGTGGCTGTGGGTTTCCGCAGGCAGGTCGCGCTCTTTGATACGCAGCGCCTCCGGGCGGATCATCACCTGGGCCTGGCTACCCTCTGGCAACCAGCTGGCATCTATGTCGCCTACCGGCGTTTGTACCACGCCTCCTTCCACCATCCCTTCAAGCTCGTTCACTTCCCCAAAGAAGGTCACCACAAATGGGTCGACGGGAGCGCAGTAAAGCTCCCGCGGGGTACCCGTTTGGACGATTTTGCCATCGCGCATCAAGGCGATACGGTCGGCCATAAACATCGCTTCTTCCGGGTCGTGAGTCACCAGCAGCGTGGCAGAGCCCAGCTTTTTCAACACGTGCAGCGTATCGTCGCGAATCCGATCACGCAGCCGAGCGTCCAGGCTGGAGAAGGGTTCATCCAACAGCATTAGCTTGGGCGTAGGTGCCAGAGCTCGGGCCAGCGCCACGCGCTGCTGCTGACCGCCGGAGAGCATATGCGGGTAGGTATCGGCGTAGTCAGCCATGCCAAGCTGGGTTAATAGCTCCAGCGCACGTTCACGGCGCTGGCTGGAGGGCAGATGCTTTAAGCCGAAAGTGACATTTTCCAACACGCTAAGGTGGGGGAACAGCGCCGAATCCTGAAACGCCAGCCCGACGTTGCGCTTTTCCGGCGGTACATGGCGTTTGCCGGGGGCGGCAATGGCCTGCCCTTCCAGGCTGACGGTGCCTTCTTGGACCACTTCCAGCCCTGCCGCAATGCGCAGTAGCGTGGTTTTACCGCAGCCGGAAGGGCCAAGCAGGCAGACCACTTCGCCCTGAGCAATGTCGAGATCAATACCTTTAACAACTTTGTTAGCCGCAAACGTATGCTGAACATCGCGTAGCGACAGCGCCGATGCAGGTGCTGCCACCTCAGAAAGGGACACAGTTGCCGTCATTCGTTCACCCATGGTTTGTTCGCCGGGAGAGCGCTGACCGCTCAGCCATTGCGAACACGGTTGAAAGTTATTTGCATTCTATTTTCTATTGGCGTGAGATGCACGTCTAGGCACAAAAAGTGATGCGAGTCATTAGCATTTCGCTTGACGTCCTTCGAACAAGGCGTTTCAATACGCCATGACGGTAATGCAACTTATTATCATAAACATTCAGGGTATTTGTTATGAAACAAGCACGTCTTACGGCCTCCGTAGCTGCCATCATGGCCGGTTCTGCGTTCGCCAGCAGCGCACTCGCTAATGAAGTCAACATCTACTCCGCACGCCATTACGACTCTGACGAAATTCTCTACCAAGCGTTCACTGAAGAGACAGGCATTGAAGTAAACGTGCTGGAAGGCGATGCCAACCAACTGATGGAGCGTATGCAGCGTGAAGGCGTGGCTAGCCCCGCCGACGTTATGCTGACCGTGGATGCAGGCAACCTGTGGCGCGCCGAGCAAGACGGTATTTTTCAAAGCGTAAACTCTGATGTACTTAACGAGCGCCTGCCGGAATCCATGCGTCACCCAGAAGGCATGTGGTTTGGCTTTAGCCAGCGCGCCCGCGTGATCTACTACAACCGCGAAAACTTCGACCCGAGCCAGATTGCTACCTACGAAGATCTTGCCGACCCGCAGTTTGAAGGCCAAGTGTGTATCCGTTCTTCCAACAACATCTACAACCAGTCACTGCTGGCATCGCTGATTGAGCACCACGGCGAAGAGGGCGCGCAGGAGTGGGCCCAGGGCGTTGTGAACAACATGGCCCGCGACCCGGAAGGCGGTGATACCGATCAGATTCTTGGCGTTGCCAGCGGCGAGTGCAACCTAGCGGTTGGTAACCACTACTACTACGTGCGTATGCTGCACTCTGACGATGCCGCCGAGCGTGAAGCCGCGCGCAAAGTGGGCGTGATCTTCCCCAATCAGGATGACCGCGGTACCCACGTGAACGTAGGTGGTGCAGGCTTAGTCGCCAACGCACAAAACCCGGAAAACGGCATTCGCTTCCTGGAGTTCCTGGCCTCTGACCAAGCGCAAGAAGTGCTGGCCGAGCGTAACTACGAGTTCCCGGTGGTAGAAGGCGTGAAGAAAAACCCAGTGCTGGAGTCTTGGGGCGATTTCGCTAAAGACGACATCAACATCAGCATCCTGGGTGAGAACAACCCGGAAGCGGTACGTATCTTCGACCGCGTCGGCTGGCGTTAAGCGCGGCTTGGGCACACGCTTTTGAAGCCGGTGCCTAAGGAAGGTCTGAATAATTACCGATATTCGTCAACGCTCACTTGAGCTGATAAAAAATTGCAAATTTAGGCACTATTTTCCCGTTCTTTGTG
>NZ_JBITWC010000043.1:0-14869 GCF_044543515.1 Vreelandella lionensis | reverse complement strand
AGAAGGTGATCTGATCCATGGCAGCACTGAACCCTATGCAGTTGACGATGTTCGTATTATCGCTGAAGGCAGAGACTTTTTCAGAGCCTCCCTAAGTAACGCACTAAACACAACCCCCGCAGCGACCACTGCGGGGGTTGTGTGTTATAGGCGAGTACTCACTCGTTCGTTAGTGAGCTTCATCCCAATTCGCGCCGCTTTGCGCTTCCACAATCAGCGGTACGCTGAGCGAGGCCGCGGCCTGCATGCGTGCCTGCACTTGCTCAATAAAGTGCTCTACCTGCGCCTCGGCCACCTCGAACACCAATTCATCGTGTACCTGCATGACCATCAGCGCATCGAACTCCCCTTCCGCTAGCCACGCATCCACATCAATCATCGCCTGTTTGATGATATCCGCCGCCGTGCCCTGCATCGGCGCGTTGATTGCCGTGCGCTCGGCCCCTTGGCGGCGGTTGCGGTTTTGCGAGTGAATCTCTGGCAGGTATAAACGCCGTCCCATCACGGTTTCGACAAAGCCATCTTCCGCCGCCTGGGTACGAATGCGGTCCATATAGCGGGCGACACCTGGGTAGCGGTCAAAGTAGCGGTCGATGTAGGTTTGGGCCTGGCTACGGTCAATACGCAGCTGACGAGCCAGCCCCCAAGCGCTCATGCCGTAAATCAAGCCAAAGTTAATCGCCTTAGCGCTGCGCCGCTGGTCGCCAGACACCTTTTCAAGCGAGGTGCCAAAAACTTCCGCCGCGGTAGCGGTGTGGATATCGCGCCCTTCGGCAAACGCTTCCAGCAGCCCTTTATCTTCCGAAAGGTGCGCCATAATACGCAGCTCGATCTGCGAGTAGTCCGCCGCCACAATACGGTAGCCAGGGCGCGCCACGAACGCCTGGCGGATTTTGCGCCCCTCCTCGGTACGGATAGGAATATTCTGCAGGTTCGGGTCCGACGACGAGAGTCGCCCGGTGGCAGTGACCGCCTGATGATAGCTGGTGTGTACCCGCCCGGTGGTTTTATTGAGCAGGCGCGGCAGCTTATCGGTGTAGGTAGATTTCAGCTTGGCCAGCCCGCGGTGCTGCATAATCACCTTGGGCAGCGGGTAGTCCAGCGCCAACTCCTCGAGCACCGCCTCCGCCGTGGAGGGCGCGCCTTTGGGGGTTTTCTTGATGACTGGGATTTTCTGCTCTTCAAACAGAATCTGCCCCAGTTGCTTGGGCGAGCCCAAATTGAACTCACGGCCCGCCAGCTCGAAAGCTTCACTCTCTAACTCGCGGATGCGCTGTTCGAGCTGCTGGCTCTGCTCGTACAGGCGCTCGGCATCCACGGCCACGCCGTTACGCTCGATGCGCGACAGCACGCTGATTAGCGGTAGCTCAAGGTGGTCGAGCACCTCGGCCAAGCGCCCTTCCCGCTCCACTTGGGGACGTAGCGTGTCCTGTAGGCGCAGGGTGATATCTACATCCTCGCAGGCGTAGGGAGCCGCTTGCTCTAGGGCAATCTGATTAAACGTCAGCTGCTTGGCGCCTTTGCCCGCGATCTCTTCAAACGAAATGGTTTTCTCGCCCAGGTACTTCAGCGCCAGCGAATCCATATCGTGGCGCGTGGCGGTGGAGTTGAGCACATACGACGCTAGCATGGTGTCGGCAAACGGGCCAACGACAGAAATGTCGTAGTTCGCCAGTACGGAAATATCGTATTTGAGGTTTTGACCAATTTTGGTTTTGGCCGGATCTTCCAGCAGTGGCTTTAACGCTGCCAGCACCGCTTTGCGATCAAGCTGCTGGGGGGCATCCAAGTAATCATGGGCCACCGGAATATAGGCAGCTTCCCCGGCTTCCAGCGACACGCCGATACCCACAATTTCTGCATCCATGTAGTTGAGGCTGGTGGTTTCCAAGTCGAAGCAGAAACGTTCGGCCTTGCTCAACCGCTCAAGCCACGCATTCAGCTCAGCCTGCTCGGTAACCACGTAGTCATGGCGCTGGCTAGGGGCGGCGTCCAGCGTATCATCAGCGCTTGCGGGAGCAGGCTCGCCGCCTTTTACATCGTCCACGCCTTCGTCGTTGCCTTCCAGCAATTCCGCCAGCCACTGCTTAAACTCCATCGTTTTATAGAGTTCCACCAACGCTTCGCGGTCCGGGTGGGCAATGTCTAAATCAACCAGCCCCACCGGCAAGTCGCAGTCGGTTTTGATCGTCGCTAACTGATAGGAGAGAAACGCTTGCTCGCGGTGCTCTTCAAGCTTTTTAGGCAGCGTTTTGGCACCACGGAAGCTTAGGGTGGTAACGCGCTCTAAATCGCCATAAATCGTGTCTAAACCGCCGCCCATTCCTTGCAAAAGGCCAATGGCGGTTTTCTCGCCCACCCCAGGCACGCCGGGGATGTTGTCCACCTTGTCGCCCATCAACGCGAGGAAGTCGATAATCAGCGCAGGCGGCAGGCCGAACTTCTCCTCGACTCCCGCTTCATCGAGGGTCTCGTCTTTCATGGTATTTACCAGCGTGATGTGGCCATTTACCAGCTGAGCCATATCTTTATCGCCGGTGGAGATCACCGCATCGCGGCCTGCCTGGGTAGCGTGGTGGGCCAGGGTGCCAATCACGTCGTCCGCCTCGACGCCTTCAACGCACAGCAGCGGCAAGCCCAGCGCTTTAACACAGGCGTGCAGCGGCTCGATCTGGCTGCGTAGGTCATCCGGCATGGGAGGACGGTGGGCCTTGTACTCGCTATACATCTCATCGCGAAAGGTTTTGCCCGGCGCATCGAACACCACTGCCATGGGGCTATCGGGGTAGTCTTTAATCAGCCGTTTGAGCATATTCAGCACGCCCTTCACGGCCCCGGTCGGCTGACCGTGAGAGGTCGTTAGCGGCGGCAGCGCATGAAACGCGCGATAGAGGTACGAAGAGCCATCGACAAGCACGATTGGGGCACGGGCCATAACCAAATTCCATAGTCAGCAAAACGGTAAGAACATCTGCTCTCTATGATACGCGCTCAACGCCTAGCCTGCAGAAAAGAGCCCTAAAACTCGCTACTCTTCACCACACAACGCTGCCAACTGGCGCGGCAAGCCGCTACAATAATCGGCTTAGCAACCTGGGCGAGATTCTCATGGCAGTATTCACCCCGCTTAGCGACGCACAGGTCGCCGCGTTTTTGGAAAAATTTGATGTTGGCAGCTTTGTTGCGCTTCAAGGCGTGGCAGGCGGCACGGAGAACTCGACGTTTTTCGTGACCACCGACCGCCGCGAGCTGGTGCTCACCCTGTTTGAGCAAGGCGAACACGAAGAGCTGCCGTTTTTTGTTGAGTTGCTCGATTACTTAGACGAGCACCGCTTGCCGGTGCCCGGCACTATTCATGACCGCGAAGGCGTGGCGCTGCACAGCCTGGCGGGCAAGCCTGCGCTGCTGTTCCCGCGCCTGCCGGGCAAGCACCCCAGCGCCCCCAACCTTGCCCAGTGCCAAGCGCTGGGCAGCACGCTTGGGCAGATGCATAAAGTATCGCAGCACTTTCCCGGGCATCGCCCCAACCCCCGTGACCTGCACTGGCTGCGGGCGGTACACCATAAGGTGCTCACCTACATCAGCCCTGACGATCAAACGCTGATGAAGAACGCAGTGGATGATTTCGAGAGCGAATTTAGCCAGCATGGCGAGCTCCCCCAAGGAGCAGTGCATGGCGATTTGTTCCGCGATAACACGCTGTTCGAGGGCGACGCCCTGGGCGGTATTATCGATTTTTATAACGGCTGCACCGGTGACTTGCTGTTTGATCTGGCGATTGTAATTAACGACTGGGCCTCCAATGAGGACGGTTCGCTGAACGCCGAGCGTTACAACGCCATTTTAAGCGCCTATCAAGCGCGCCGCCCGCTGACCGAATCAGAACGCACGCTTTGGCCGACGATGCTGCGCATGACCGCACTGCGTTATTGGCTGTCACGGCTGCTGGTGGTGTATGTCGACCCACCGGCCCATGACTTAACTCCCCACGAACCCGAGCGCTTCCGCGTGATTCTTAAAGCACGCATCGCGTTTGGCGCACTCCCGATTCCAGAGGCATCTTCATGAGTGAAATGGCAACGACCAGCAGCCCCGCCGTGCGTGCCCGCCGCACTTGGAACATGGACCAGTGGGGCAGCGGCTACTTTGACGTCGACGACCACGGCCAAGCCCTGGTGCGCCCGCTGGGCAGCGATGCGGAAGGCCCGGCGCTGCCTATCAGTGCGTTAGTCCGTCAGTTACAGGCGGCGGGGTTACGCTTACCGGTGCTGGTGCGCTTTAGCGATATTCTTCACGATCGCGTCGAACAGCTCTGCGGTGCCTTTGACGCCGCCATGCAGGACGTGGACTACCAGGGCGGCTATACCGCGGTTTACCCGATTAAGGTGAACCAGCAGCGTCGGGTGGTAGAAGAGATTCTCGCTACCTCTGAGCGGGGTAATGGCCGTGTGGGCTTGGAAGCGGGCAGCAAGCCTGAACTGCTGGCGGTGCTGGCGCTGTCGGATAGCGGTTCCTCACTGATCGTGTGTAACGGCTACAAAGACCGCGAGTACGTGCGCCTTGCGCTCCTGGGCGAGAAGCTTGGCCACAAAGTGTATCTGGTGGTGGAGAAGCTCTCCGAGCTGGAGCTGATTTTAGAAGAGGCCCGCGAGCTGGACGTAACCCCGCGCATTGGCCTGCGCGCGCGGCTGGCCTCGGTGGGTAAAGGCAAGTGGCAGAATACTGGCGGTGAGAAGTCGAAGTTCGGTCTCACCGCCAGCCAGATTCTGGAAGTGGTCGAAACCCTACGCGCCCAGGACGCTCTGGCCAGCCTACAGCTGGTGCATTTCCACCTGGGGTCGCAAATCGCCAACATCCGCGATATTCAGCGCGGCCTGCGGGAGTGCGCGCGCTTCTATCAAAACCTGATGAGCCTGGGCGCACCCATCGACACCGTCGATGTGGGCGGCGGCTTAGGGATCGACTACGAAGGCACCCGTTCGCGCAGCTACTGCTCGGCTAACTACTCCATGCAGGAGTACGCCCGCAACGTGGTTAGCGCGTTCTCACAGCTCTGCCAGGAAGCCGACCTGCCCCAGCCGCACCTGATCAGTGAATCCGGCCGTTCGCTCACCGCCCACCATGCGGTGCTGATCACCAATGTCATTGGTGAAGAGCGCGTCAACGACACGCCGCCAGAGCGCGCAACCCAGGAAGAAGACCCGCAGGTAGAAGAGCTGTGGCGGGTGTTTGACCAGTTGGCCGACACCCAAGAGCCACGGGTGCTGGTAGAAGCCTGGCACGACTTGCTGCAGGCGGTGAGCGAGCTACACGACCGCTTTGTACTAGGGCTGAGTAACATCAATGCCCGCGCCGAAGGCGAGCGCCTCTACATGGCCGCCTGCACGCGCCTGCGTGGAAAGCTGGATACCCGCAACCGCGCGCACCGGGAAATCATGGACGAGCTGGCCGAAAAATTGGCCGACAAGCTGTTCGTTAACTTCTCGCTGTTCCAGTCAGTGCCAGACGTGTGGGGCATCGAGCAGATTTTCCCCGTGCTACCACTCAGCGGGCTGGACAAAGCGCCCACCCGCCGTGCGGTGATCCAGGACATCACCTGCGACTCTGATGGCCGTATCGATAGCTATGTGGATGGCCAAGGGGTAGAAACCACCCTGCCACTGCCTGAGTGGGCCAATGACGACGAGCGCTGGTTAGGCTTCTTCCTGGTGGGCGCCTACCAGGAGATTCTTGGCGACCTGCACAACCTGTTCGGCGATACCGATTCGGTGGATGCAGCGCTAGGTGAAGATGGCGAGTGGGTGCTCTCTAACCCGCAGGCGGGGGATTCGGTGGCCAACGTATTGGCCTACGTGAACTTCGACGCCCGAGTTTTGAAGCAAAAACTCACCGAGCAGCTGGTGACCAGTGGCTTCTCTGCCGAGGAGCAAGCCCACTTTGCCGCCAGCCTGACCGAAGGCCTAGAGGGCTACACCTACCTGGAGTAACCCTTCACCGGCTTAACGCGTTTCACAAAAAAGGCCACCGAGCGTATCGGTGGCCTTTGTTTTGCGTGCTGAACCCGTGAGCGGGTCGTTACTCAACGACGCTGGTCGAAATCTCCAGGCCGCCAGTCAGCGTTAAGCGTAGCGCCGCGCCGCGGGGTAGCTCGCCGACTCCGGCAGGCGTGCCGGTCAAAATCACATCGCCTGGCTCCAGGGTGAAGTGACGGCTCATTTCTGCCACCAGCGTGGGAATAGCAAAAATCATATCCGCGCCTTCGCCGTGCTGGCGCTCTTCACCGTCGATTTCTAGGGTGAAGGTCAGCGCGTTCCAGTTAGGCACGCGGCTCAGCGGCAAGAAAGGCGACAGCGGGCAGGCGCCATCAAAGGCCTTGGCGATTTCCCAAGGGTGGCCTTTCTCTTTTAACTTGGTTTGCACATCGCGCAGGGTTAAATCCATCGCAAGGCCAATGCCTGCAATGGCACGCTCGGCTTCATCTTGCGTGGCGTGGGTGAGGGTCTCCCCCACCAGTAGCGCCAGCTCGACTTCATAATGAACATCGCCTCGCGAAAATGGCGGGTCGAGAGGCTTGGTTAAGTCCACCACGCTAGTGGCGGGCTTGATGAACAGCAGCGGCTCACTGGGAACCGGGTTATCCAGCTCTTTGGCGTGGTCGGCATAATTGCGGCCGACGCAGACGACTTTGCCCAGCGCGTGGGGAAACTCCTGGCCATCGGTAAACTGTGGAACAAAACGCATGGCGGGTCTTCTCCTTCTCATTATGCGTGCCGCATTCGCAACGACAGGCGCATTAGTCTACCCCAGCTATGCGTATGTTCCACAGTACCACCACCGCTTTTCCAAGGCGCAGGCCAGCCCCCCCCGTTTACGCGCCTGGATTCCAGCGCTCATCTGGACCGTGGGCCAAGAACGGCGGGCGCTGTTTGGGAGCGGCAAATGGCTCTACACAGCGGTTATCAGGCCGGTTAAACACGAAAAACACGTTACTACGCGGATCCGGCGAGAGGTTGGCGTTAGACGCGTGCAGCGTGTTGCAGTCAAACAGCAGCAGGCCGCCCGCTTTACCTTTAGGTGCATCAATCCCATATTTACCGACCAAATGGGTCAGTGCCTCTGGGCTTGGTACGCCTATCTCTTGGGCTTTCAACGAGCTTTTATGGTTATCCTCTGGCGTTTCCCCTAAGCAGGGCACAAATTCCATGTGCGAACCGGGGATCAGCATCAGTGGGCCGTTAAACTCGTGGTTATCGGTCAAGATCAGCGATGCACTCACCGCATGCATATTGGGCATGCCATCTTCCGCGTGCCAGGTTTCAAAATCCGAGTGCCAGTTAAATCCTTTACCCGCAAACCCCGGCTTGTAGTTAATACGCGACTGGTGCACGTAAGGGTCATCGCCAATAATTTGCCGTGCCGCACCGGCTAAGCGCTCATCGGTGGCAAGCGCGCCCAACCGTTCGGAGAGCTTATGAACCGCAAACAGCGAACGAATCTCATGGCTTTGCGGCTCCGTAACGCTGAAGTCCTGGTCACGGTAGGCATCATTGCTCATCAGCTCGTTCATCTCCTGGCATAGCGATTCCAACTCTTCACCACTAATCAGGTTGGGGATAAACAGATACCCATTGCGCTCAAACTCGTCCAACTGCGCCTGGGTAAGCGGCCCCGGCAGTTGACGCCCTTTCACTACCCCATCACGGCGGGGCTGAGTCAGGGATTTGGGCGCTTGGGCAAGACGCGTTGGGTAACCATCCGCTACCTTTGCGTTCCCCGCCGAGGGCATATCGGCCATCTCGCTATACTGCTTATGGGCCGTTACGTTATTAAGAGGTGTATTGCTGACTGTCATCTAATCCACTCCTTGTATGATTAAACTTCAGTTAAAACGTGTCTCATTTAGAAACACAGCGCAGTAGGTAGGGTAGCTAATACCCTTGCGCTTGCAACCTAAGATGTCTCCTTTCATAACGTGGGTTATGACATTTATTCAAATGTCATACTATACGCCTAAAAAGTAGCAATGAAAAACCACTTATAAAATATAGCTATGCTGCATAAGCTTAATATTTGATAGCACTTATGGCGGCATTTTATTAACACAACCGCCAGACCTAAAAAAACCAGAACAGCCTCTTCAAGCACCGCTCTGGTTATTTTAGCGATAAAGTTGCTAACCAAGGCATAGATGCCCGTATATAAAATCGCTGTCAAACCCGGTGTTACGCGTCATTTCTTCTGATTGCAATAACTTGATACTACTGCGGGTTTTACGAATTAACTTTTTCTGTTCCAGCGCTGTCATACAGCGGCTTACGTGGACACTTGTCATACCTAATAGCTCACCCACGACATCTTGAGTAACAGGGAATGCAAATACATTACTATCCAACAGTCCTTTAAAATTAAAGCGGGCATAAACTTCTAACAGGAAATGCGCAACGCGTTCTTCAGAACGATGATGAGTACAGCTTCTTAACCGTTCGATGGTAATATTGTCATTTACCATAACATAAGAAGTAATCGCCTTTCTTATTTCCTCATTGGTTTTAAAAAGCTCATGCAAGTCATCAACAGATACTTTTTCAAGTTTACAATTAGTTAAAGAAAGAATAACTATATCATGACTTTCAAAAAAGCTTTCTCGCATACCAATAATATCGCCAGGCATAAAGACGTTACATATACCTTGTCCTCTGGTGCTGGTCGCGTGGGAAAGGCTCGCCCATCCCTCTTTAACTACGAAGATGTCGGCGCGACCTTCACATAACGAGAACACCTTTTGGTTGCGTCGAAGCTCTACGGGCTTATGCCGGATGTTAGCCAACGCCTCTCGGGCATCGGCTCCCAGCTCGCCATAAAGGCCTAATACTTCACTTATTCCTATACAAGAGCTATCACTACTTAAGCCGCCGTGTACACCTTTGCGATTTCTATCTTCCACTTGTTTGCACTCTTCTGCAGTAACCTTATTCATCTCTACACTCCTTTGTAGTTAGACAAAAGCTATACTCACCAGGAATTGTTTATAATGCCGATATATATAAAGGAAGATAACGCGACAAAAATATAGACAAATATAAATAACTAAACAAGATGGTTTTATAAACCACGCTAACAAAAGTCAAAAAACCATTGATTATTAACATTTGTTAATTTTTTCGACCTCCTCAGAAAATGCAACGCATACCTTTCAGCCTATATCAAACTAGCTTTCATAACAAAAGCAAAAACAAAAATACTTACCGATACATTCATTTCCGAATCTAACTCACTAATAGTGTTACATAAATTAATTATCTCTCTTTCAAACTTATTCGACCTGGAAAAGAGAAAAGGCCTTTCATACGCTCAAGGGTGGGCAATAGGGACAATTCGCCTAATCAACCACTAATGGAGTAGCGCATGAAACGCAACGTTTTTGTTATTGCTTTAGAAGATAAGCAAAAAACCGCCATGCAAACACTAAGAGAGAGAAAGGACTTAGAAATTCATGGTTTATTAGATGTGGACACAGCAGTTGAAGCAGACAAAGTGTCTTTTAATCAGTTACTTTCATCGGCCAAAGAGCAACTTAATGTGTACCCTGGCACTATCGATGCGATTATCGCTCAGTGGGACTTTCCTACTAGCGTTATCGTGCCTATTCTTTGCCAGCACTACCACCTTCCCTCACCTTCTATTACGAGTGTTTTAAAGTGTGAGCATAAATATTGGAGCCGCCTTGAGCAGCAAAAGGTGGTTCCTGATGTGGTGCCCAACTTTTGCGGCATTGATCCTTTCGCTGATGACCCACTGTCACAGGTAACGCTCGACTACCCGTTTTGGCTCAAACCGGTGAAGGCCTTCTCTTCCCATTTGGGGTTTAAAATCGAGAACCAGCCCCAGTTCGAGCAGGCCATGGAGGAAATACGCGCGGGGATTCGCCAACTAGGCGACGCCTTTAATGAAGCCCTTGCTTACATAGAGTTACCGGAAGAAATTGCCCAGTTAGATGGCAACGCCTGTATTGCCGAAGAAATTATTAGCGGCGTGCAAGCTGCGCCCGAAGGCTCTGTCTTTAATGGTGAATTTAATATTCACGGCATTATTTCGCAGCCCAAAGCAGAGAACTCCATCTCGCTGTTTGACCGCCTGGAGTACCCCAGCAACCTCCCCGAACACGTCCACCATAAAATGGTGGAAACCGCCAAAACCTTTCTGACCCATATTGGTTACAACAACGGCTGTTTTAACGTTGAGTTTATGTGGGACGAGGCGCGGGAAAAACTGTGGCTGATTGAGGTCAACACGCGCATTTCTCAATCCCATAGCGAGATTTTCGTGCTGGTGGATGGCATGTCGAACCACGAGATTGCCGTTGATATCGCCCTTGGCCAGCGGCCCTCGCTACTCAACCGCCAGGGCGTCGCCGCGATGGCAGCCAAGTGCTTCATTCCGTTTGCCCACCAAGACGGCGTGGTAAAGCGTATTCCCAGCCAGGAAGAGATTGACGCGCTCAAACAGCGGCTGCCGCATACCGACGTGGTCATTGATGTAGCGCCCGGCCAGCAGCTTAGCCACTTGATGCACCAGGACAGCTTCTGCTACCGCCTGGGCACGCTCTACGTCACCGGCAACACCCATGAGGAGATAGAGCAAAACTACCAGTTCTGCCTGGATTTCCTGAATTTTGACATTGAGCCTATCGATTCTATTGAGACTGTCGATTCTTAAGGAGGCCTACATGGAGATCGTTCACGACTTCCCTTACCCCGTCCGCGAGATCGAAAACGTGTTTATCTCTATGCGCGATGGAAAGCAGCTGGCGGCTCGGGTGTGGCTACCCGATACGCCTGACTCCACGCCTTTTCCCGCCATTATGGAGTACATCCCCTACCGCAAACGTGATGTAACGCGGGGCCGCGATGCCAGCAACCACCCCTACCTAGCGGGCCACGGCTACGCCTGCGTGCGGGTTGATATGCGCGGCAGCGGTGACTCCGACGGCGTGCTCACCGATGAGTACACCCAGCAAGAGCAGTTAGACGCCGTCGATGCTATCGCTTGGCTGGCCGAACAGCCCTGGTGCAATGGCAACGTTGGCATGATGGGCATTTCATGGGGTGGCTTTAATAGCCTGCAGGTGGCGGCCAAACAGCCGCCTGCCCTCAAAGCCGTGATCAGCCTGTGCTCCAGCGATGACCTTTACGCCGACAATATGCACTACATGGGCGGCTGCCTGCTGGGAGACAACCTCTCGGAAGCGACCGTGATGTTTGCTTTTAATGCGCTTCCACCTGACCCGGCCATGGTAGGCGAACGCTGGCGGGAGATGTGGTTTGAGCGCATGGAGCACAGCGGGTTATGGATCGACCAGTGGCTGCGCCACCAGCGCCGGGATGCCTATTGGTCGACAAGTTCAGTGTGCGAACACTACTCAGCTATTCAGTGCCCCGTTTACGCCATTGGCGGCTGGGCTGACGGGTTTACCAACACTGTATTTCGGTTGATGGAGCATCTAGACGTGCCCCGAAAGGGGCTGATTGGCCCGTGGGGGCATAAGTATCCTCACCAAGGAATTCCAGGCCCCGCCATTGGTTTTCTGCAAGAAGCCCTGCGCTGGTGGGATTACTGGCTGAAAGGCAAAGAGAACGGCATTATGGATGAGCCGATGCTGCGGGCCTGGCAGCAGGATAGCGTGCCCCCAGATAACAGCTACGCCGACCGCCCTGGGCGCTGGCTAAGTGAACATCAGTGGCCCTCGCCGCGGATTCGCGAGCAGTGCTACTACCTACAACCCAACCGTTTAACCGTTGAGCCGTTACCGGAGACACACACACCGCCCACGCTCGGCCTGCAATCGCCCATTAGCGTGGGGATGGCAGCGGGTAAGTGGTGCTCCTACGCTGCCACACCCGACCTCCCCGGCGACCAGCGGGAAGAGGATGGCGGCTCGCTAGTCTTTAGCAGCCCGCCGCTGGAAGCACCGCTGGATATTATGGGCGTTACCACTCTGTCGCTAACGCTCTCCTGCGACCAGCCCCAAGCCATGCTGGCGGTGCGCCTTTCCGACGTTGCGCCGGATGGAAAAGCCACCCGCGTCACCTATGGGCTGCTGAACCTAACTCACCGGGATAGCGACGAACAGCCTAGCGAGTTAGTACCCGGCAAGCAGTACCGAGTGCAAATCCCTATGAACGGGATTGCCCAGCGTTTTCCAGAGGGGCATCAGCTACGCATTTCGATCTCTACCTCGTACTGGCCATTGGCATGGCTCTCACCCGCTCCGGCACAGGTGGATATCACCCTCGACAACTGCACGCTCCACCTACCCGTGCGCACGGCAGCCGATGATGATAATACCTTTGCCTTTGAACCACCCGAAGCGGCCCCACCGCTGGCGATCACTACGCTTGCTCCCAGTCAGCATAATTGGTTGTTGCACCGTGACTTGGCCACCAAAAAGTCCACCTTGGAAGTGATTAACAACCAGGGGTGCTTTCGTATCAACGATACGGGCACGGAAATTCACCGCAGCGCGCGGGAGTACTACAGCACTGTAACGGATGACTTCACCTCTGCCCGCGGAGAAACCATCACCGAGAGCCACTTCAAACGAGATGACTGGGATACTGAGGTGTATACCCGTACGGTACTCACCTGCACCGAGAGCCACTTTCTTGTTCACGCCCAGTTAGACGCCTACGAACAGGCGTATCGGGTATTTTCAAAAAACTGGTCGTCAAAAATCTCTCGTGACCACCTCTAGCAGTCGCCGCTTTTAGCGACACTCACTGCCGCCCCACGTTGCTACACCGCTTTTTGCTACACCGCTTGGGGCGGTTTTTATAGGCACAAAAAACCCCGGCCTGGGCTGCCGGGGAAAAGGGCGTGACTAGCCATCTCGCTCTGCGTTACTTCTTACTCAATCTGCGTTACTTCTTGGCCTGCACGTCGTTGTCATCGGCGCGGGTAAGGAAGGTGCGCGTGGTTTCGTCCAGGTGCTGGTCGAGCCAATCGGCCATGGCCTGCTCTTCCTGCAGGATCTCGCGGCATACGCGCACCACCTCTGGCTGGTTGGCCTGCTCTGCAGCGGCAATCAACGCCTTATAGTTGGCAATTTCAAAACATTCGAAGGCGTAACTGGCAATACCGCCTTTCACCACTTCATCGCCTGCCATCATACCGCCAACCGATTGCCCGAAGGCGGTGAGCTTGCCGCCCATATCCTTCATGGCAGAGGTATCAATCCCCAGCTCATTCATCACCCGCTCCAGCTTTTCCGCCTGGTGCTCGGTTTCATGCAAGTGCTGGTCAATGCGCGCGCGCAGGGCTGGATAGTGTTCGATCCGCTTCGCCTGCGCTTTCAACATCTCTTCCGCCTGCTTTTCCATAGCATGGGCATCGCGTAACCAATCTTCCAGATACTTGGCTTCCATCGTGCGCTCTCCTTGTTCATCAGCGGCGTGGATAACAAATAAAGCTTACTTTTTAGGGTCGATCTGCTCTTTTTGCGCCCCGGACTTCTCTTTTGCACCGCCCAGGCTCGGCTCTTGGCCTTCGGGCGCGGGCTGGTTGCGCACGCTGTACTGGCTTCGGCCATCCAGCGAGGGGCCTTCCGACCAGCGGCCTTTCGGCGCCTCTTTATCCAACAGTGTGTTGAGATAGTAGTAAGAGTGCTGCATCGCCTCGTTATCTTCCGGCGTGGCGTTGGGAATCGGCAGTTGCTTCTCAAAGCCGCCCAGCTCTTCAATCACCGCCAGCCACTGCTGCTGGTGGTAGGTATCGCGAGCAATCAAGAAGGAGAGGAAATCCTTCATGCCGTGGTCATCGGTCCAGTTATACAGGCGCGATGCCAGCACGCGACCACCGGCTTCCGCCGTTACGTTAGCCAGCATATCGGCGGCGATATTGCCCGTGGCATACACGTGGCTCATATCAAAGGGCACGCCGTTAGCATTCACCGGCATGGCCGAAAGGCCCGATGAGAGCAGGTGGCGCGGGTTAGCACCGCCCAGAATGGCATTCATTACCGGGTCTTGTGCCGTGGCCTCTTGGTAGGAGACCGGCGCGCCTTCCAGGTTGAGGGCAACCGCATGACCCAGCATTTCAATATGGGACAGCTCTTCTGTCGCGGTGGACATCAGCATGTCGCGGATACGGTCATCGCCGCGTGCGCCCATCGCTTGAAAGAAGTACTGCATGGCTACCCGAATTTCGCCTTCAATGCCGCCAATCGCTTGTTGCAGCAGCATGGCAAATTCAGGATTGGGTTTATCGACCTTAACGGGATACTGTAATTTTCCAGAGTGGTGGAACATTGCGCTATTCTCCTAACGTAATTGCCAGGGAGAACGCTCCCTGGCAACGAACTTAAAGCTTCTGCTTTAGCAGCTTCCGTGCTTCATCAGCAATTTCCTCGTAATGCTCAGACACACGATCAAAAAATGCCTGAGCATCTTGATCGGAGTTCTCTTTAGCATCTTGAGAAAACTGCGAGCTTAGCTGAATACCTTGAGAGGCATGATATAGCGTACTCACCATATCAAAGTTCTTATCGTTCACAGGACGACTCATCCTTGGCTCCTTGTGCCTTTAGCCTTAGCGGCTAAAGGCACTCTTGAACGTGTAAATCAGGAACAGTTAAAAGCGCGCTCGTCAGCGGTTATTACCACCGCCACTGTGGCTATTTTCGCCACCTTTCTTACCAGCTTCCGAGGCGCGCTCAGGGTCGTTGGCAAAGTTACCACCGCTTTTTTCGCCGCCTTTTTGGCCAATATCTTCGTAAAACTCCTTGGCCGCAGAAACTGAGTGCAACACCTGAGCATTTCGCTAAGGTGTTGTCCCATGTCTTACCTCGAACTCAGTATTGAAGAACGTGCCAGCA
>NZ_JBITWC010000042.1:0-20691 GCF_044543515.1 Vreelandella lionensis | reverse complement strand
AGGTGATTTGATCCATGGCAGCACTGAATCCTATGCAGTTGACGATAGCCGTATTATCGCTGATAGCAGTGACTTTTTCAGAGCTTCCCTAGCTTTCCTACAGCGATTTTCTCAATATCCAGCAGGTCGTTAATAAGATGTGTCAGTCGCTGGCTATTTTTATGAGCAATATTGACCATTTGCATCACAGTATCCGGCACACTGCCTAGCGCCCCTGCTGAGACCATGCCTAATGCTCCAGAAATGGAGGTAAGGGGCGTACGCAGCTCATGGCTTACTGTGGCAATAAACTCATTTTTTAACTGCTCAACGCGTTTAGACTCGGAAATATCTTCAGCAATGCCTAAATAGCCTGTAATGCTACCCTGCTGATCGACAATGTTTGATATTACCAATTTGATGGGTAAACGCTCACCAGAGCGAGTGATATACGTCCACTCTCTTGAGTCCCGTTTCTCTGTAGCGGCCCAATGGGAAAATACTTCAAAGGGAGTTAGTGTATACCCTACACTCTTACTGATCTCGATTAATCGCTGCTCAACCTCATCAGCATCATGAAAAAGCGTGGGGCTATGCAGCCCAACAACATCTTCAGCTGCATAGCCCAACATATTTTCAGCCCCTCTATTGAACAGCTTAATAGTACCCTGAGTGTCAGTAACGATAATGGCAAAGTCAGACGCTGCATCCAGCACTGAGCTTAGTAGGTCATTGGTGCTGGCGAGTGCTTTCGTGCGCTGTTCCACTTCGCGCTCTAAATAGCTGTGAGTATGGCGAAGACGTTTAAACGCGCCACCAAGCTCCGCCGCCATCTCTTCTAATAAATTTGAAAGCTGTTGAAACTCTACGATGTGGCTGCGAGGTAGTTGTAACGTCTCGCTACTGCCTATCGTATGACTTAATGCCTGACCACTCTTACCCAGTCGCATCAGCGGCTGGGTAATCATACGACTTAATAGCTCTGCTGCTAAAACCCCTAGCCCTATTACTCCAGCTAACATTAAAAAAAGTATTGTGCGATAAGCTTCCATCGCTCAATGGTGGGTAGCGCAGGAGTTTCCAATATAATTTCGTTGACCCCAGCCACACCCTGTGCGGGCACGCGCAACGTGTAACGGCCTTGCGCAAAGCGGATCGCAGGATTCTCTAAGCCGCCAGGCAGCCACATATTAATGCGGCTATTGACAGGCACTACTTCATCTCCAGCCTCAAGAGTTAAAGAGTTAAGATCAACTACTTGGCTAATGAGCTCTCCTTCCTCATCCAGTAGGCCAACGCCAACATCGTTTCCATCGCGAACTCGGCCAATGTGATACATATAACGCTGATCAGCTTCAGGCTCAGATAATCTCTCAATCAACTCATTACTAAGGGCTGTCAGGGTTTGATCAACAAACGTCTGTTGGCCCTGCCGCATCGCATGGCCTTCATAGAGAATCAAAGGAATGCCCGTCATTAGGGTAACTGAAAGCAGTGCACAAAAGAGTAAATGACGCAGTCGCATTAACGCCCCCACTGTAGGCAGCCAGGTACATTTAGACAGACCGCAAACAATGATGACAGCACTGGCAATAACGGCGTTCAGCACACCATTTACTAGCTGTTTCATATAGACCAGCTGTGTTAATTCTTGGCTCCAGCCTAATAAATACTGAAAAAAGATAAAATCAAGAGGTGCCGCTACAACCGTCCAAAAAATTAGGCTGGCGACAATAAGGTTCTTAATTTTATGGTGATAAATCCAAGAAACTACGATGGCCTCTAATAAAAACACCACCACAGTGACCGGGTTTTGCCAAATAAGGTAGGTATAAAGCCCCGCCGTTATACCAACCAGAACAGCGGGCCAAGTGCCTAACCAGGCAATCGCCAACATCACAGCGACAGAGCCGAACACAAAATAGACGTTAAACAGCACTGAGAGCTGCAGCATATTGCCAATAATACCAAGCGCTAGCAGTGCTACTAGCAACCACAACCCTGTATACGCAGAGGAACCGCCAGGCCAGGTTAGGCGCTCAAGATTTCGCACGATTTTTTTCCTCTACCCAAGGAAACACGACATAAAACGTACTGCCCTTCCCTTCACAGGAAGTAAAACCGATAGTGCCGCCCACCTGTTCAGTGATCGCTTTGCTGATTGAAAGTCCCAAGCCTGTTCCTCCCTTCACACGGCGGTCACTGGCATCCGATTGTGAGAATTTTTGAAAAATTCTCGGCCTAAAGGCATCAGTTATACCACAGCCAGAATCTTTTACGTTGATACGGACTTTTTTTATCACACTCATCGCAAAAAATAACGACCTCACCTTTAAGCTGAGAGAATTTTGCAGCGTTGGAAAGCAAATTCGCCATAATTTGTTGAAAACGTAATGGGTCGACGTTTATTAAACGGTCTACAGCTAATGGCAACAAATTAAGCGTTACCCCATACTGAGAGGCGTAGGGCTGATTTTCTTGTATGGCCGCAGTGAGTAGAGTTGCCAACGAGTGAGGCTGACAAATGAAATTTAGCTTACCCGCCAGCAGCTTTTCAATATCTAGAAGATCATTGATAAGCCCTCCAAGGCGCTCGCTATTTTTAAGCGCCATTGTCAGCATTTGTTTCGTTTGCGTGGGAATTTCGCCAGTGGCACCACCCAGCACGAGTTTGAGCCCACCAGTTACTGCCGTGAGTGGCGTACGTAACTCATGGCTTACTGTAGAAACGAACTCACTTTTGAGTGCATCAACCCGCTGACGCTCTAGCGATGCGCCTATCCAACGGCTGAGCAATTTTAGGAATAACTTATCGGTTTCTGCGAAGGGTGCCCAAAGCGGGGTAGTTGATGAAAAGCTGACGGTACCAAAGAGCTGCTCAGGCAGAAGGATAGTACAGCCGATATAGGCTTCGAGGCCAAACGTATCATGGCATGGATGATTACAAAGGTTGCTTTGCCCAACATGATGGACCGCTAAAAACCCATCATTTTGAAGCGTCATATCACAGTAGGTATTGGCGAGTGGCAAACACTGACCTGCGCTAATAGTGATATCCTCTGGTGCAGTGACAGACACCACCTCAAAAATGCCGTTGTTGATACGACTGATAATCCCCATTTGCATTTGGAGATGGCGACAGCCCAACGCTAGGGAGGCCTGCAGTTGCTGAGCAAGGCTGAGCTCGTTCGATGTGCTGATTTCGTTAAGTGATGAAAGCGCCGCTACCAACCTCCGCTGTTGTTGTTCATCTTCCGCTAAGCGACTTCTAGCCTTAGTCACTCGTGACAGCTCATTCTCAAGACCCATTCGATTAATTTCATCTTCAGCGCAAGCCGCAAGATCAATCAACGCCTGGCGCTGGGCGTCGTCTAACCGCCGGGGCTTAGAGTCAATAATACACAGCGTGCCAACCCGAAATCCGTCTGATGTAGTGAGCGGTACACCGGCATAAAATCGAATACCACGACGCGCTGTCACTAGCACATTATCTGCAAAACGCGGATCTGCACTCGCATCCTCTATTTCAAAAATGCCTTCTTTTTGAATGGCATGAGCGCAAAAGGATTCTTGCCGACAGGTCTGGGTGAGCGAAAAGCCCTGGCGCGATTTAAACCACTGCCGCTCCTCATCCACTAATGAGACGAGCGCAATCTCTACCCCAAAAAGGTGCGTTGCAAGCCGAGTAATTCGATCAAATCGCTCCTCTGGTGGCGTATCTAAAATAGCTAAGCCGTGTAGCGCCTGAAGCCGAGCCTGCTCACTCTCCACCATGGTAAAACCTCGCGGGTTACAGACGCTAACGTAATAAACCGAGCGTAGCACTGCTAAGCTCGTTTAGTTAATGTCAATGTATGCATTTATTCAGCTGCTGTCGTTAGCTGTATCGATATTTCACATTTAAAACGGCTACCGTGCCAATATACGTTTAACTCTCCATGGAAAAGTGCTTATGACTAAGCCCCACATCATCTATATCACTGGCGGTGCCCAAGGAATTGGCCTTGGCATCGCCCACATGCTGCTGGCCGAAGGCCATCGCGTTGCCATCACCGACATCGACCAAGAAGCCCTAAGTGCGGCCGCTGAACGACTGCCCCGCCGTGAGAACCTGCTAACACTAATGGCGGATGCCAACAATGAAGCCCAGGTGGCGGCAAGCCTCGAAAAAACCGTCGGCCACTTTGGCCAGCTCAACGGCATCGTGTATAACGCAGGCATTGCGGACCCCTTCCATGGCCCGGTGGAGCAGCTCTCGCTAGAGACATGGCAGGCCTACTTAAACACTAACCTCACCGGTGCCTTTTTGTGCGCCAAACATGGGGCTGCTTATCTACGCCCGCACGGCGGCAGTATGGTGCTGATGGCCTCGTCACGCGCCATCCAATCCGAGCCGGATACCGAAGCCTACGCCGCTAGCAAAGGTGGCATTGTCGCGTTGACCCACGCGCTAGCGGTCAGCCTAGGCCCGGATATTCGCGTCAACGCCGTTAGCCCTGGCTGGATCGAGGTCGGCGACTGGCAAAAACCCAGCCGCCAGCAGCCGGTGGAGCACCGTGATATCGACCGCGAACAGCACCCGGCGGGGCGCGTGGGCACTCCTGAAGATATTGCCGCGCTCACCCGCTTTCTGCTCTCCAAAGAATCCGGCTTTATCACCGGGCAGAACTTTGTCGCCGACGGCGGGATGACGCGCAAAATGATTTACGCCGAGTAGCGGCACAGCCCATCAAAAAAGCCCATCAAAAAAGCCCATTAAAAAAGGCCATCCGTGGATGGCCTTTCGCTTTTCAAAAACGTACCGCTATGGCGTGACGATAATTTTCACCTGCGCCTTATCGCTCAGCAGCGCCTCAAAGCCCTCCTCCACGATATCCGCCAGCGGAATGCGTTGAGTGACCATATCCTCGGCGCGGAAGTAGCCCCGCTGCATCAGCGCCATCACCGCCGGATACACATGACGATAGGCAATAATGCCTTTCATGGTGCGCTCTTTAATCACCAAGTCGTTGGGGTGAAAGCTGGCCTCTCCCTCCCAAATACTCACCACCACCACTTCGCCGCCCTCGTGAGTGCTGTGCAGCGCTTGGTTGAGCACGGCGGGAATGCCGGTCACTTCGAAGGCCACGTCCACCCCACCGCCGCTCAAGGCGTGCAGTTTCTCCACCGCGTCCTCTTGCTGCGGGTCGACAACGATGGCTCCCAGCGCTTCGGCTTTGGCCTTACGGGATGCTGCGACTTCCACCGCATAAATCTGTGCAGCCCCTGCGGCTTTAAGCGCTTCGATGGTCATTAAGCCAATCGGCCCAGCACCAAACACCACGGCGCTATCCCCGGCTTTGAGGCTACTCTGGCGCACCGCATGCAGCGCGACCGCTGCAGGCTCGACCAGGGCACCCTGTTCAAAGCTGAGGTCATCCGGCAGCTTGTGTACCATGTGTTCACCCATCACGGTGAACTCCGAAAATCCGCCGCCACCGCCGGAGAGGCCGTGAAATCCGAGTAGCGGCGTCAGGTTGTAGCGCTCCATCTGGTAAGCGCCATCCTTGTTAGGTGAAAGTATCGGCTCAATGGCCACACGGTCGCCTACTTTCACCCGCGTCACTTTCTCACCAACCTCCACCACTTCACCCGCAAACTCATGGCCCATGATGATCGGTGCCTGCTCGCCGCTAATGGGGTGCGGTTTGCCTACCGGAATAAAAATCGGCCCGGCGGCGTATTCGTGTAAATCGCTGCCGCAAATACCGCAGGCGGCGACTTTTACTTTCACCGCATGGGGGTCGTTGATCGTCGGCACCGGCACGTGCTCAACGCGCAGATCTTTAGCGGCATACCACACCGCGGCCTGCATCTGTTGCTGATTCGTCGACTGACTCATAAGTATCCCTTCCTGTTAAGACGCATGCCCTTTAAGACGCATAGCTTTTAAGACGAATGATGAACCGGCTGCAGCCCATAGACAGGCGTTTCCAGCCCTTCCATACGAGCCTTTAACTGCAGCGCCAAATAGTGCGAGTAGTGCCGGGACTGGTGCAGGTTGCCGCCATGGAACCACAGCGCTTCCTGCTGGGTGGGCTTCCACATATTGCGCAGCTCGCCCTCCCAAGGGCCGGGGTCTTTGGTGGTATCGGAGCCTAAACCCCAGCATTTACCCACTTTATCGGCCACTTCCTGGGAGATAAGCCGTGCCGCCCAGCCGTTCATCGAGCCATAGCCGGTGGCGTAGACGATTAAATCAGCGTCCAGCTCGCTGCCGTCAGTGAGCGTGATGGAGTGCGGTTTAATACGCTCGATGCCAACACCGCTGCGCAGCTTGATATCGCCATTGGCGACCAGATCGCAGGCCCCCACATCGATGTAGTAACCCGAGCCACGGCGCAGGTACTTCAAAAACAGGCCAGACTCATCGTCACCGAAATCGAGCATAAATCCCGCGTCTTCTAGCTTTTGGTAAAACTCGGCGTCGCGCTTTTTAATCGCCTCAAACGCCGGACGCTGGAAATCGGGCAACACCTTATAAGGAATCGAGGCAAACAGCAGGTCGGCTTTTTCGTGGGTCAACCCGCCGGCTACCGCCTCTTCTGAGTAGAGCGGCCCCAGCACTTCTTCCATCAATGAGTCCGACTTGACGATATGGGTCGAGGAGCGCTGGAGCATGGTGACATCGGCATCGTGCTCCCAGAGCGCGGCGGCAATATCGTGGGCCGAGTTATTCGAGCCCACGATCACGCACTTTTTGCCCGCGTAAGCATCCGGCCCTGGGTGCTGGCTGGAGTGCTGCTGCTCGCCCTCGAAGCTCTCCGCGCCTGCAAACTTGGGCACGTTGGGCATACCGGACATCCCGGTAGCCATCACCAGCTGTTTCGGGCGTAGCGTGATCTCTTCGCCGTTGCGCTTCACGTTCACAACCCACTCGCCTGCGGCTTCATCGAAGCGTGCATTGTCGCAGGTCGTAGAACTCCAATAATTGAGCTCCATCACCTTTGTGTACATTTCCAGCCAATCGCCCACTTTGTCTTTCGGGGCAAACACCGGCCAGTTCTCCGGGAAGGGAATGTAAGGCAGGTGGTCGTACCATACTGGGTCGTGCAGGCAGAGGGATTTATAGCGCTTGCGCCAGGAGTCCCCCGCACGCTCGTTGCGCTCGATGATGATGGTGGGCACGCCCATCTGCTTTAGCCGAGCCCCCAGGCCAATACCGCCCTGGCCACCGCCAATGATCACGCAGTAAGGCTGGCGCGTGTAACCAAGCTCCGCTTCTTCCCGCTCGCGGGCTTCCAGCCAGGTTTCCCGCTGTTTATTGGCACCATGCTCGGCCCCTTTAGGGCGATGGTGGTTGCGCGGTTCGGGAAAATCGTCCAGCGCCTGCATGGTGGTCAGCAGTGTCCAGCACTTGCCGTTCTTCAACCGCAGGTAGCCTTTGCCAGTGGCAATGGCCGTTTTGAAGGTGAACCACGCCTCGACGGTATCGCCGTTTTCGCTGGCCTCGCCGTCAAGCTGCCACTGGGTGGGCTGAGTATTGGCCAGCGTAGCATCAAGCATGGCCTGGATTTCCTTCTGGCCTTCGCAGGTTTTTAGATTCCAGGTAAACGCCAGAAAGTCGCGCCAGTAGCATTCGTCGTTGAATAGCGTCAGCACGCGTTGGATATCGCGGGCCTGAAGCGCTTCATCAAACTCCTGTAGCCATGCGTTGACGGTGCTGGTGGCGTGGGATGGGGTTCTTACTTCTGTGTGAGTCATCGCGGGTACTCCAAGGTCGTTGTTATTGTTGAACTGTCGATAAGACACTCAACCCTAAGCACCCGCCGTGCCAAATGCGCCAAATAGGAAATAAGTTATTGAAAAATAAAATAAATTTAGCATCCACACACCACTATAAAACAGCGCAAGCCGCGTACACCTGTCACGCCGTGTGTACGGCCAACGTTACAGGTGTAACGCACGACTAACGGCGTAATACACCCTCGTTGACACCCACTACAAAGCGCATAGGCTGGAAGTACAACAATAATCGTGTGTGGATTCGCCATGCCAACGCCATTACTACCACCGACACGCTTGGCCTCCGTGCAGCGCCAGCATATCGAGCACATCTTCCAGCTCGGTGAAGGGCTGGATGCGCCGCAGCTTCCGGCGCAGGCCACCATCCGCCGATCTTGGCTGCGCTGCCTCAATGAGTACCAACTCGACCCCACGCAGCCGCGCCCTGCCCGGGTGGTGCCCCAGCAAACCTTGATCGAGCACCGGGAATCCGTCGATGAGCTGCTGCACGTTGCCCGCGCCGGGGTCGAGCAGCTTTACGGGCAAATCGCCCAGTTGGGCTATGTGCTGCTGCTCACCGACCATCGCGGCATTACCGTCGAATTTCGCGGCAACCCCAATCAAGACCAGCAGCTACGCAAAGCGGGCCTCTATTTAGGTGCCGACTGGGACGAGCGCTTCGCGGGCACCTGTGCGGTCGGCACCTGCCTGCACGATCGCCAAGCGATCATTTGCCACCGCCAGGAACACTTCGACGCCACGCATATTTCGCTTACCTGCACCGCCGCCCCCATCGCCGACCCGCAAGGCAACGTGATGGCCGTGCTGGATATCTCTGCGCTGCAATCGCCCACCCAGCATGAGAGCCAGAACTTCAGCCTCTCGCTGGTGACGCTCTACGCCCGCATGATCGAAGACGCCTACTTCCTGCAGCGCTACCGCGACTGCCTAATGGTGCGCTTAGATACCTCGCGGGAGTTTGTGCATGTGAACGGGCGGGGCCTTATCGCCATTGAAGAGAACGGCCAGGTGATTGCCGCCAACGCCGTTGGCCGCGAACTGATCAGTGCGCACCAACAGCGCTGGCCGCCGTGGTCTGCCCAACACGCACCGATGCTCAGCGAACTGTTTGAGTGCGAAATTGCCGATGTGCTAAGCATCAATAGCGCGACCAACGACCAGCTACGGGCGTTTCGCGCCCGCGCCAGCAACGCCATCTACTTTATTAGCCTGCTGGAGCCGCGCAGGCCGCGCATCGCGCCACTCGGTAATCCCGCCTCCTCGCTGCCAACAGCGCTAGAACGGTTGGGGGCCGACGACCCCGCCATACGCAAAGTGCAGAAATTGGCCGAACGGCTGCGTAACGAAGCCAGTGTCAACGTGCTGATCAGCGGTGAAACTGGCACCGGCAAAGAAGTGGTTGCCCGTGCGCTGCACGACAGCGGCAACCGCGCCAAAGGCCCCTTTGTGGCGGTGAACTGTGCAGCGATTCCCGAAGCGCTGATTGAGAGCGAACTGTTCGGCTATGAACCCGGCGCGTTTACCGGCGGGCGGGCAAAAGGCATGCGCGGGCTGATCCCCCAGGCCCACGGCGGCACGCTGTTTTTAGATGAGATCGGCGATATGCCGCTGGCGCTGCAAACCCGCCTTCTGCGGGTACTGGCCGAGCGGGAAGTGATGCCGCTGGGGGCGAACAAACCGGAAAAAGTCGACATTCGAGTAATCACCGCTACCCACCGCCACATCGATACCATGATTGCGCAGGGCGAGTTTCGTGAAGACCTCTACTACCGCCTGAACGGAGCCCAGCTGCGCTTACCACCGCTGCGCGAACGCGCCGATAAGCTCTACGTGATTCGCCAAGTATTCAGCGATGTGGTGAGCGAACGCGGCGGAAGCTCCGCCCCTCGGCTGCGGGCCGACGCCATCAGCGCCCTACTCGCCTACGCCTGGCCCGGCAATATTCGTCAGCTAAAAAACGCCCTGGCGTTTGCACTCGCTACCGCCGAGAGCGATGAAATCACCGTTTACGACCTGCCTGAACAGTGCCTAAGCCAACGCATTACTCGTACACCTGCGATAACCGCGCCTGAAAGCGAGGCCACTGATTGCCACCTTGTGACACGGCTGCAGCAACACCAATGGAACATTAGCGCCGTGGCACGCGAGCTGGGGGTTTCACGGCCAACGGTGTATCGGCAAATGCAGCGCCAAGGCATCGTACCGCCGAATAAGGCCTGAGAGCGGACGGCGCTTGGCCTGGGCGGTCAGCCTCACGTACACTTGTTTGAATCTAATAGTCACCACGCTTCCAATAAGCCGAGGCCCACTATGGCGTTTGATTCCACTTCTTCGTATATCGCAACCAATGCGCTTAAACAGGCGGTGAATGCTGCCGTGGTGCTTGAGCGCCCGCTGCTGATCAAAGGCGAGCCAGGCACCGGCAAAACCTTATTAGCAGAAGAGCTGGCAGAATCCCTCGGCACCAAGCTGATCACTTGGCACATCAAATCCAGCACCAAAGCCGCTCAAGGGCTGTATGAGTACGATGCGGTGAGCCGCCTGCGGGATTCACAGCTAGGCGTAGAAGGTGTTGAAAACGTCGCTAACTACATCAAGCCCGGCAAACTGTGGGAAGCGTTTACCGCTGATGAGCGAGTGGTCCTGCTGATCGATGAAATCGACAAGGCGGATATCGAATTCCCCAACGACCTGCTCCAAGAGCTGGACCGTATGGAGTTCCACGTCTACGAAACCGGTGAAACCATCCGCGCCGAAAAGCGCCCCATCATCGTCATCACCTCCAACAACGAAAAAGAGCTGCCGGATGCCTTTCTGCGCCGCTGCTTTTTCCACTACATCGAATTCCCCGACCGCGAGACCATGCAGGCGATTGTTGATGTTCACTTCCCGAACATTGCCCCAAAACTGGTCAGCGAAGCATTGGAGGTTTTCTTTGACCTGCGCAGCGCTCCAGGGCTGAAGAAAAAGCCCTCAACCTCAGAGCTGGTCGACTGGCTTAAGCTGCTGATGGCCGACGAGCTGGCGCAAGAAGCGCTCTACCATCGCGACCCCGCCAAAGCGCTGCCGCCCATGGCCGGTGCGCTGGTCAAAAACGAGCAGGATACCCACCTGCTTGAACGCTTGGCCTTTATGATGCGTCGCCAGAAGAACAGCGGGCGCTAAGCCATGTTTATCGGCTTATTTGAAACCCTCAAGCGCGCGGGCGTACCTGTTTCACTGCGGGAGCTGCTAGATCTTCATGCCGTGGTCGAGCGGGGCGTGGTATTTGCCGACATGGAGGCGTTTTATCAGGTGGCGCGTACGGTGATGGTCAAAGATGAGCGCCACTTTGACCGCTTCGATCGCGCCTTTGCCGCTTGGTTTAAGGGCCTTGAGGACATGGACGCCGCCATCGAAGCGCTGATTCCCGATGAGTGGCTGCGCCGCGAGTTCGAAAAACAGCTCACCGATGAAGAGAAGGCCAAGATCGAGTCTCTCGGTGGCTTAGAGGAACTCATCGAGACCTTTAAGAAACGCCTGGAGGAGCAGAAAGAGCGCCACGCGGGCGGCAATAAGTGGATTGGTACCGGCGGCACCAGCCCGTTTGGGGCTTACGGCTACAACCCAGAAGGCATTCGCATCGGGCAGGATGGCTCACGCCACCGCCGCGCTACTAAGGTGTGGGATGAGCGGCGCTTTCGGGATTACGATGACTCACTGGAGCTGGGCACCCGCAATATCAAAATGGCCCTGCGGCGGCTGCGCAAATTCGCCCGCCAAGGGGCGTTAGAAGAGTTCGACGTGGATAGCACCATCCGTGAAACCGCCAGGGATGCCGGGCTACTCAACGTGCAGATGCGCCCAGAGCGCCACAACGCGGTGAAGGTGCTGCTGTTTCTGGACGTGGGTGGTTCGATGGATGACCACATTCGCGTCTGTGAAGAGCTCTTTTCGGCGGCTCGCTCCGAGTTTAAGCACCTAGAGCATTTCTACTTTCATAACTGCCTGTATGAAGGCGTGTGGAAAAACAACCAACGCCGTGGCAACGAACGCATCCCCACCATGGATGTGCTGCACACCTACGGCGCCGATTACCAAGTGGTGATCGTAGGTGACGCTGCCATGTCCCCTTACGAGGTCACGCACCGCGGCGGCAGCGTCGAGCACTTTAACGACGAAGCCGGCGGTGTGTGGCTAAAAAGGCTGGCCGACAAATTCCCCCGTTTGGCTTGGCTTAACCCGATGCCTCCCAGGGCTTGGGAATATACCTACTCGACCACGCTCATCCGTGAACTCATCGATGACCGTATGTACCCGATGACGCTGGAAGGGCTGGAAACCGCTATGCGCGAATTGGCGAAGTAGCGTTGGCCTAGACAGCAACAGTAGCAAAACCAGCAACAAAAACGGCGCACCCAGTGGGTGCGCCGTTGCGCATGTTGCAACGCCTAAATGGCTATGCCATGCGCGTCATAATGCTGTGGTTAGTCAGCCTGCGGTGCAATACCGCCATCGCGATATGGCCTACTACCAGTGCTAACAGCGCCCAACCCAGCTTGCCATGTAACAAGCCGCCCAAGTTAGTCATCCACTCGATGCGCTCGCCACCGCCCGACATCAGATGAATGCCCAATACATCCAGCGAGCGGCCCGAGCCATACTGGCGAATCAGTGCAATCGCAGGCACGGCAATCATCAACCCGTACAGCGCTAAGTGGCCAAGCTTCGCCATTACGCTCACCGCTGGCGGACGCCGTGACGCATTTATCAGCGCCCAAACAGCGCGAATCACAACGAGTGCCATTAGCACAACACCCACTTGGCTATGGGTACCCCAAAGAAAGCCTTCAATCGCCGTATCTTCTAACAACACCCTGGCGGCTGCGCTACAAAATTGCCACACAAACAGCAGCACCATTCCCCAATGCAATGACCGACTCACCAATCCATAACGCATAGAGCTGTCCATCACTGTTAGCGCCATCTACTGTTCCTCTTAACCAACGTTGAACGATGGCACTATTTTACCCAGCACCGCTCACCGGATCATGACAACAGCATGGAAGTTGGTTGCAAAAAATGGAACGTCGCGTTGCCTTAAAGCGTCGCAGGCACGTTATTGATCCCGGTTAAAAATGCCTCTTTAGCCTGAGCAAACGCAGCCGCATCGTGTTTAAAACGACGCAAAATCAGCGCTTCATCCAGTGCTAACGTGGGCGATAGCGCCTCAAGGCTCTTGGCAGGATGGCGCGCCGACAGCCCAATATGCTGGCCGTTATTCGCCGCTAGCCAGCGTTTGAAGCCACACTGCTGATAGAACGTTTTCTCTTTTTCATCCTGAATATCAATGCGCAGCGGTGCTTTAAGGCTTAACTCACTGAGTAAACGCGCTTTAGCGCCCTCTGCAAACTCGCAGGCATGGGTCACGGTCATGCCCTGGCCCGCTTCATCAAGCACCAGCAGGGCTAGCGCCAGCGGCTTGCCCGCACCGTCCACACCCGCCAAAAGGCGTGCGCCTTCTTGGGCAAACAGCACATTTTTAGTACCGGTAAACACTACCAGCGGCGTTAGGCCTGCCTGCTGGCCATACACCTCAGCACATAGCTTGGCCAAACACGCATCACGCGGCTCACTCTGACTTACATGGACTACCTTCATAACGCTCTCTCGTTGCGTTCGTTCACCCCGCCACTTCCCTACCTGACAACAAGCGCTGGCGAGCTATAAAAGCCCGCCAGCGTAGAGCAAAGCGCGTGATGACACCAGTTTAACTGGGAGATTTCGCCATTGAACGGGAGGCGACAAGCTGCGTTGTCAGTACGATACTTCCTAACCCAATACCCAATAAATCTGTCATCCAGCCACCGGCGATCATCGCCAGCGCTGCTAATAGAAGAATCAGGCGCTGCAAAACATTCGCGCGTCCGCTCATAAAGTAGCCTTGTACCGCCGCCGCCAGCAGGTAAATCCCAATGCTCGCCGTGATCACTACCCGAAGGATTTCCCACCAGTGACCATCCATCAACAGCGCAGGGCTGTAGAAGAACATAAATGGAACAATAAACGCAGATAGCCCGAACTTAAACGACGTCATGGCAGTTTTGAGAGGATCCGTATTGGCAATGGCAGAGGCTGCATAGCCTGCCAAGGCCACTGGCGGGGTAATCGCAGAGAGCACGGCATAATAAAAAACAAAGAAATGGGCCACTAGCGGCGGAATACCAATTTGCTGCAATCCGGGCGCTACCACGGAAGCCGCGACGGCATAGGCGGCTGTCGTAGGCATGCCCATTCCCAGCAAAATAGAAATACACATGGCGAAAAAGAGCGCTAGGAAGTGGCTGGCATCGGCAATGCCTAGCAGCATTGAAGCAAACCGCGCGCCAACGCCCGTTAATGAGATCACCCCTACAATAATGCCCGCACAGGCACATACGGCAATCAATGGAACCGCCATACGGGCACCCAAGGAAAGCGCATTAAGCAAGGCTTTAGGTCCCATCCAGTGAGGAGTGAACCAAGAAACCACCGCTGCACTGATCATGGCCAACGTGCCCGCACGAATGACGGAGTAGCCCATAAATAGCGTGCCAACCAGAATGATGATGGGTAAAAACAGGTAGACCTGCTTCACCATATCTTTAAATACGGGCAGTTGGTCTTTTGCCAAGCCCTGCATGCCATCTCGACGGGCCTCCAGATCCACCATCAAATAAATAGATAGAAAATAGAGCCCGGCAGGGATTAAAGCGGCAATGGCGATATCGGTATAAGGAATACCTGTAATCTCAGCCATAATAAAGGCACCAGCGCCCATAATGGGCGGTACGATTTGTCCGCCCGTAGACGCGGCCGCCTCAATCCCCCCTGCGCTGCGCGGGTGATACCCCACACGCTTCATGAGCGGAATGGTCAGCGAACCAGTGGCTACCACGTTGCCCGCAGACGTTCCGTTGATCATTCCCATTAAACCAGATGCAAAGACGGCTACTTTGGCAGGCCCACCACGGGAGCGCCCCGCTGCAGCAAAGGCAAAATTGACAAAGTAGTCACCCACTTTGGACGCTTGTAAAAATGCGGCAAAGGTAATAAATAGAATGATATACGTCGATGACACCGCCGTTGTCGGGCCAAGAATCCCATTGTCGGTATAGAGATAGGAGAAGAAGCGCGGTGCGCCATAGCCCTGATGCTCAAGAATGCCAGGCAGTAACGGTCCAGCAAACGCATACACCAAAAACACCCCGGTGATGACAATCAATGCTAGCCCTGCTACACGACGCGTTAACTCCATAATCAACGCAACACCAACAACGGACACAAGCAGTTCCGTTTGGCCCACTAATGGCATACCTGCCACCATACGCCAGCGATCAATGACAAAGATTAAGTAAGTAGCGACCAAAATAGAAGCCACCATCAACATCCAATCAGCCCAGTGAATATGTTTATCATCACTGCGCCACGCCCAACTGCTGAGAAGTGCACCGGACGTCGCTATGACTAATGCCCAGCTAAGGTGATATAAGGGCGCGGTCACTGACGCAACTTCCTGCATATCTCGCAACCACCAGGCATATACCATGCATAGCGCTGCGTAACCAAGAGCAGTACCACTGACAACTAACGCTAGCCACTCAGTGGCTGAACGTCGAGGAACCTGGGTGTCACGTTCAAGCGTCGCGGCGGCGGTTAAAGCAAACCCCACTACCAAGCCCCCAGCAACGTGAAGTATCCGAAATGTCCACGTCTCGATGGGCGAGACATTCAAGGCATATAGGTGCATTGAGGTAAACAAAACACACGCAAGGAAAATAATGCTGCCGGTCATCCCGGACAGCAGCCGTTCGTTATGGGCAACGGGCACATCCGACACACTATCGGTGCGGATGATGGGCTGCACTTCTGGAGTATTGTTACTCATGCTGTCCTACCTTCTAGGCCGACTGAGCCTGGGGATGAAGGCGTGCGGGTTATACCCGCACGCAATATGCCGTGTTAATTAACCTTTCAATTCTTCGTCAATCTCTACGCCATTCTCTTCAAACCAACGGACAGCTCCTGGGTGCCAGGGAATAAAAGCGTTGTGCTCAGCGTTTTCGGGAAGCGTTTCTACGGCCGCTCCATGCACCTGCATCATACGGTCGTTATTCTCCATGACAGCCTTCGTCACTTCATACACCAGCGAATCAGGCATATCTTTATGCGTAATGGCAACGTTCCACAGCGATACCGCAGAGGTATCCTCTTCTAAGCTGCTATAAATAGAGGCAGGTATCACGGAAGCAGATAGCTCAGGGAATTGCTCTGCAAACACGGCGATTTCATCGGGGGAAAACGAGAAAATATTGACATCAGCCTGGGCTTCTAGCTGACTAAATGCAGACACCGGCATGCCAGAAGCAAAGGCAAACGCATCTAGCAATCCATCCTGTACCTGCCCCGCCTGATCGGCTGCTCCGGCATTACGTGTCTCGACGTCCAAACCTAGTGCATCGAACAGCTGGGGATAATACAGATCTCCGGTTCCGCCAGCAGGGCCAATCCCCACCGTTTTACCATCTAAATCAGCGATGGACTCAATCCCGGAGCTTTCCAGAGCAATGACCTGTAAGGCTGTCTGGTACATCGGAAATACTGCACGAATGTCAGTGTGCTCGACACCTGGAGCCAGGGCACTTTCACCAACCCAAGCTTGGTAAGCAGGCCCCATGGTCACCATCCCGAACTCGTGTTCACCCATTTGCACTAGCGTGACGTTTTGGACTGGCCCACCGGTAACCTCTGCTCCGAAATTGGCGCCAGTAGCTTCGCTGGCTATATTTCCCCAACCCGAGCCATAGATGTAATAGGTCGCACCTTGGCTACCGGTACCAATAGTGAGACTATTCGGCCAGTCGCTACGGTCATCGGCGAGGGTGCTGCCCGCAACGGCGGTGAATAATGCACTTGTAAAAAGTGTTGTGAACGTTTTCATAGGAATACTCCATCAATATTGTTGTTGTCACTGTTGCTATGAATGCTGCGTTCGTTAAATAGAGAAGAATCAAGCCATCATGAGTTAGCGTGAGAAAACACCTCCTTGGGTAGGTTGCTTAAGTGATTCACCTTCATTAAGCGCGCCAACGATTCACAGCGATCTTCAATCAGCTTGGCGCTCTGGGCGATGGCATCGGCAAGTAAGACAGGGCCGTCTACCAGTGAAAACGCAGCGGTGACACCCATTTGATAGGCGTTCTGCCAGCCAGTACCCAAACCGCCTGCCAGCACCACAACGGGCACGCCCTGAATAGCCGCTGCTTTAGAGACGCCGATAGGCGTTTTCCCTGCAAGGCTCTGCCCGTCTAACTGCCCTTCTCCCGTCACCACCCAATCGCACTCGTTTAAAAGGAGAGCAAATTGGCTGTGCTTCATCACAAGCTCGATACCGGGCGTTAGCTCAGCATTCAGCGCAACCTGGGCGACAAAGCCCATTCCCCCGGCCGCGCCCGCACCAGGAAAATCGACCAATGGTTTATCCAGCGCCAGACAAAGACACCGTGCAAAGTTCGCTAATGCGAGATCCAACCTTGTGACCGAGCCTGCCGCGACTCCTTTTTGTGGCCCAAAGATTGCGGTGGCCCCGTCTTGACCGAGCAAAGGGTTACTAACATCCACAGCCGCAGTAAATGACACGCTGGCAAGCCTGGGGTCTAGCGCATCCAGCGCCACGCGCTGAACCCTTTCAAGTGCGGCGGCTCCCAAAGGTAGGCAGTGGCCCTCTGCATCCAGAAGCTGTGCGCCTAGGGCCGTCAACATGCCTGCACCGGCGTCGTTGGTAGCGCTTCCTCCTAACGTCAGCACAATATGCTGGACCTGTTTATCCAGCGCTGCGCGGATAAGCTGGCCAACGCCAAAGGTGCTAGCACACTCCACAGCACCTGGCTTGCTCGCCATATCAGCGCATAACCCACTTGCCTGCGCCAGTTCAATAAATGCCGTCGCATTCTGCTCATCCCACCCCCAAGCCGCCTGATGCTCACGACCATATGCATCAATTACAGAAAGCGTTTGCCGCGTGGCATGACCGCTGACTAACAGAACATCCAATGTCCCTTCTCCGCCATCAGCAAGCGGGCATTGAGTAATCTGAGCATCGGGGCAGCCGCGCTTGAAACCACGCGCCATGGCTGCAGCGGCTTCAGTCGCGCTAAGCGATCCTTTATAGCTATCTGGCGCTATCAAGATGTTCATTACGATTGCTTACGCCTGGCTTTCAATATCAGAACAAATAGCGAGAGTGACATCGTGGGTAGTAGCCGTACCTCCAAGATCCTTGGTCTGTAATCCTGAAGCCGTTAGACGCTCAATGGCTGCCATAAGACGCTCAGCGGCTAACTGTTCGCCCAGATGCTCCAGCATCATGACAGCGGTCCAGAAAGAACCTACAGGGTTAGCTATGCCCTGCCCCGCAATGTCAAAGGCAGAACCGTGGATGGGCTCAAACATCGAGGGGAACTGACGTTCTGGATTAAGGTTTGCAGTGGGCGCAATCCCCAGACTGCCTGAAAGTGCAGCGGCTAAATCAGAAAGAATATCGGCGTGCAAATTAGTCGCCACCACCACGTCTAGCGTGTCGGGCTTCAACACCATGCGCGTGGTCACCGCATCTACCAACTCGCGGTCAATAGAAACATCGGGATACTCTTTAGCGACTTCAAAGAAAACCTCATCCCACAGCACCATACCGTGGCGTTGAGCATTAGATTTAGTAACCAGAGTAAGCTGTTTACGGGGCCGACTTTGGGCCATCTCGAAGGCAAAACGGTGGATACGCTCAATACCTTTGCGAGAGAAAATCGACACTTCTGTCGCTACTTCATCCGGTAGCCCACGGTGAACGCGACCACCATTACCTGAGTACTCACCCTCGCTGTTTTCACGAATAATCACCCAGTCAATCTTGTCAGCATGCTGTAACCGGCTGTTGACTCCCGGTAATACACGCGCAGGACGAACATTGGCGTATTGGTCAAAACCCTGACAAATAGCTAACCGCAGCTCCCAAAGTGAAATATGGTCGGGTACTTGCTGGCTGCCCACTGCACCAAAGTAAATGGCATCAAACGTCGCTAATTTTTCTAGGCCGCCCTCGGGAATATACTGGCCTTGATCCAGATAGCGCTGGGAACTCCAGTCAAACTCTTCGAAATTAAAGGCGAAATCACCGCTTTTCTTCGCCAACGCTTCAAGCACTTTTTTACCAGCGCCAATCACTTCTGTACCGATACCATCACCAGGGATGACTGCCACGTTATGTGTACGCATTGGATGCTCCTGCTTGTTAAGGGCTTATTGCTAGGGACTGAACGCATCCTAGGTGACATCATAAGAATTCGGCAATAAACTCAGAGTTAATTTAGATATAACCTAAGAGTTAATAATGAGCAGCGTATCTGAACTCGATTTTTTTATTTTACTTTGCGCGGAAGGCAGTATTTCAAACGCTGCGAAAGCGCTGGATATTTCTTCGGCGGCGGCTAGCAAACGACTAGCTCAAATTGAAAAAAACATGGGTTGTCAGCTAGTTATTCGATCTACAAGAGCTATGAGCCTCACCAGCAGCGGGCAGCTATATCTTGAATATGCACAGAAAATTAGCCGTGAAATGGAGACGATGCGACGTGCGATCCGCCAGCAGAGCACTGGCGCAGAAGGGACCATACGGATTAATGCACCGTTTGGATTTGGACGAAAGTATATGGCAGATGCCATCTCACAGTTTGTGCGTGACTATCCACAAATTGACTGCCAGCTCTATTTAACGGATCACCCGGTAAATCTCATTGAGCGCTCATTTGATGTGTGCATCCGTTTTGGCAACTTACCTGACTCCACGCTGCACGCCCGTAAATTGGTCACCCACCAACGGTGGCTATGTGCGGCTCCTCGCTATTTAAAAAAAGCGGGCACCCCTGAACATCCACGTGAGCTTGCTCAGCATAACTGTTTATTTTTACGTCAAAACGATGACACCTATGGCAACTGGACGTTTATTAAAGAGAACGAGCATCACCACGTCAAAGTGGCTGGTTCGCTAAGCGCTAACGATGGTGAAACCGTTTTACACTGGACACTGCAAGGGATGGGCGTGACGGTTCGGGCAGAGTGGGATGTTGTGAAACATTTGAAAAGCGGCAAGCTGATTCGCTTACTGCCTGACTACGCTTTACCTAACGCTGATATTTATGCGGTTTATCCTTACAGCCAATACACGCCGATTCGAGTGCGGTTGCTCATTGATTTTTTAGCGGAGTATTTGCGCAAACCATTGGATTTTTAACTGTTACTCATTATTGAACGACTACAAAAGTAACGAGTCAGAAGCAATTAGGCCGCTTTATTTGAGCCTTAATGCCAAGGAGAGCACATGACACAGTTCATCAACGACCCTACCCTGCCCAAACCGGGTTTTCCGGGTAGCCATATGGTAGTTGACGACCACTATATGTTTATTTCTGGCCTTACAGTGGATGACCTTTCCAATGGCAGCGCCTCCCGTGGCGATGTCAAAGAGGAGACCCGCCTAGTGATGCGCGAACTCGCGCGCATGCTAGAGCAAGAAGGTGGCAGTCTTGCGGACGTGGTTCGCGTGGATGTTCACCTCACTGACCTAAAACAGATCAATGCGCTAGACAGCATCTACGCCGAATTTTTTGAGCCAGGGCGCTACCCAGCGCGTACTTGTACTGAATCCCCCCACATTTGCGGTGGCAGTACCGTGGAGATCACGTTGATGGCGCAGCGCGCCAAGCAATAACGCTTCCTGTTTTGTTGCTATCACTTGAACACAAAAAGCCACTTAAGTGGCTCAGACTGCTGACAAAGCCCTGGCCCTTCGGCCAGGGTTTTGCTTTGATAAGCGTATCGTTTTTAGTGGTGGCCGATATGCTCAAAGACCCTTCC
>NZ_JBITWC010000041.1:0-25777 GCF_044543515.1 Vreelandella lionensis | reverse complement strand
AACGACGGCACAGTGCTATAGGGATGATCAGCCCAGAGGCGTTTGAAGTCCGAATGATCGCTTAAACGAGTGTCCACTGTTGCTGGGTAAGATCACCTTTCCGATGCGGCCCTTGAGATCGCCAGAGACCTGAAAGGGCCGTGGCGGTTATGTTATGCATTCAAGGTTGTCCCAGGGCCTATCAGAGACGCGGTTTACAAGTTATTCGCTCGGAATCGTTATACGCTTTTTGGTAAGCGGGATGTTTGTATGGTGCCGTTAGAAGAGGTGAGGTTTCGGTTTTTGGGTATCGAAACGTGGCATTAACTGTATGAGGAAACAGTCACCCATGCCCACTGCCATCGTCCTTGGTGCCACTGGCGCTATCGGCCAGCAGCTCGTTACTCAGCTTACCCAGCGGGGTGAGGTGGAAAGCGTCATCGTGATTACCCGCCGTGAGCTGGATCTTACCCGTGAATTTCCCAACGCTATCGTTTCCAAAATCCAGCCTGCGCTGCTTGATTTCGACCAGTTAGAAGCCCAGGCCGCCGAGTGTATGCCCGCAGGTGCCGTGGCCTTTGTGGCGCTGGGCACCACGAAGAAGGAGGCGGGGAGTAAAGAGGCGTTTCGCCGTGTGGATTATGGATTGGTGCTGGCCTTTGCGCGGGCTTGTCAAACGGCGGGGGTGAGCAGGTTAGGCGTGGTGACGGCGCAAGGGGCGAATGCGCGTTCTTCGATTTTTTATAACCGCGTGAAAGGCGAGGTGGAGCGGGATATTCAGGCGCTTGGGTTGCCCTGCGTGTTTTTTGCTCGGCCTTCGCTGTTATTGGGGCGGCCGGAGGATGGGCGGTTGGCGGAGAAGTGGGCGAGCGTGCTGTTGGCCCCGGCGGTGCGTTGGTTGCCGCGCTCGGTGCGGCCGATTGAGGTGAGGTGTGTGGCGGCGGGGATGATTGATGTGGCGTTAGGTGGTGTGGGTGAGGGGGCTTCGTTTGTGTTGTCGAATGCGGAGATGCACCGGTTTGGGGAGTGATAGGGCTGGCTTTTAGATCAGGTGGTGATGCTTTGCTGATTGCTTGTTACCGTTTGATATGTAGTGGGTTTTGTGCCGGGATCATCGCGCGCTGAAGCGCCCTCCTACGGCCTTTCTCCCACGGCCTTTCTGGGGAGCCGTTAGGTGCTTTATGGGGTGTTCCCCCTTCAAGCGGTGGTGGCTTGAAGGGGGAGTGGTGGGTTAGTTGGTTGCTTGGCTGGGGGTGCCGATGAGTTCGTGTTCGCGGATCGTGTGCTCGGTTGCCAACCTCCGGTCGAGTTGGGTGTAATCGTCGTTTTCAAGCTCAAGCGTTGGTTGTTGAAAGTGGCGCAGCTGGCGTTTTAAGTAGCTGGTATAGAGGTATTGGTTGTAAACCGCCCAGCAGTGAAAAGTCAGGAAGGTGAGTACAAAACCCACCGATACTAGCTTGATCATTACTGAGCTGTAGAGCTGTTCCAGAAATGCTTCTCCCACAATAAAGAACATGTATACCTTTGCCATGACTAACCCCCAGAGTATTAGCGTGGCAAGGGTGATAAGCGTATCCCGTGATCGATACCCCCAGCTTTTCTGGTAAGGGTTGTCGATGATGACAGACACCAGTTTATTGTTCATTAAATTGCTCCCCTCGGTCAGGACTAGTCCATGTGGCGAGCCTTCCTTTTTGGCGTAGCATGGCTTTAGGGAAGGCGATAACAACCGTGGCCATATTGAGAATCCAGTAGGCGAATGGGTACCAGATACTCCAATAAACGCAGCGGTAGATCTCTTTGTCGTAGCGGCTATCGATATAGAAGCTGACGGTAAATTGAATGAAGCTGATGGCGATCAGGATGCTGCCAAAATAGGAGAGCAGCTTTCCGGTGATGGGCCAGGCCATTGGCATGGTCAGTTGCGAAATCAGCCAGACTGCTAACAGGGTGACTACCGAGTAGCACCACACCACGCTAATGATGTACTCCAGCATCAGCAGCCAAAAGCGCCTGTTTTTCCAGCGGATGGTTTGGGTGAAGTAGCGCAGAAAAACCTCGCCGCCCCCTTGCGCCCAGCGCAGCCGTTGCTTGAACAGCCCGCGTAGGGTTTCCGGCATCAGTACCCAGCACATGGCCCTGGGTTCATAGCGCACTTGCCCACCTTTGAGCTGTAAACGCCAGCTCACATCAATGTCTTCCGTGATCATGTCGGTACTCCAGCCGCCAATCTCTTCCAGTGCTTGGCGGCGAAACGCGCAGATGACGCCGGAGATGGTAAACACCATCCCGTAAATGCGCTGGGCGCGCTTGATCAGGCCGATAATGGCGGAGAACTCACCGGTCTGAATTTTGCCAATGGCGGTCGAGCGGGTTCTTACCCGTGGGTTGCCGGTAACGCCGCTCACCTTGGGGCTGCTCAGAAAGTGATTAACCATGTAGCCAATAGCGTCGTAGTCGAGAATAGCGTCGCCATCAATCCCGACGATGATCTCGCCGGTAGCGTGGCTCAGCCCATGGTTCATCGCGCTGGCTTTACCCTGGTTGGTTTGGTTCAGCACCTTGAGAGTGGGGTACTGCTGCACCAAGGCTGCCAGCCGCTCTGCGGTGTTATCTTTGCTGCCATCGTTAATGGCGATCACCTCCATGTTGGGGTAGTTCTGCTTGAAGAGGTGGTGCACCGTTTCATTCACGTTGGCCTCTTCGTTGTAGCAGGGCAGCAGCACCGTTACCTTGGGGGCGCTTTCGTCCCAGACGAAAGTGGCGGGCCAGGCTTGCTTGCGCTCCCAGTGCACGTAGAAGTAGATCCCGCCGCATATCCAGATCGTTGCCATGAGGCTTGGGTAGCCAAGCGTGAAGATGGCAAGGTGGTCGAGTATGTTCATGGAAGAGCCCTAAACCGACGTCCGATGGAAAAAACCGGCCTCATCACATTGATATCTGGATGGTTGTTGTGGAAATCATCCGGGTAGTAGCCAATGTGTTTGATGCCTTCTTCGCGGAGTATGCGAACCCATTGGGCCATTTCCTTGCTGGGAATGGGGGTTTGGGTGTGCCAGTTTTGCGCCTGCAGCTCGAACACCAATTGGTCGGCGCTTACCTGGGCTAACGAGCGGCGGGCGAGGCTTCTTAGCCACTCATTGGGGTTGTCGGCTTCTTCCATATAGGGCATGGCCATTACCGCTACATAGTCGTAGCCCGAGGCAAAGTTTTGCATGTCCTGGGCAAACCACCGTTGGCTGCGTGGCTCCATCACCGTCACGGCGTAGAGGTTGCGCGAGGTGGTGAAGACTTTGTTGTCCGCTTGGCGGTAGTAGTTAGCCGCTTGGATCAACTCTTGGGTGAAGTCGGTCAGGTGCTCGCCTTTGAAGCGGGTCCAGGCCGTCATCAAGTTGTCGTCGCTGCGGATGGCGTTGATATCCCTGGGCAGGTCGGCGCTGGCATAGGCGTCTAACGCTGCGGGGTTGGCATCCTCAAAGTCGGTGTAGAAGGCGTCGTCATGGAACAGCAGCCCATCGAACTTGGTTAGGCGGCCAAGGTCTTGGTAAATCTCAACAATGGTGCGGCGGTTCTCTTCGACATAGGGAGAGAGCCGACGATACTGGTTTGGCGACTCCTGGCCGGTTCTCACGTCAGTGACGTACTGATAGTCATCCCCTAAGTCATACGCTAGCACTGGCATCCAGGCGTAGACCTTCACGTTGGCGCGTTTCTTTAACTGCCAGGCAACCCGGTTGAAGAGGTCCGCCCTAACCGGTAAGTGGCGGTTGGGGAAATAGAGGGCATCGGTGACGCCGTCGCCATCCGGGTCGGCATAGGCTTGCAAATAAACCGTGCTGACGCCGTAGCGGAAAATGCGCTCAATCAGCCTATCGAGGTTTTGCTCTTGCTGAATGGGGTCCGGGTCGTATACGTAGTCCAGGTCAACGTGAACAATACGTTGCTCTTCGTTCTCCCATAGCCGGTTGGAAAGAATCTCTTCAATCGTTTCCAGGGTGGTTTCCTGGTCAATCAGGTAGCGGTTCATGCTACGCATGGAATCGTGCAGGCGGTTAGGGGCGCTGAGCAGGCTGAAGGTGTACTCCATGCCGTATTCAGCGGCAATGTTCAGCGTTGCTTCGCTGTAGGCACCGTAAGGCCAAACGATGATACGCGGGCTTTTTCCAATCTCTTCTTGGAAGCGCTGTTGGGTAAGCGCCATGTCATTGCGTATCCGCGTCAGGTAGCCTGCCTCGGTTTCATAACCGCTGCGGGGGTTCCATATACTGGTAACGGCAGCGGCTTGCTCGTTCCCCATCGGGTTGCCAAATACCCCGTAGTGTAGGTTGTAGGAGTGAGAGGCAATTTCCACCAGAGGTGACTCATCCAAGGTTTTGACCTGCTCCCAGCTGAGAAAGCGTTCGCGGGGAAGGGTGATGCTGCCGTAAGGAACCCGCCCCCCCGCAGGCGTATCCAGCCAGCTACCCACTACGGCTTGTACGGCAGGGAAGTTGTACAACTTGAGTAGCGGGAAGACGATGTCATAAAAGCTGCGGTAGCCGTCATCGAAGGTAAGCAGCACTGCTTTTTCGGGCAGCGGTGCTTTGCCTGCTCGGGCGTCGAGGATCTGCTGCAAGCTCACGGGTTGGTAGCCGCCTGTGGAAATCAGGTTGAAGTGTTCAATTAACCGGCTACGGGTGATGGTTTGTGAGTAGATATCCAGCTCGGGGGTGACGCTGGAATCCACGACATCGTGGTAGCTGATGACTACGTAATCATCCGGTGCGCGGGCGGCTTGGGCCTGCTGAATAGAGATGGTCATCAGCAAAACCGCGCTCATTACAATGACGCGCCAGGGTGTCATAGGAATCTCCATACAAAGCCAGCTGAAATAACATTGTCGTATTCAGGAACGCCGTCGTAGACGGCTCGCTCGCGGGTGATGCCATACTCGAAGTTCACGGTGGGGGCTAACTCCCAGCTATGTTGGTAACCAATCGACCAGGTGTTTTCACTATCAAAATCTTCCTGCCAGTAACGCCCTGAACCGAGTGAGAAGGACTGGATAAAGGACTGGCGGTAATCAAGCGGGATCTCGTAATTGACGCTTAATACACCGGCCAGACTGGCATCCTGTTTGGGGTTGAAGTAGCTGGCTTCTACGTCATCGTTACGTGACGCAGATGCTTGAATTCCGCCGTTGATTTGCCAGCGATCCAAGTGGTAGAGGGTTTGATTCCAGTAGCCGTACACGGATTGCCGCAGGTTGCTGTCGTCAAAGTCGGTTGCCATGAGGCCGAGGGCACCCGCGCCGCGCTCATCGTGACGATAGGCAAACTCGGCCCGGTAACGGTCGGCGTTAACGTCATCCTGCAAGGCGCGCAGCGGGGTGTCGGTGGTGTTCATTTCGACACCCAGCGTCGTTGTGACGTGGTCGTTGTGGGCGTACTTCAGTTCGGCCAGCGCAAGAAAATCTTCGTTCAGCTGTGAACCGTGGCCCGCTGCCAGGGTGACCGTTGCGGGGTACAGGTTCCATTCGTAGCCCGCTATGTTGTACGAGGCATAGAGGTCTTCATCTTCAAACTCACCGTACTGGCCAATGCGCTGTGCGAAAGGGCGAGAGCCACTGCTGTTACGCGGGCCTTCCAAGAGCACTTCATAGCGCCATTCGCGCGAGGCTTGGGTGCCGCTCCCTTGGCCTTTACTACGCTCGAACGTGCTGCTCAGCTGAGGGGCGCGCATTTCACGCCACTCTCTGGCCATATCGTCCCGCGAGGCGCTGGGCCGGGCTTCAACCAGCTCACGTGCAACCTCATCGGTGGTGCCGCGCCATTGGCCGCGCTGTAAGCGGGAGAGCAAGATGCCGTGTTCAGCCACTTCCTTACGGTCGGGTGGCAGTAGCGGGATGGCTTGCAAGAACGACTCCTCGGCCTTTCTTGGCAAGCCTCTATCGCGCTCAATATCGCCTTTCACGACCCATAAATAGGGTTCGGCAGGCGCTTGCGCCTGATAGGCCTCTAATTGCTCAGTGGCCTCTTCAGGGCGGCCACGCCAGGCCTCTAGCAATACTTCCAGTAGCAGCACTTTCTGGTAGTTGGGGTTTTCGATACGTACGGTGCGGGTGAAATCCAGCCGCTGCTCGGGCTCGCTGGCGCGCCATGTCTGCAATAGTTTGTCGGCATCGCGGAAGCGCTGAGCATCGGTGTAGCTATAGAACAGCCCTTCGTTAAGCGGGTCGTCCGGGTTGGTGGCCTGTTCAGGGAATTGCCGAATCAGGCCTTCATAGAGCGCGATGGCTTCGTGTGGGCGGCCCATGCCGTTGAGCGCATGGGCTCTAGCGCGGGTAACGTAACTGGGCAACTGGCCGTGCTGGTTTTCAAGCCTAACCGCCAGGGCCTCCGCTTCGGAAAAGCGCCTTAATTCAGCCAGGGCAACTACCTTGTCGTACTCGGCTACGGTAATCAGCTCTTGGGGGGCGTCCGGGTTACGTAGCACGACATTCAGTTGCTCCAAACCGTTGGCCGTTCTGGAGGGCTCATCTGTATGAATGCCCAAGCGAATATCGGTAACCCCTTCATAATAAGTGAGCCAGAGGCGGTCACTTTCGCTAAACACATCCGGGTTGGACTGCATAATGCGCCGTGCCGCGGTGCTGGCTCCAAGGCCTACCGCCAACCGGTAAAGCGCTTGCAGTTCGCCTGTGTTGCTGGGGTCTTGCGTGACCAGTGCTTGGCGGGCATCTAGCTCTTGCATAGCGTTGGTGGTTCGCGCGGCTAGGTAGCCCTTGGCTTCAAGGCCGGCGGTTGTGGTGCCAGCTACCTGGTTGTACTGCTCCAGGGCGATCTGTGCCAGGGTGTAACTACCCATATCGGTGTGGACCAGTGCTTGGCCTAGCCAGCCTTGTGCATTGGAGGGGTCACGGTAGGTGAGCGCTCGAAACATCTCTAACGCTTGGTCAAAGTCACCCGCGCTACGAGCAGCTCCGGCTAGGTTGGCAAGCTCAGAATCGCTGTAATCCTCAATTTGGCACCAGGTGCAAACGGCCAGCGCTTCCTGATTTCGGGAGGCACGCACGAGCAGGGCGACTAAGTCTTCACGCACGCGGTTGTCGCGTGTTTGGTGATAGAGTGTCTTTAAGCCATCGATGGATGTATCTAAAGCTCCCTGACGTGCCTGGATAACCAGTGCTTCGCGTTGCGCGTCGGTAGTGGTTTGCCCATAAGCCGCGCTGGTGGTGAGGCAGGCGAGCAGGCAAATCGGCAGTAAGGAGCTAGGGCGATTCTGCATGGTGATACTCCTACCCTGGAAGCTAATGAAAGTAGATTTGTAATCAAATGTATCTTCCTAGTGTATAGAAGTATCTTTAAGTAAAAATTGGACTAAAACATGAACTTGCAGAGTAATATTGTCAGCTAAAGGGGTGAGAGGCCTCATCTGCTTGCAACGAAAAATCCCCTTATGTTTTTGATTAGGAATAAAAAATAGATTTTATGCTAAGTTGAGGCAGTGCTAGGTTTCAATGAGACAGCTCAAGAAATTAGCTATTTGGAAGCGATTTTGAGGAGAAATAATGAGGCAATCAGAGTGAAGGTAAGCTTTTATTTGTAACTTTATGTTTCGCGATTTGCTTCCAATTGCTCAATCATTTTGCGGGCAGCATTAGAGAGCGTGCGGTTGTTATGTACTAGATAGCCCAACGGACGATGGATGGGAGCGGTGTCTACGGGTAGCGCTACTAGCTCGCTGTCGAGCATTTTTTCGGGTAACAGGCTCCACCCTAAACCAACGCCACACATCATTTTGAGCGTTTCAAGGTAGTTGGTGGACATGCTCACGGGCAGGTTAAGACCTGCTTCTTCAAAGCGCTGGCCAATCAGCGTGCGGGTAAAGGTTTTGGCTCCCGGCAATATGCAGTTCACTTCACACAGTTCCGCCAAGCTCAGGGGTTTGTCATCAGCACGGCTGCGTTGGGCCAGCGGGTGGTCCTTGGCGCAGACAAAACACAGTCGGTCTCGCCAAAGCTCGACTACCTGCAGTTGTTCAACGGGGTGAGGGGCGAGCGTCACAATGGCCATTTCCAGCGTGCCATCCATTACGCCCTGGTAGGCCAGTTCGGAATCTAAAAAGTGCAGGTCTAACGCGACTTCTGGGTGGCGCTGGGTGTACTGCTTCAATAACGGCGGCAGCCGGTGAAGGCCAATATGGTGGCTGGTGGCGAGCGTCAGTTTACCGCCCACTTGGCCAGATAGATTGGCCAGCGCTCGGCGGCTATCTTCTACTGTAAACAGAATGCGCTGCGCTTTGGGCAGCAGCACGTTGCCTGCCTCGGTCAGCGCGATACGCCTGCCAATGCGGTCAAACAGCCGCGTGCCCAGTAAATCTTCCAGCGTAGCGATGCGTTTGCTCACCGCGGGCTGAGTAAGGTGTAGCTGCTCGGCAGCGCGAGAGAAGCTTTGGGTTTCTGCCACGGCGAGAAAGGCTTGCAGGCTTTGAGTATCCACGTGCCACTCCGGGAGTATCTATTCCTGTTTGGAATCTAAAGTATGAATAACATGAATTGCTTTTATGCGCGAGTCGCGTAACACTCCTGTTCATCGCAATTTAAGCAGCACGCAGAGGCTGCCACACCGAACTAGCAGGGCACCGCCCAGGAGAGCCATATGTCAGGTCAAACGCTTTACGACAAACTCTGGAACCAGCACTTGGTGAAACAGCGCGATGATGGTACGGCGCTGATTTACATCGACCGCCAGCTGCTTCACGAAGTGACCTCGCCCCAGGCGTTTGAAGGCCTGCGTTTGGCGAAGCGTAAGCCCTGGCGTTTGGATGCCAACCTGGCAACGCCGGATCACAACGTTCCCACCACGCTGAAAGAGCGCGCCGAAGGCAATAGCGGGATTAAAGACCCGGTGTCGCTTATTCAGGTGCAAACTCTGGACGATAACTGCGTCGAGTACGGTATCGAAGAGTTCAAAATCAACGACCCGCGCCAGGGCATCGTGCACGTGGTTGGCCCTGAGCAGGGTGCCACACTGCCGGGTATGACCGTAGTGTGCGGCGACTCCCACACCGCCACCCACGGCGCATTTGGTGCCTTGGCTCACGGTATCGGCACTTCAGAAGTGGAGCACGTGCTGGCCACTCAGTGCCTGCTGGCGCAGAAGATGAAGAACATGCAGGTGCGCGTCGAGGGCGAGCTTGGCCTGGGCGTTACCGCAAAAGATGTGGTGCTGGCGATTATCGGCAAGATTGGCACCGCAGGCGGCACAGGCTACGCCATCGAGTTTGCGGGCAGCGCCATCGAGTCGCTCTCTATGGAAGGCCGTATGACCGTGTGCAATATGGCAATTGAAGCCGGCGCTCGCGTGGGCCTGATCGCGGTGGACGATACCACCATTAACTATTTAGGCGAGCGTCCGTTCGCACCGACCGCCCAGCAGTGGGAAGCCGCTGTCGCGGATTGGCGTCAGCTGGTGTCTGATGCGGATGCCCACTTCGATAAAGTGGTCACTCTGCAAGCGGAAGAGATTGAGCCGCAGGTGAGCTGGGGCACCAGCCCGGAAATGGTCACCGGTATTTCAGGCCAAGTGCCCGACCCGCAAGCGGCCCTGGATGAAACCGTTCAGCGCAGCCACACCCGCGCGTTGGAATACATGGGTCTGCAGGCGAACCAGAAGATCACCGACATCAAGTTGGATAAAGTCTTTATCGGCTCCTGCACCAACTCGCGTATTGAAGACCTGCGTGAAGCGGCAAAAGTGGCTAAGGGCAACAAAGTGGCCGATTCCATCAAGCTGGCCATGGTGGTGCCGGGTTCTGGCTTGGTGAAGCGCCAAGCGGAAGCGGAAGGCCTGGACAAAATCTTCATTGAGGCGGGCTTTGAATGGCGCGAGCCGGGCTGCTCCATGTGTTTGGCCATGAACGCGGACAAGCTTGGGGCAGGCGAGCACTGTGCATCTACCTCTAACCGTAACTTCGAGGGTCGCCAGGGTTATGGCGGTCGTACTCACTTGGTGAGTCCTGCTATGGCAGCGGCGGCGGCGATTGCTGGCCACTTTGTCGATGTACGTACCTTACCCGCTAACGACGCCACTCACGCGCAGGAGGCCTAAGCCATGAAAAAGTTCGAACGTTTTGAAGGCGTGGTCGCGCCGTTAGATCGCGCTAACGTCGACACCGACCTGATCATTCCCAAGCAGTTTTTGAAGTCCATTAAGCGCACCGGTTTTGGCGTGAACCTGTTTGACGAGCTGCGCTATTTAGATGAAGGCCAGCCGGGCCAGGACTGCTCCCAGCGCCCGCTGAATCCTGATTTCGTATTGAATCAGCCGCGCTACCAGGGCGCTGAGGTGCTGCTGGCGCGCCGTAATTTCGGCTGCGGTAGTTCCCGCGAGCACGCCCCCTGGGCGCTGGAAGATTTCGGCTTCAAGGTGGTGGTTGCCCCTAGCTTTGCCGATATTTTCTACAACAACGCATTTAAAAACGGCATTCTGCTGATCACGCTGGCGGAAGAGGAAGTCGACCGCTTGTTTGCGGAAGTGGACGCCAACGAAGGCTATCAGCTCGACGTGGATCTGGAGCATCAGCGGGTGATTACCCCAGGGGGTGAGATTCTGGAGTTTGAGGTGGATGCATTCCGCAAGCACTGTCTGCTGAATGGCTTGGACGATATTGGCATCACCCTGCAAGACGAAGATGCCATTCGTAGCTTTGAAGAGAAGCACCGCCAGCAGCGCCCGTGGCTGTTCCGCCAGCCTGCGTAAGTATTCAATTATCAGTGCTAAGGATTGAGCATGACTCATAAAGTGTTACTGCTGCCCGGTGATGGTATCGGCCCGGAAATCGCGGCCCAGGCGGCGCGTTTGTTACAAGCCTGCCAAGAGGCGGGCTTGGATATTGAAGTAGAAGAGGGCTTGGTGGGTGGCTCCGCCTACGATGTCCACGGCGAGCCGCTGCCCGCTGAAACCCTGGAAAAAGCCAAAGCCGCCAGTGCCATTCTGCTTGGCGCGGTGGGTGGCCCTAAGTGGGATAAACTCGAAGACCTCTCCAAGCGCCCTGAAAAAGGCCTGTTGGGGCTGCGTAAGAACCTTGGTCTGTTCGGCAACCTTCGCCCGGCCATGCTCTACCCGCAGTTGGCTAGCGCTTCCAGCCTGAAGCCTGAACTGGTGGCTGGCCTGGATATCATGATCGTGCGTGAACTCACCGGCGGCATCTACTTTGGCCAGCCGCGCGGTATCGAAGAGCGTAACGGTGAGCGCGTTGGTTTTAACACCTACATCTATTCTGAAAGCGAAATTGAGCGCATTGGCCGCGTCGCCTTTGAGATGGCCCAGAAGCGGGGCAAGAAGCTCTGCTCGGTGGATAAAGCCAACGTGCTGGAAGTCACCATTCTGTGGCGTGAAGTGATGGAGCGCTTAGCGCCGGAGTATCCGGACGTCGAGCTTTCTCACATGTACGTGGATAACGCTGCGATGCAGTTGGTACGCGCACCGAAGCAGTTCGATGTGGTGGTGACCGGCAACATGTTTGGCGATATTCTTTCTGACGCTGCCGCCATGCTGACCGGCTCTATCGGTATGCTGCCGTCGGCCTCACTCAACGAGAGCGGGCAGGGCATGTACGAGCCTTGCCACGGTAGCGCACCGGATATCGCGGGTCAGAATATCGCTAACCCGCTGGCCATGATGCTTTCTGTGGCGATGATGCTGCGCTACTCGCTCAATGAAACAGCGATGGCCGAGCGTATTGAAGCCGCCGTGGGCAGCGTGCTGGACGATGGCCTGCGTACTGCTGATATCGCGTCTGAAGGCACGCGCCGTGTCTCGACAGTTGAGATGGGCGATGCGGTACTTGCCGCATTTGCGCGCGCTGAGTAACAAAGAAAGCTTGCTAACTAATTGATTCATTTCAATGCTTGTTTGAGCAGCACACGTCGGCTGCCCTGAGGGGTGGCCGACGTCGTGTCTGATATTTGTGTATAATATAGGTCTCATTCTTAGTTGGAGGACTTCACATGTTGAAAGTCGGTTTCGTGGGATGGCGTGGCATGGTTGGCTCGGTGCTGATGCAGCGCATGCAGGAAGATGGTGATTTTAACGGCATTGAGCCGATCTTTTTCACCACTTCCCAAGTCGGCCAGCCTGGCCCCGATATCGGCGTGGACGTGCCTCCGCTGAAAGATGCGTTTGCACTAGACGATCTAAAAGCTCTGGATGTCATCGTGACCTGCCAAGGTGGCGACTACACCAAGAAAGTCTACGGCGACCTGCGTAACGACGGCTGGAAAGGCTACTGGATTGATGCCGCCAGTACGCTGCGTATGGAAGATGACGCCACTATCGTCCTCGATCCGGTGAACCGTAAGGTTATCGACGCCCAGCTCGCCAAGGGAGCCAAAACCTTCGTTGGTGGCAACTGTACCGTTAGCTTGATGCTGATGGGCTTAGGCGGACTGTTTGAAGCCGATATGGTCGAGTGGATGACCTCCATGACCTACCAAGCGGCGTCTGGCTCCGGTGCCAAGCACATGCGTGAACTGCTGAACCAGATGGGCCAGCTGCGCGACAGCGTTTCCAGTGAACTAGCCGACCCGGCAAGCGCGATTCTGGACATCGACCGCAAAGTGACGGCAGCCATGCGCAGCGGTGATTTCCCCACTGACAACTTCGCTGCGCCGTTGGCAGGCAGCCTTTTGCCGTGGATCGACACCAAGCTCGATAACGGCCAGAGCCGTGAAGAGTGGAAGGGTAGCGTCGAGACCAATAAGATTCTGGGTCTTGAGAACAACCCGATTCCCATTGATGGCCTCTGCGTACGTATCGGTGCTATGCGCTCTCACAGCCAGGCGTTCACCATCAAGCTGAAGCAAGATGTGCCGCTGGATGAGATTGAAGAACGTATTGCCAAGCATAACGAGTGGGTCAAGCTGATCCCCAACGATAAAGACGCCACCATTGCGGGCCTAACGCCTGCAGCTGCCACTGGCACGCTGCAAGTGCCGGTAGGCCGCCTGCGTAAGCTGAAAATGGGCGGTGAATACCTCTCTGCCTTCAGCGTTGGCGACCAACTGCTGTGGGGTGCTGCTGAGCCGCTCAAGCGCATGCTGAAAATTCTGCGTGAGCAGTAAGCGGTCGCGAAACACCGGCGTTTAATCGCTAGCTAAAAGTGGGAAGCTGTTCGCAGCTTCCCATTTTTTTTGCCGTGACTTATGTTTCTAATCCGTGACTTCATGCAAATGTATGCGTTGAACATAACGGCATGATAAATACGCTATGATAAGAACGAACTAACTTATCTCGTCGCAACAGAATGAAGGTGTTGCATCGTGGCAGTGAATCGCAGGCAGTAGGGGCCCTACATGAAAAAGAAGCTGGCATGGTGGTTGTGGTTGCCACTGAGCGCTGTTAGCCCGTTGGCTTTAGCGGTTGGGCTTGGGCAAGCCACCGTGAATTCTCCGCTGCAATCGCCGCTAGATGCCACCGTGCCGCTGGTCGATGCCGCCGGTGTGGCGCTAGACGATGTACGCGTGGAAATTGCAAATGAAGCTGCCTTTAACGCGCTGGGCTTAGAGTGGACGCCGCTGGTCGCCAGCGTGCGCGCTGAATTACAGCGTATGCCCGGTGGCCCACAGTTGGTGCTGCGTTCTGAGCAAGCGGTGAACGAGCCATGGTTGGATCTCTTGGTCACCATCACTACGCCTGAAGGGCGGCGTACGGAAGCGATTATGCTACTGTTTGATCCGCCCAATTATGCGGCCAGTGTTGATGCTACGGTGGCCGAGGCATCTTCAGTGGCTCAGCCTGTGCCATCACAATCTCTGCCTGCGGCTCCGGCTGCCCCTGCCCAAACACCTGAGCGTAATATTGCTTACATTGCCAGTGGCGATACGCTATGGGGCGTTGCTGAACGTATTAAGCCCGCTGATGTAAGCGTTCAGCAAATGATGATGGCCCTGGTGGAGGGTAATCCTGCTGCTTTCCCTACGGGCAATGTCGATGATATGCGAGCAGGGCAAACCTTGCGTGTGCCTAGCCGTGAGCAGCTAATGGCATTGACCCCAGCGCAGGCCGCCCAGGCGGTTCAGGCAATGCGGCGGCCTTCCCCTCGTTCGGCATCAGCGCCAGAAACAGAGTCAGAAGTGCAGGCTGAAAGCACAGCAGTTGCTGAGCCATCAGCGCAGTCCGATGCGCGCGGCAGTGATGCTGCACCTAGCGAGCCCCAGCCAATGGAAGATGCACAGGAAACAGTCGTGCAAGAGGGTGAGCTAGCCGGGCTGACGCTTAGAGACCTCGCTGAGCAGCTTCAGGAAAGCCAGGCCATGCTGCAAATGGTGCTGGAAGAGCGCGAGCAAATGCGTGCTGAAATGGCTGCGCTGCGCCAGGAAGTGGCATCATTGACCGAGGCGCTCAATGCCTCTCAGCGGGAGACCCAGCGGGCGCTAGCGGCTGCCGAGTCGCGAGCTGCCAATGCCACGATACCTGCCAGTGCCGCTGTGAACACTTCTTCCACCCCTAGCTTGATAGAACGTCTAGAAACATATCAATGGCCGCTGGCCAGCGTTGCTTTGGCGCTGCTGTTGGGTGCGCTAATTTGGTCGCGAAAACGTCGTGAACGCCAGTGGGAGGAGGTGGCATCCCCTGCACCCCAGCGATCTGAGCCAAGCGCTGCCGCTTCGCCAAAGGAGAGAGAGACCGTCCAGCCTGCCGCTGCTGCCTTTACTACAGCGAGTGTTATGGATACGGCTGCTGACGAATCTCAGCAGACGCCGCCCGTTGCGGGCTCCCACGATAAAGAGGAGGGGAGTCGCCGTGATGCTTTTGAGTATCCAGCAGAGGAGCCGTTGGCGGATAGCCATGATGAACCACTAAACAGTGAGTCATATAGTCTCGTTGATGAAGCGCCTACAGCCCAGCAGTCTGTTGATCACGAAGGCGATACGCTTTGGGAAACGCAGGATGAAGAAGACAAGGCTGACACGGAAGGCGCTTCTTCCATGCATGAAGAAGATGAAGCGGCCCTCAACGCCGCATTTTTAGAGACGCCTGAGCCGGTGGAGGATGCTTCTTACCGTGAGCATGCCGCCCAAGAAGCTGAAGTGCCACCGGCGACCGTCGCAGAGGAAAAGGACGATAGCGCGCATTACATTGATTACCACCCACCCTCTTTAACCAATGACTTCGGCAGTGCGGATGAGCCTGTATGGGGTGAGAGAGCGTCGGAGAATGCTAAGGCGTCGCCATCTTACCCGCGCCGAGAGCCGGAAGAAGAATGGGAGATTGAAGAGGTGGCATTCGAGCCGCGACGTCGGGATAATAGCTAACCTTCAAAATCCTCTAAATGACGTGGCTCGATGACGCTGTTCTACCACTTTGATGAGACACAACCGCTGGCTGGCCGTTTGGCGATGGGCGTTGAGTACGATGGCTCACGCTTTTGCGGCTTCCAGCGTTTAAAGCATGCGGCCTCTGTCCAGCAGGCCATCGAGGATGCGTTAGCCAAGGTGGCTGGCGCGCCGGTGCGTATCCATGCCAGTGGGCGCACAGATTCAGGCGTACACGCCACTCGCCAAGTGATTCACTTCGACCCTCCGGTTCAGCGCACCGAAAAGGCCTGGATCTTTGGCGCGAATACCAATCTACCCAGAGACGTGGCCGTGCGCTGGGTGAAGCCGGTTTCCGACGATTTTCACTCCCGCCTGGGGGCGCTGGGGCGCCGCTATCGCTATATTTTCTTGAACCAAATTAGCCGCCCGGTGTTAGAGCGCGCTAACGTGACCTGGTGCCGTGACCCACTGGATGCCGATGCCATGCACCGTGCTGCCCAGGCGTTGGTTGGCGAGCATGACTTCAGTAGTTTTCGCGCCGCCGGTTGTCAGTCGAAAACCCCCTGGCGGCAAATGCACTTTGTGGAAGTGAAGCGTCACGGCCCGCTGGTGGTCATCGATATTCAAGGCAACGCCTTTTTGCACCACATGATTCGCAATATTGCGGGAGCCTTGGCAAGCGTTGGGCGCGGCGTGCAGGACGAAGGGCATATTGAGCGCCTGCTGGCGCTGAAAAACCGCCGTAAAGGCGATGTGACGGCGCCTGCCTGCGGCCTGCATTTTGTCGACTCCATCTACGATGAGCGTTTTGAGCTACCCAAAGAGCCGCTAGGCCCGAATCTACTCGCCTTTACCGGAGAGTGGACCGGAGAGCGCGTATTGCCGGAAAGCCCTCGGGTGGCCGCAAGGCGGCGGCTGACGTTCTCCAAGCAAGCGAAACCTGAGCAGCAGGAGACCTCTTCATGAGCCAGCTGATGACACGCACGCGTATCAAATTTTGTGGGCTCACTCGCCCGGAAGATATCGCCAAAGCGGTGGCATTGGGTGTCGATGCGCTAGGTTTTGTGATGTGGCCGAAAAGTAGCCGCAGCATTACCCCTGAGGCCCTGCGGGTACTTGCCGCACAGGTGCCTGCGTTTGTGACCCGCGTGGGGCTATTTGTGAACCAGCCTGCCGAGCTGATTGAGCAGTGTCTGCCGCATTTAGATCTTATTCAGTTCCACGGCGATGAGTCGGCGGCGTTTTGCCAACAGTTTGGGCGACCCTGGATTAAAGCGCTGCGCATGCGCGATGACATCGACCTGCACGAGGCGACAAAAGAGTACGCAGCGGCGCAAGCGCTGCTGTTAGATGCCTACCGTCCGGGCGTGCCGGGTGGAACTGGCGAGACCTTTGATTGGTCTAGAATCCCCGCAACCTTGGAAAAACCTGTTATCCTCGCGGGTGGGCTAACAGCCAATAATATTGCCGCCGCGGTGACTCAGGTAGCGCCGTATGCGGTTGATGTTTCAGGCGGTATTGAGGCATCCCCTGGTGTTAAAGAGGCCGGGTTAATGGCCGCTTTTGTTCGTCATGTGGCGCAGGCCAATACGCATTAAGCGTTACCACCTGCGTGCACTCAGAATTACGATGCGTGGCTCACCGCGAACGTGGGCGCGCTAGACGTTTGTTCATTCATTTTTGCCTTTTCTGGCGATCTTGTGAGGTATGCCTGTGACTGTCTCAGCAACTGAAACCAAGTTCAGCGACCTGACCCGAATGCCGGATGCCCGTGGTCATTTTGGCCCCTACGGCGGCCGGTTTGTGTCAGAAACCTTAAGCTTTGCCCTGGAAGAGTTGGAGCAGATTTATCTGAGTTTGCGTGATGATCCGGATTTTCAGGCCGAGTTTGATCGTGACCTGGCTCACTACGTGGGCCGTCCATCTCCGCTTTATCATGCAAAGCGCTGGTCGGAGTCGTTAGGCGGCGCGCAAATCTGGCTGAAGCGGGAAGACCTCAACCACACGGGCGCTCATAAGGTTAATAACACCATTGGTCAGGCGCTGTTGGCGAAAAAGACCGGCAAGCCGCGCGTGATTGCTGAAACCGGTGCTGGCCAGCACGGCGTTGCCACAGCCACTGTAGCCGCCCGCTTGGGCCTTGAGTGCGATGTCTATATGGGGGCTGCCGATGTGCAGCGCCAGAAGCTCAACGTTTACCGCATGCGTCTGCTGGGTGCCCGTGTTATCCCGGTGGAGTCTGGCACCCGTACGCTCAAAGACGCCATGAACGAAGCCCTGCGCGATTGGGTAACGAACGTGGATAATACCTTCTATATCATCGGTACCGTGGCGGGCCCGCACCCATATCCGCAGCTGGTGCGTGATTTCAATGCCGTGGTGGGCCGCGAAGCCCGTCGCCAGTCACTAGAGCAGATTGGCCGTTTACCCGATGCGCTGGTCGCCTGTGTGGGTGGCGGCTCTAACGCACTGGGGCTTTTCTACCCGTTTGTAGAAGATGACGCAGTGGCCATGTACGGCGTGGAAGCCGGTGGTGATGGGGTAGAGACAGGCCGTCACGCCGCGCCGCTTTCGTCTAATGCACCGCGCGGTGTGCTGCACGGCAACCGAACTTACCTGATGTCGGATGAGGCGGGGCAGGTGTCGGATACGCACTCGATTTCTGCAGGCCTGGATTATCCCGGCGTTGGCCCCGAACACGCGCTGTGGAAAGACGTGGGCCGGGTTAACTATGTAGCCGCGAACGATAAAGAGGTGCTGGAAGCCTTCCGTGAGCTGACCCACATGGAGGGCATTATGCCCGCCTTGGAGTCTGCCCATGCGTTGGCCCATGCCAAGGTGCTGGCTCCTACCATGCGCCCGGATCAGCATATTGTGGTGAACCTCTCGGGTCGTGGTGATAAAGACATCATGACCGTTGCGAAAATCGACGGCATCGAGTTTTAAGGGCTAGCATGAATCGTATTGACCAGCGTTTTTCAGAGTTAAAGCAGCAGGGGCGTAAAGCCCTGATCCCTTACATCACCGCAGGCGACCCGGCACCGCAGTATACCGTTGGCTTTATGCATGCCTTGGTAGACGCGGGCGCTGATGTGATTGAGCTTGGCGTGCCGTTTTCAGATCCCATGGCCGATGGCCCGGTGATCCAGAAAGCCTGTGAGCGGGCGCTGAAGCAGGGCACTCGCTTGGTGGACCTGCTGGAAATGGTGGCCGAGTTTCGCCAAACCGACACCACGACGCCCATCGTCTTGATGGGCTATCTCAACCCTATCGAGCGCATCGGCTATGAGGTGTTTGCCGATAAAGCCGCGAGTGTTGGGGTGGATGGCGTGCTGGTAGTTGATATGCCACCAGAAGAAGCCGATGAGTTCGGCCCGCTGCTGAAAGCGCGTGGCTTGGCAGCGATTTTCCTCGTTGCGCCTACCACTTCCCATGCCCGTGCCGCTACAATATGCGCCCACGGTGAGGGCTACCTTTACTATGTTTCGCTAAAAGGTGTCACCGGTGCGGCAACGTTGAACGCTGAAGACGTTGCCGAGCACCTTGCGCCACTGCGTGATATGACCGATTTACCGCTTTGCGTTGGTTTTGGTATTCGCGATGGTGTGACGGCTGCCGAAGTGGCAAAAGTTGCCGACGGCGTGATTGTGGGCAGTGCACTGGTTAACCGTATTGCCGATAGCGTCGATGCGCCTGAAACGATCGCCGGGCAGTTAAAAAGCGTGCTGGCAGAAATGCGCACCGCGATGGACGCCTAAGCGCGTTCCCTCATCGTCTACACTGAATTGATTGACGACACTCATCAGGCTTGGCGCTGCCAAGCCTTGACGTACACGGAAGCCTTTTTGATATGAGCTGGTTAGACAAGATCGTGCCCTCCATGGGGCGTATCCAGCGTAAAGACCGTCGCGCCAGCGTGCCCGATGGTCTCTGGCGTAAATGTCCCAAGTGTGAAGCCGTTCTCTACCTGCCTGAATTAGAGAAACATCACAGCGTATGCCCCAAGTGTGAGCATCATTTACGCTTAACGGCGCGCAAACGCTTGGACTGGTTCCTGGATAAGCAGGGGCGCGAAGAGATCGCGGCAGAGATTGAGCCGAATGATCGCCTCAAATTCCGCGACTCCAAGAAGTACAAAGACCGCCTGACCGCAGCGCAAAAAGAGACTGGCGAGAAAGATGCGCTGGTGGCGATGCGCGGCGAGCTGGATGGCCTGCCGATCGTTGCTGTGGCGTTTGAGTTCACCTTTATGGGTGGTTCCATGGGCGCTGTGGTGGGTGAGAAATTTGTACGTGCCGCCACCATCGCCCTGGAAGAGGGCATTCCGTTGGTCTGCTTTGCAGCCTCGGGCGGCGCGCGTATGCAGGAAGCGCTGTTCTCGCTGATGCAGATGGCGAAAACCTCAGCGGCCCTTGAGAAACTCAAGCAGGCGGGCGTGCCCTATATTTCGGTGCTGACTGACCCCGTGTTTGGTGGTGTTTCGGCTTCCTTGGCGATGTTGGGCGACCTAAATATTGCCGAGCCCAACGCGCTAATTGGTTTTGCTGGCCCCCGTGTTATTGAGCAAACCGTGCGTGAAACGCTGCCGGAAGGCTTCCAGCGCAGTGAGTTCCTGCTAGAGCACGGCACGGTGGACATGATTGTTCACCGCCACGATATGCGTGCCCGCGTGGGTGGCGTGCTGCGTAAGCTGACACATCAAAGCGCTAACACGGCTGAAGGTGATCTGCCTGAAGCTGAGGTGGTTGAGCCGGTGGCCAATGAAGAGCAGCTAGCGGAAGCGGCAGAGACATCTGCTCAAGCGGATTCTCGTCACGCGACGAGCGATGACGCTTCACGCAATGCCTAACACCTTAGCCGAATGGCTTCATCACCTTGAAACCCTGCATCCCGTAGGGATCGATATGGGGCTGGAGCGTGTTTCTCTGGTGGCCAAGCGTATGGGGTTGCTAGAGCGCCCCATCGCGAAACAGGTCATCACGGTAGCAGGTACCAATGGCAAGGGCTCTACCCTTGCCATGATAGATGCTATCGCCCGCGCCCACGGGTGGCGGGCGGGTACTTATACCTCTCCGCACCTGCTGCGTTACAACGAACGCGTGACGGTGGATGGCCGGGAAGCCAGCGACCAGCGTTTGGTGGAAGGCTTTCAGCAGGTAGAAAACGCCCGCTTGCAAGAGCCTTCAATTAGCCTCACGTATTTCGAAGCTGGCACGCTGTGTGCGCTGTGGTGCTTGGCTAATGCCACATTGGATATTGCGATTCTGGAAGTGGGGCTGGGCGGCCGTTTAGACGCGGTGAATATTATTGACGCGGATGTGGCTATCGTGACCACGATTGCGCTTGATCACGCGAATTTTCTAGGCAACGATCTTGAACAGATCGGGCGAGAAAAGGCGGGTATTTTTCGCCCGCTAAAACCCGCTGTGCTAGGTAGCCAGTCGCTTCCGCCAAGCGTGTTGGAATCAGCAATAGCGATAGCAGCCCATAGCTACGCACTAGGCACCGCCTTCAGTCATAGCGCTGGTGAGACGGTAGGCAACCCCTGGTGCTGGCATGGCCTTACTGCCGATGGCAGTACGCTTTCTCTGGATGGTTTACCAGACCCTGGATTGCCAATTGATAATGCCGCCACGGCGCTTCAAGCGCTGGCCTTAGCGGGTGTCACTTTGCAGTTAAACACGGTGCGCAAAGCGCTGCGTACGGTAACGCTCTCCGGGCGAATGCAGTGGGTAGGGCAGTGGTGTTTGGACGTAGGGCATAACCCTCATGCGGCACAGTACGTGGCCCGCCGTTTGCCAGCACCACCAAAAGGGGGTCGTCAGTGGGCGTTGATTGGTATGCTTAACGACAAAGATGCCGACGGTGTGATTCAGGCGCTTTCGCCAAGTATCACGGATTGGGTGTGCGTTACCCTTGAAGGTGGGCGTGGCCGTTCTGCAGACGAGTTAGCCAAACGTGTTACGTCGCTGGGCGGACACGTGTATTATTGCGCCGACTCCCCCGCAGCGGGGGCTGCCAAGCTTGCCAAGCAGCTAGCCCCAGAGGACCGCGTGCTGGCCACCGGCTCATTCTTCACGGTAGCTGAGTTACTGGCCATGCCACTGCCGCAAGCAACGCCGCGGGCACGCTAAGCTTGATGGAGAGGGATATGAAATACGGTAAAACGGAACGCATTAGTGGCATCGTGATACTGCTGGCGCTACTGGCCATCGTTGTCCCTTGGTTGATGAGCGACCCCGCACCTCGGGAAGAGCGCCCTCAGCCCACCTTTGTGATCGAACAGCCTGTGGATGTGGAGCGTCAAGATGTGCCCGTGCCTGACATGCCTGACACCATTGATACACCTGCACCGTCGTCACCTGTCCTTACCGATGAAGCGCTGGATGAGCCGATAGAGGAAATACCTCGAGCGCCACAAACAGATCAAGTAGCGAGCTCTAGTTCTGATGAAGGTTCATCGTCGCAAACCGCTGCTGCCGAGCCTAGCCAACAAGCGCCTTCGCAGCCCAGCCGTGAACCGGATTCTCCGCCGCAAGAAGACCCCATTGCCGCGCTGGTCGCAGCGAATGAGAGCCGCAATAGCAGTGCCTCCGTAGCACCCTCTGCTCAGCAGCAGGGCGAGTGGGCAGTCCAGGTGGGCAGTTTTGGTGATACCGCCAACGCCCAGCGTATTAGCGACCAGCTAAGCGGTGAAGGTTTTAGCGTGTTTCAGCGCGCCCGTGATAACAATCTGACTACTGTATTAGTAGGCCCTTACGCCACGTCTGAGGATGGTGAGGCAGCGATGGCGCTTATCAAACAGCGTATTAATGTGCAGGGTCTGCTTGTTCGAGTAAGAGATTAACGATGGCATTGACCTGGATTGATGCGCTGTTTTTAGCCGTTCTTGGGCTTTCGATGCTGGCGGGCTTTGTGCGCGGTTTCGTGCGCGAGTCGCTTGGCTTAGCTGCTTGGGTCGTTGCGTTAATGGTCGCACGTGTTTTGGCGGAGCCCGTTGCAGAGTTAATGAGCGGCTTTATTGAGAGCTTTGATGCACGCTTAGTGCTGGCATTTGCTCTGGTGATTTTTGCCGTCATTCTGTTATGTGGCATTGTTATTCGCGTGGTGCATGCGGCCGTTGAATGGGTTGGCATGGGGTTGTTGAATCGATTTGCAGGTGCTGCCTTTGGGATAGCCCGCGGGGCGGTGATTCTGCTAGTGGCTACTGTGTTGATTACCCTAACGCCGCTGGCTGAGCTCCAGGCTTGGCAGCAAGCATCGTTACGGCCAACCTTTATTGAGCTTCGCGATTGGGCGGTCAGCCAGCTAGACCAATGGGAGCGGGAGCTGCCGACACCGCCTGAGTCGCTGCGCGATATTTCGCTACCTGAACTGCGTCGCCCACAGCCGACGCTACCCTCCAGCAGCGCCCCTGAGGTTGAGTAACGGGAACTGCCAGAAAATTCTCCGCTGGTGCTGCTTCCAGCGCCAGTGCTTGTCAGTTTGATGAACGTACGGGCTTGCGTCAGTAAGCCATGGTATTAAAGCGAGGTAACTGGAATGTGCGGTATAGTGGGCCTTCTGGCCAAGCAGGCAGTAAATCAGGGAATCTACGATGCCCTGACCGTACTTCAGCATCGGGGCCAAGACGCTGCCGGAATGATGACTTGGAACGAGGGACGCTTCCTACTGCGCAAGAGTAACGGATTAGTTCGTGACGTCTTCCATACTCGCCACATGGCACGCCTGAAAGGCAACCTGGGCATTGGTCACGTTCGCTATCCGACAGCTGGCTCCTCCAGTGAGGCAGAATCACAGCCTTTCTACGTTAACTCTCCTTACGGCATTGCGCTGGCCCACAACGGTAACCTGACCAACTCAGAGCAGTTGAAGCAGGAGCTGTTCTCCACTGATCTTCGCCATATCAATACCAGCTCTGACTCGGAAGTGCTGTTGAATGTGTTCGCCCATGAATTGGGCAAGCAGGGGCTGCATCTAGAAGCTGAGGATATTTTCGATGCGGTTCGTAGAGTGCACCGGCGCTGCAAAGGCGGCTACGCGGCGGTCGCGATTATTAATGGGTTTGGTATGGTGGCGTTCCGTGACCCCCACGGCATTCGTCCGGTGGTGTTTGGTACCCGTCAGGATGCTGATGGCCAAGAGGTGATGATTGCCTCTGAGTCGGTGGCGCTGGACGTGGGTGGCTTCGAGCTGGAACGCGACCTTGGCCCCGGCGAAGCGATTTTTGTTGATATGCAGGGGCAAGTACACACCCAGGTATGTGCAGATCGCCCACAGCTACGCTCGTGCATTTTTGAGCATGTTTATCTGGCGCGTCCTGACTCTATCCTGGACGGTGCTTACGTTTACGGCACGCGGATGCAGATGGGTCGTAAGCTGGGTGATCGCATCTTGAGCGAGTGGCCGGATCACGATATCGATGTGGTTATTCCGATTCCCGATACCTCGCGTACTTCCGCTCTAGAGATGGCTCAGCATCTCGGCGTGACCTACCGCGAAGGCTTTATGAAGAACCGCTACATTGGCCGTACCTTTATTATGCCGGGTCAAACCCAGCGTAAAAAATCGGTACGCCAAAAGCTGAACGCCATTGATGTGGAGTTCAAAGGCAAGAATGTACTGCTAGTGGATGACTCCATCGTACGAGGTACCACCTGCAAACAGATTATTCAGATGGCGCGAGATGCCGGTGCGCGTAAGGTTTACTTTGCCTCTGCCGCGCCGCCCGTTCGCTACCCCAACGTTTATGGGATTGATATGCCAGCGGCGTCTGAGCTGATCGCCCATGGTCGTACTGAAGAGGAAGTTGGGCAGCTGATCGGTGCCGACCGCATCTTCTATCAGGATCTGGAAGATCTAAAAGACGCCTGCCGCGAAGTAAATCCTGACATGGAAGCCTTCGACTGTTCAGTGTTTGACGGTAACTACGTCACTGGCGACATTGACGATGCGTATTTGGCCGTCTTGGAAGCCAGCCGTAACGATTCAGCAAAAGATCAGAGCGCGGGTGACCACGCGCTGGTCGATATGCATAATCAAGACGACGATCTGGACGATTAAGTGTCACGCTGCCTGCGGTGCCCAAATGGCCCGCAGGAGAAATGTGTATGTGGTGCAATAATTAGCATTTTGAAATCGCGTTTGGAATAAGGGGCTCTGCCATGCACGAAGATAGCCATCAGGATGAGTGGTCGCTTGAGACGCTCGCTATTCGCGCGGGCCACCACCGCACGTTTGAGCGGGAGCACTCGGAACCCATTTTTCCCACATCAAGCTTTGTGTACGAGAGTGCTGCCGAGGCGGCACGCAAGTTTGGTGGTAAAGAGCCAGGCAATGTTTACTCGCGCTTTACGAACCCTACCGTACATACTTTCGAGCGCCGTCTAGCGGCGCTTGAAGGTGGTGAACGCTGCGTGGCGACTAGCTCTGGCATGTCAGCCATTCTCTCAACGGCGCTGGCACTGCTTTCGGCAGGCGATGAGATTGTGGCGTCTCGTTCGCTATTTGGCTCCACGGTCAGCCTGTTTGATAAGTATCTGGGCAAGTTCGGTATCACAACGCGCTATGTGGAGCTTTCCAACTTGGCCGCGTGGGAAGAGGCGATCAGCCCTAAGACTAAGCTGCTGTTTGCTGAAACGCCTTCAAACCCGCTTTCCGAAGTGGCGGATATCCCTGCGCTGGCGGCGCTCGCCAAGCGTAGCGGTGCACTGCTCGCCATTGATAACTGCTTTTTGACCCCCGCACTGCAAAAGCCTATCGCGCTAGGTGCGGACTTGGTCATTCACTCTGCCACGAAATATCTGGATGGTCAGGGACGCGCAGTAGGCGGAGCCGTGGTAGGCAAGCATGACGTGCTGGAAGAAGTTTTTGGTGTCGTGCGCACCTGTGGACCTTGCATGAGCCCGTTTAATGCGTGGATTTTCACCAAAGGCTTGGAAACCCTCTCACTGCGTATGAAAGCGCACTGTGAAAACGCACTGGCACTGGCGCTCTGGCTAGATCAGCACCCGGCCGTCAACCGCGTCTACTACAGCGGGCTGGAAGCACATCCTCAACATGTGTTAGCGAAACAGCAGCAGCAGGGCTTTGGTGCGGTGCTCGGTTTTGAGGTGAAAGGTGGGCAAGAGGGCGCTTGGCAGGTCATTGATGCCACGCGTATGCTTTCCATTACCGGGAACTTAGGTGATGTAAAAACCACTATTACTCATCCGGCAACCACCACGCATGGCCGTCTCTCGGACGCACAGAAAGCGGCGGCAGGCATTTCGCCGGGCTTGGTTCGTGTGGCCGTTGGGCTTGAAAGTCAGGAAGATATTCAGCGTGACTTGGCACGAGGCCTAGATGTACTAGCCGCCCAGTAAGGAACATTGGTTCAAGCTAAATAAAAAACCCACCGTGAGGTGTAATGCCAGTCAGTTAAGAGTTTCACCAATGAGCTGACAATGCGATATTCCGGTATCAGTGATTCTCTGATACCGGATTTTTATGCATTTT
>NZ_JBITWC010000040.1:0-26713 GCF_044543515.1 Vreelandella lionensis | reverse complement strand
AGGGCTCTTCAGAGGGCGTTATACCCGACGATGAGCAGAGGCCGTGCGATGAGGGTTGTGAGTCAGGCCACGAGTGTACGCCTGCTCTAAACGCACCGAACCCACCAAAATAGGTGGGTTCGTCAGCAGTCTGAGGAGTGCCATTAGGCACTCCTTTTCGTTGGGCAGCTTGATGTACTCGCTACTGCCCACTACTGACCACTTGAGTAGCGTTCTACCTGCTGCTTTAGCTTTTGCCCGGGGCGAAAAGTCACCACACGCCGAGCAGAGATAGGGATTTCTTCGCCAGTTTTAGGGTTTCGCCCAGGCCGCTCGCGCTTATCACGCAGGTCAAAGTTACCAAACCCCGACAGTTTCACCTGCTCGTTTTCACGCAAACAGGCGCGGATTTCTTCAAAGAACGCCTCCACCATCGCTTTTGCTTCTCGCTTTGACAGCGCCAGCTCAGTATGCAAATGCTCAGCTAGCTCTGCTTTGGTCAACGCACCCATAGGGCTCCTCCATGTAGCATACGCATTGCCAAGAACGTGATAAGCGTCGTGTCATGGCATAGCTTAGTTAGCCGCGAAGTTCGGCATCTAATTCGGCTCGCACGTTAGTGATGATCGAGTCGACCAACTGGTTGATTTCTTCATCATTTAGCGTGCGCGAAGCGTGCTGCCAGGTCAAGCCTAATGCAATGCTCTTATAACCCTCGGCTACGCCTTTACCAGCATAGACATCAAATAGCTTAATGTCTTTCAAGTAATCGCCTGCCTGAGTTTTTGCACAATCAAGTAGCGCTTGCACAGGCGTTGCCTCTTTGAGCATAAACGCCAAATCGCGTCGCACTTCTGGGTAGCGTGAAAGCGGCTCAAAGGCGGGAATTTCCCCCTGACTCAATACATCTAGGCGAACTTCGAACAGCACCGCATCAACTTTAAGCCCCAGCTTGGCACGCACTTGCGGGTGCAGTGTGCCAATCCAGCCGGCGGGTTCGCCATTGTAAAAGAGCTGGGCGGTTTGCCCAGGATGCAGAGAGGGATGCTCGCCCGGTTCAAAGCGCCAAACTTCCTGGGCCCCACCCATTGCCAAAAGACTCTCTAGATCTCCTTTCAGGTCATAAAAATCTACCTGAGCCTTAGTGCTGTTCCACCCTTCCCCTTCACGGCCACCGCACACTAAGGCGCCCATCATCGGCTCTTGGGTTAAGTTATCGAGGTGGCCGTTAAATACCAGCCCTGTCTCGAAAATGCGCACACGGGTTTGCTGGCGATTGAGATTATACTCTAGGGCACGCACTAAACCCGGGAAAAGGCTGGCGCGCATTACCGAGAGGTCCGACGAAATCGGATTCGCAAGCACGGGGGACACAGCATCTGGCAGCATTGCTGCCTGCAGGTCCGGCGCTACGAAGCTGTATGTCACCGCTTCTTGGAAACCGCGAGCAACCATCTGGTTGCGCAACTGAGCCTGAGTGAGGAGTGCCTCGTTAGCTGGGCGAAGTGCTAGTCGAGCGGCTGGGCGACGAACCGGAAGGTTATTGTAGCCATGGATACGCGCCACTTCCTCGATGAGGTCTTCCTCAATGGCAACGTCAAAACGCCAGCTAGGGGCGACCACTGACCAACCTTCCGCCTGTTTATCAACCTCAAGCCCTAAACGCTGAAGGATATCGGTGACATCATCCGGCTGCAGCCGCTTGGAGAGCGCACTCTCAAGGCGAGCCTCGCGGAGCATAATGATGCGCGGTGCCGGTAAATGCTCATCGCTTACCGTCTCAACCACGGGCCCTGCCTGCCCCCCACAAATCTCCATCAGGAGCTTTGTGGCACGCTCAACCGCCATGGCAGGAAGCTCTGGATCGACGCCACGCTCATAACGATGCGATGCGTCGGTATGCAGACCGTAGGAACGCGCCTGCCCAGCAATGCCAAGCGGAGCAAAAAAGGCCGACTCAAGAAAAATCGTGTGCGTTTTTTCGTTTACCCCTGAATTTTCTCCACCCATGATGCCAGCCATTGCCAGGGGGCCACGTTCATCGGCAATTACCAGTGTTTCAGGGCGAAGTGCTACCTCTTGGCCATCCAGCAGTGTTAAACGCTCCGCCTCTCGTGCCAAACGGACAGTAATGCCACCCTGCAGGTTGTCCCGATCAAACGCATGCAGCGGTTGACCAAGCTCTAACATGACGTAGTTGGTGACATCCACGACGGGGTCAATCGAGCGTACGCCGCTACGACGTAGCCGCTCAACCATCCACAGCGGCGTTTCAGCCTCTACATTCACGCCCTTAATAACACGCCCTAAGTAGCGCGGGCACTGCTCAGCCGCCTCAATAGTGACGGGGAAAGTATCGTCGATACTCGCTTCAACGACTGTGATCTCAGGGCCACTCACCGGCAGGCGATTAAGCACACCTACCTCTCTCGCAAGACCTTTAATGCTCAGGCAGTCGCCGCGGTTAGGAGTGAGATCCACCTCGATGGTCATATCGTCGAGCTGCATATACTCGCGAAAGCTCGTGCCCACGGGGGCCGACGCCGGTAACACTAGGATGCCAGGAGAGGTTTCTTCTTCTAATCCCAACTCTGATGCCGAGCAGATCATGCCACGCGACTCAACGCCACGCAGTTTTGCCTTTTTAATTTTAAAATCGCCCGGCAGCACGCCACCCACTTGGGCGAAGGGAATTTTCTGGCCCACATCAACGTTGGGCGCACCGCACACTACTTGCACCGGCTCACCGGTACCGTCGTTCACCGTGCATACGTTGAGCTTATCGGCATCAGGATGCTTCTCTTTGGACAGCACTTCAGCCACGACCACACCGCTAAAGGCAGCGGCGACCGCTTCAACGGCATCCACTTCAAGGCCCGCCATGGTGATCTGATCGGCAATGGCCTGAGTATCAAGCTGCGGGGCTACCCATTCACGCAGCCACTGTTCTGAAAATTTCATGTTGATTCCCGTCGCTGGCAGCGGTCTTAGGTGAATTGACGAAGAAAGCGCAGGTCGTTCTCAAAGAACAAGCGCAGGTCATTAACGCCGTAGCGCAGCATCGCCAAACGCTCTGCGCCCATACCAAAGGCAAAGCCGGTGTATCGTTCGGTATCAATGCCGGAGTGCCGGAAAACTTCAGGGTGCACCATCCCGCAGCCCATCACTTCCAGCCAGCCGCTATGTGAGCAAACACGACAACCGTTACCACTACACATCACGCACTGAATATCGACCTCAGCAGAGGGTTCAGTGAATGGGAAGTAAGAGGGGCGGAAGCGGACCGATAGATCATCACGCTCAAAAAACGCCTGAAGGAAGTCTTCAATGGTGCCTTTTAGATCAGCAAAGCTCACGCCCTCATCGACCAACAGACCTTCTACCTGATGAAACATCGGCGTATGCGTCAGGTCCGAGTCGCTGCGATAGACGCGCCCCGGGCAGACGATACGGATGGGCGGTTCACTACTCTTCATGGTGCGTACTTGCACAGGAGATGTATGAGTACGCAGCAAGCGTGTAGCGTCGAAATAAAACGTATCTGCCATCCCCCGCGCCGGGTGATGCGCGGGAATATTGAGCGCCTCGAAGTTATGGTAGTCATCCTCAATCTCAGGACCTACCGCCACATCATAACCAATGCGGGTAAACAAACCCTCTATACGCTCAAGCGTGCGTGTCACAGGGTGCAAGCCACCACTCTCCTGCCCACGCCCCGGCAATGTTACATCGATCCGCTCAGCTGCCAAGCGGGCATTCAGCGCCTCACTCTCAAGCTGCTGTCGTTTGGCGTCTATCTCGGCTGATAGCGTTTGCTTGGCTTGGTTAATTTGCTCACCAGCCGCAGGACGCTCTTCTGCCGATAGTTTGCCCAACCCTTTCAATAAGGCCGTCACTTCGCCTTTTTTACCCAAGTAACGTACGCGCAACTCATCTAGCGCTGAGACGCTCTGCGCAGCTTGGATAGCATCGCGGGCCTCTGACACCAGAGTAGGAAGGTGGTCCATCCGATTTACTCCGAATTAAGCGGTTCCATCTTTAAAGATGGCTGGCATGTTGAAGGTGACAAAAAAACAGGGGAAGAGCGGCTGCTCTTCCCCTGCATGGGTCACACTGAAATGACCTCGGCATTTCACACTGAATTTAGCTCAGTGCGAATTGCCTTATTGGGCAGCCTTGGCTTTTTCCACGATAGCAGCAAATGCTGCCTTTTCGTGTACTGCCAGATCGGCCAACACTTTACGGTCAATTTCAATACCGGCTTTCTTCAGACCGCCAACAAAGCGGCTGTAAGACATGCCGTTGATGCGCGCACCAGCGTTGATACGCTGAATCCACAGAGCGCGGAATTGGCGCTTGCGGTTGCGACGGTCACGGTACGCATACTGGCCGGCTTTGATGACAGCCTGTTTGGCTACGCGGAAAACACGCGAACGGGCACCGTAGTAACCTTTGGCCTGCTTCAGTACTTTTTTATGGCGACGACGGGCAACTACGCCACGCTTAACACGGGTCATAACACACTCCTGACTTTATGACTGAGGCTAAATGCACTCAGATAAGAAAATTCGACCTTACAGGTTCGGCAGCATGCGCTGGATCAGCGCTTTGTCGGAAGCATGAATCTGCTTCATGCCACGCAGCTGACGCTTACGCTTGGTCGACTTCTTGGTCAAGATGTGGCTACGGAAAGACTGCTTGTGCTTGAAGCCGTTAGCGGTCTTTTTGAAGCGCTTAGCAGCGCCGCTGTTGCTTTTGATTTTCGGCATGAGAGAACTCCGCTCGATATTTTTTAGAAAACCCAGGGCCGACCAGCGCCTTCGCGCTGGCCCGTTAACTTCGCCGTTGGATCACTTCTTTTTCGGGGCAAGAATCATGATCATTTGGCGGCCTTCCATTTTCGGGAAAGACTCCACCGCTCCGATCTCTTCCAGGTCTGCCGCGATCCGTTCCATTAGCTTACGGCCAATGTCCTGGTGCGCCATTTCACGACCACGGAAGCGCAATGTGACCTTACCCTTGTCACCACCTTCCAAAAAGCGGATCAGGTTTTTAAGCTTAACCTGATAATCGCCTTCGTCGGTGCCAGGACGGAATTTAACTTCCTTAACCTGGATTTGCTTCTGCTTCTTCTTTTGAGCCGCTTTCTGCTTCTTGGTCTCAAAAACGAATTTGCCATAATCCATAATCTTACAGACGATGGGATCGGCATTCGATATTTGCACGAGGTCTAAACCGGCAGCTTCCGCGCGTTCAAGAGCCTCGGTGGTGGGCACAACACCCAACTGTTCACCTTCGGCATCAATTAAACGCACTTCTTCTTCGATAATACGCTCGTTCATTGGTGGGCGTTTGTCTTGTGGACGCCCGCGCTGGTTGCTTCGCTTGATCGCTCCGTCTCCTTAGGCAATTGACGATGTCGCCAGGGCTGCTCGCTCGTTACTAAAACGCTCGATGAATTCATCGATGGTCATGGTTCCGAGATTTTCGCCGCTGCGAGTTCGCACGGCCACTGAGTCAGCTTCGACTTCCTTATCTCCCACCACAAGGAGATAGGGAACTTTCTGTAACGTATGCTCACGGATTTTAAAGCCGATCTTCTCGTTCCTCAAGTCCGCCTTAACCCGTAAGCCATTTTTTTGCAGCCGCTGCTCCAAATCGAGCGCGTAATCACGCTGCGCGTCGGTAATGGTCATAAGCACAGCTTGCTGCGGGGCCAACCATAGTGGCATAGCACCAGCGTAATGCTCAATCAATATACCCAGGAATCGTTCAAATGAGCCCAGGATAGCACGATGGAGCATTACAGGGGTTTTACGCGTGCCGTCTTCATCGACGTATTGCGCCCCTAAACGCCCTGGCAAATTAAAATCTAGCTGAAGAGTACCACACTGCCAAACACGATTCAGGCAATCTCTTAACGCAAACTCAATTTTCGGCCCATAAAACGCACCTTCACCCGGCTGCAGATCCCAAGCCAAGCCAGTAGCGTTCAGCGCGGCCTCAAGGCCCTGCTCTGCCCGATCCCACATTTCGGCTTCACCCAGAAAGTCTTCGGGACGGGTGGAGAGCTTGAGCTCAACGTCTTCAAAACCGAGCGTTTTATAGACTTGCAGCGTTAGAGCAATAAACGCCTCAGCCTCAGCCTGAATCTGACTTTCGGTACAGAAAATATGGGCATCATCTTGCGTAAACCCACGAACCCGCATCAGACCATGCAGCGAGCCTGAAGGTTCATTTCGATGACAGCTACCAAATTCGGCCAAACGTAGCGGAAGGTCACGGTAGCTCTTAAGGCCTTGATTAAAGACCTGCACGTGACATGGGCAGTTCATCGGCTTCACCGCATACTCGCGCTTTTCCGACTCTGTGGTGAACATCAATTCACTGTAATGTCCCCAGTGGCCTGATTTCTTCCACAGTGACAAATCCACTACTTGCGGCGTTTTGATTTCCTGGTAGCCATGCTCACGTTGAATTTTACGCATGTACTCTTCTAACGCCTGATACATCGTCCAACCGTTAGGGTGCCAAAAAACCATCCCCGGCGCTTCTTCTTGAAGGTGGAACAAGTCCATCTTCCGCGCTAGCTTACGGTGGTCTCGCTTCTCAGCTTCTTCCAGCCGCTTCAAGTAAGCTTTTAACTGCTTTTTATCGCCCCATGCCGTGCCATAAATGCGCGTCAGCATCGGATTGGAGGAGTCACCACGCCAGTAAGCACCTGCCAGCTTCGTTAGCTTAAATGCTTTTAAGTGTCTTGTGTTAGGCACATGGGGCCCACGGCACATGTCCGTGTACTCTTCGTGGTGGTAAAGGCGGATAGTCGCACCTTCCGGGATATCACGGATGATCTCTTGCTTATACGGCTCATCACGCTTTTCAAACGTTGCCATCGCTTGGTCGCGGCCGACGTATTCACGAATAACATCGTACTCATGATCGATGAGCGACTGCATGCGCTTTTCAATGGCTTCCATATCGTCTGGCGTGACTGATTTGCCAAAGTCAATGTCGTAATAAAAGCCATCATCAATTACAGGACCGATGGCCATTTTGGCATCGGGATATAGCTGTTTCACCGCGTGACCAATCAAGTGAGCACACGAGTGACGAATAATTTCCAAACCTTCTTCATCGCGGGCAGTAATAATAGAGACGTCCGCATCCTGCTCAATCGTATCGGCAGCATCAACCAGCACCCCGTTAATTTTGCCTGCCACACAGGCCTTGGCCAAACCAGGGCCAATGGACTCTGCCAGCTGCATAATAGAGAGTGGTGCTTCAAACGTTCTTTGGCTGCCATCGGGCAGTGTCACAATAGGCATTCAGGTATTCCTTGAGCGCAGTGGTGATCCATACCAAGGATCACATTTCGCTATCAATGGTCGGGGGTGTTGGGCACATCTTGAAGGCTGCTCAGCCTACCAGAATTTATGACTGCGTAAAATAAAACGGGAGGCATAAGCCTCCCGTTCTTTGTCAAAGGGTTTAACGAACCAGCATGCTGGCTCTACCCATTGATTACTCAGCTAAGTGGATTATTTCCACTCATCCAGTTCTACACGACGGTTCTGGAAACGACCTTCGTCAGTGTCGTTGGTAGCAATCGGACGCTCTTCGCCATAGCCAACAGCACGCATACGGTTAGCTTCTACACCGCGCTGGGCTAAATAAGCAGCAACAGACTCAGCACGACGCTGTGACAAGTCTTTATTGTACTGATCAGAACCACGAGAATCGGTGTGACCTTCAATGCTCACACGTACATCTGGGTTGTTAACCAGACGCTCAGCAACGCCGTTAAGAACATTTTGTGCATTCGGTGTTAGCTGGGCGGAATCGAACTCAAAGTTCACATCCTGAAGAACAACGCTTTCCGGACAACCCAGTGCGTTTACTTCAACGCCTGCCGGGGTATTCGGGCACTGGTCACGGTAATCCGGCACGCCGTCGTTATCGGAGTCCAGCGGGCAACCGTTGGCGTTAACTTCTACACCAGCCGGCGTGCCCGGGCACTGGTCACGGTAGTCCGGCACGCCATCACCGTCGGAGTCCAGCGGGCAGCCTTCGGCATCAACAGCAACGCCAGCTGGCACTTCACCGTAGCTCGGGCACTGCGGTGCTACCGGCTCGGGAGTGCGATCTGCACACAACAGACCACCAATAGCAGCACCTGCTACAGCACCTGTGGCAGAACCGCTCTCTTCATCAGAGCTACCGCTGGTGGCATAGCCAATGCTGCCACCAATAAGACCACCCGCCAAACCACAAACAGCCGGATGCTGATACCAGCTACGATCGCTGCTAGCGCTTGCCTGACCGGAAGACTGAGAGGCAGAACTGGCACAGCCAGAAAGACCTACTACAAGTGCAGAACCGATTAGCAAGCCAGTCGTTGATTTTTTCATGCAAGACTCCTTCTTGATCCAATGCTGATTTGGTCAATCGACCAAATCTATCCAATGCTTCTTATCGCGAGAGCATCCATTTTTCGCTGTTCTGCTTCAAGGGCAGGACAACCCGCCCCCTGAACCCGAACAAGGCGCCTATCATTAACGTTTCGGCGTTAGAAGGCAACAATGCCAATATATCAACTTCTTGCCAATACTGGCCCTTCCAGCATAGCAAAGCTGGCATCGTTGACATTAAAAAATTTCACTGAAGTGTAGATGGGCTCTCAGCCCGCCATTTAAGCACCTCAGCAGCGGCAGCTAGCACAGCGGGACGCATTTCGTCTTCAACGGCTAGGCGCTCCTTGTCTTCCTGCATTCTTTCCCTAGGCGTGAGCTGTTTTCGCGCAGAGTGTGTCTTTAAATGGCGAGTGCGCTCATATACATCCGCAAACGCCCGGAACTCAGGGCGCTCCGTCAAGCTAGGGTCAACAATTTCAAGCAGCACCTTACAGCGCCACGAACCTTCGGTGATATCAACCTGCTCTTGGACGAGCGCACTCACCACATAATCAAGGTTTTCAAGACTGTTTTGCTGAGCGCGCTGCTCTTCGTCAAGTCGAAATTCCTCGCGTCGCTTTACCTCTTTGCGCAAGAAGAAAGCATAGCCGCCGAGTGCAGCGATGACCGTAACAGCCAGCGCAAGCAGTATAAGTGCAACCGTAGAACTCATAGAGCTCCTTATACCCAGTAAGTAAATAGCTTAACGAGAATTGTACACCTAATTGCCTCAAGTAGACCAACCTGATTCATGCGCCTTCAGGTTGCTTGCATTTGATGGGCAAAGAACAGTAACCTGCCCCGCCTTTTGGTACCGCCAGCACCACCACGCCCATCCCATGCTCAGCGCTAGCAATACAGCCCCTGCCGTATGCAACAAGGCTAACCAAAGCGGCAGCCAGAGCAGAACGTTAGCGACCCCAAGCGCCACCTGTAAGCAATAAGCTCCTATTGCGAGACTCAAGGCGATGCTGACTACTTTGATGCCCCGATAGCGCCACCATAACGCTAGTAAAGCGGCACCCAACAACAGTGCTCCCATACGATGGACCATATGAATAGCGGTGCGAGCATCTGCGTGTAGTTGACCATGGAGATAATTAGGGCCAACGTTTTGGGTGAGGTGGAAGCCTTCGCTTAGGTCCATGCTTGGCCACCATTGTGAATTACAGGTAGGGAATCCTTGGCAAGCAATACCGGCATAGTTGCTTGTGACCCAGCCACCCAGTGCAAGCTGCAACAATAAAACCCCACCTGCCAAGTACCACAGTACGCCACCCTTTTTAGCCTGCCCTATTTGCCCACGCCATGAACGGCGTATGCGAAGATGCAGCCAAAAAAACAGCATTAAAACGCTCAACCCACCCAGCAAATGAAGTGTCACCACCTGCGGCCATAGTTTTAATGTCACAGTAAAAGCACCAAACGCCCCTTGTAACAGAATAACGGCCAACAGAACCATGCTTAACCGCCATGGATAACCCGCTTGATTACGTACCGACCAACCCAGCGCAAGAACGCTAAGTACTATCAACCCTAGAAAGCTCGCCACATATCGGTGAGCCATTTCCACCCACGCTTTAAAGGGCTCTAAGGGAGCATCTGGATGGCGAAGGGCAACATGCTCACTATCAGGCACAATTAGGCGCCCATAACAGCCAGGCCAATCAGGGCAGCCTAGGCCAGCATCCATTAACCGAGTCCATGCGCCTACCAATATGACGAACGCAGTCAACAGGGTTCCCGCCAGCGTAACCCTCATGAGCCAACGAAGACGGCACTCTCGGTAGGTCTTCATTAAGTTTCCTTACGGCTATTGCTAGCCGAACATAAGCTAAATAGGATTTACTTTGAATAGGTGCCGGATGTCATCAAGAATGTCGGCGGTTGCCGCTTCTTGAGTAAACGCGAGTGCTGGTCTTCCCATGGGGTCGAATAACCAAACGCTGTGCGCAATGCTCCAAGAGGGTACGCTTTGCCAAACGGTCACCGTCTCCCCAGGCAGCGTGGCATCGTCACCACCAACTCTTAATCGCTTTAATCGAGTGGCTTCACGCCCTAATGCACGGTGTAACCGCCACAGTTCATCCTGTTGCTGCACACAGTTTGCGCCGCAGTCTAATATCAGCGTCCATTGTTCAGAGGCAGTGATGGAAGCCATCAGCGGCCAATCCTCAAGCGGCGGCACATCTATGGTTACTTTTCCGTGGGCAGTATGGCCCTGAGGAATTCCAACATTCCAAGTCACCATTCCCCAGGCCGTCACAATAGGAGCGGCAAAAATGGCAAACAAGAGAACCACCTTAAGCCTTACGTAACGTACTGGACGACGGTGGTGCATGTTAACGCCCTCCTTCGTAGCTTTCTCGAAAGTCGCTCACTAGACGGTATCCACCCAATAGCATGATCCCCAACGCTGCCAGCGCCAGTCCCCACCATTGAAAAGCGTAGCCAAGATGCCGGCTTGGCGGCATCACATTTGCCTCCCACCAAGGGGTAAAAACACCTGCACCCTGCTGGGCATGAAGCCAGCCATTATGGCTGAAGACGCCCAACGCCTCTTCCCAAGGAGCCAAGCTCAGCTGCTGAAGCCTAACGCCTTCTTGGTTGGCTCCATAAAGCGGCCCTTGCGATTGCTCCGCCTGCCACTCGCCAGACACCTCAACCGTGCCATGAGGGGTGAATACCGAAGGAGACGCCCGGCTTGTACCTGTTTCAATAAAACCACGTTGTACTAACCAGAGCTGCCCATGGGAGTCTTTCATAGGTGTCAACACCGCGACGCCTAGGCGACCGTTAACGATACGGTTATCTAAGTAAAGCGTGTGCTGCTCAAGATAGTCGCCACGTAGATGCACCTGCGCCCCTCCTTCCGGTGTTTGGATTGGCTCAACCACTGTTGGCGCTGCATCACGAATGGCTAGCAGTTCGCGCTTGTCAGCGGCCCTTTCCCACTGCCATAGTCCTAGGAGCAACCCTAAAACCACTACAACACTCCAAAACACACACCATGCGTATAGTCGCGCTGGAAAATAAGAGGGCTTCATCATGTGGTTAAAACTGCTCATTGCATTAGTGTTTATAGGAATGGTGGCCAGCTTAGCCGCAGGTGCAGGCTTTTTACTACATGACGAAAATACCTCCAGGCGGTTACTCACATCGCTTAAATGGCGCATTGCGTTAGCCTGCGTGATGATGGCCCTGCTTCTCTTTGGTTTCTTATCTGGCGAGCTTGGATAACTCGCTAAAATACATAAACAAAGATAAAGAGCCCTACCCACACTACATCAACGAAATGCCAATACCAGCAGGATGCCTCAAAACCAAAGTGATGATCGTTAGCAAAGTGACCTTTGATAATTCTTACCAGCATGCTCGCCAAAATAAGCGTACCAATAATGACGTGGAGACCATGAAAGCCTGTCAATATAAAAAAAGTAGCCCCAAAAATACCGGCCTCTAGGGTAATACCGTAATGATGATAGGCTTCATAATACTCGACGCCTTGGATAAGGATAAAGCAAATGCCCAGCAGTACTGTGCCTGCTAGCCAGTTACGACAGGTCTGACGATAGCCAAGCTTCAGAGCTTCATGGGCAACCGTTAGTGTGATACTTGATGTCACCAAAATCAGTGTGTTCACTAAGGGTAATTGCCAGGGGCTAAGCACGCTGGCGGGCCCTGCCACAGAGGCATCAGGGGGATTGAGTAGCGGCCATTGAGGAACAAATTCGGGCCATAACAAAGCAGATACGCCTTTTGCCCCTTCCCCTCCTAGCCATGGAATCGTGAAGGTTCTTACATAAAACAGTGCGCCAAAAAAAGCGGCAAAAAACATTACTTCTGAAAAAATAAACCAGCCCATTCCCCATCGAAACGAGCGATCCATTTGCGCGTCGTATAAACCGCCCATCGACTCGTGAATGACGTCTCGAAACCAAAACCCCATGACACAAATAACGCTTAGTAAGCCAATAACTAATAATGGCGCCCCGGTGTTGTAAACTAACTTGATGCCAATACCGGCCATCATGGCACCTAGCGCAAGCGACCCTAAAATAGGCCACCGGCTGTTCGCAGGAACGTAATAGCTGCCGCCGCTCATATTTCATCCCCCGCCGCGTTATTGTTATTGAGTGGATTAAGCGCAATGCGCTGTACCGGGTATAGGGTATACACCAAGGTAATGGTGCTGATTTCTTCAGGTAAGTCTTTAGCTAACTGAAACACCAGCGGAATGGTTAGTCGCTCATCGCCTTGTAGCTGCTGTTCTTGGAAGCAAAAACAGCTGACTTTACGTAAATGCGTTGTTGCACTAGAGGGTGATACGCTAGGCACAGCGCGTCCCCAACTTTCTTGGTGGCTGTTATTCGTAAAGGTAAAATCCACTTCTGCGGTTTGGCCTGGATGTACCCGCATTTGCCTCGTTTCAACACTCATTTGCCATGGCAGCCCCGCACTACCACGGGTAATAAATTGAACCGTAATGAAGCGCGACTGATCCACTTCTTCATGGATGATAGCTTTTGCCGTGGTATCGACCTTTCCGTTTAATCCCGTTACCCGACAAAACACGTCGTAAAGAGGAACTAAGGCAAACGCAAAGGCAAACATGCCAATAAGGGCTGCGACACTGCGAATGACGGTCCGCCTAACGCCAGCTTGTTGAGAACCATCTGCTGCCATTTTTCATCCCTCCGCCTTCTCCAACGCTTTTATGTATTAATCATGCGATTGAGCACGGTGAAATACCGGCGGCGTTTCAAAGGTGTGTAACGGCGCAGGGCTAGGCACACTCCACTCTAAATCAACAGCACCCTCCCAAGCTTTTGCAGGCGCTTTTTGGCCACCTCGTACACACAGCACTACCACCAGCACAAAGAGTAGCTGCGAGGCACCAAAGAAGAAGGCGCCAATACTTGAGAGCAGATTAAAATCGGCAAATTGCAGCGCATAATCAGGGATGCGCCTAGGCATGCCTGCCAAACCGGCAAAATGCATGGGGAAAAAGGTTAGATTGACCCCAATGATTGAGCACCAGAAGTGGCACTGCGCCAGACGCTCGTTAGGGTAATGGCCTGTCCATTTAGGCAACCAGTAGTAAACGCCCGCCATGATGGCGAAGATCGCGCCAGGCACCAATACATAGTGGAAGTGCGCCACCACAAAGTAGGTATCGTGATACTGAAAATCAGCGGGGGCGATGGCTAACATCAGGCCTGAAAAGCCGCCAATGGTAAATAGCACTACAAACGCCAAAGCAAAAAGCATAGGAGGCTCAAAACTAATTGACCCGCGGAATAGCGTTGTCACCCAGTTAAATACCTTCACCCCTGTTGGCACAGCAATCAACATGGTGGAGTACATAAAGAACAGTTCCGCCGTCAAAGGCAGGCCCACAATAAACATATGGTGCGCCCACACCAGAAATGACAGCAGCGCAATGGCTGCAGTGGCATAAACCATCGAGGCGTAGCCAAATAAGGGCTTACGAGCAAACGTAGGGATAATCGCCGACACGATGCCAAATGCTGGCAGGATCATGATGTAGACTTCTGGGTGGCCAAAAAACCAGAACAGATGCTGGAATAAGACAGGATCTCCTCCGCCCGCTGCATCAAAGAAGCTGGTACCAAAGTTAATATCCATCAACATCATGGTAATAACGCCCGCTAACACCGGCATTACGGCGATAAGTAGAAATGCCGTAATCAGCCATGTCCAAACGAATAGCGGCATATCCATCATGCGCATGCCAGGCGCACGCATATTCAGGATGGTCGCGATGATATTAATCGCCCCCAAAATAGAGCTAATGCCTGCCATATGCAGCGCTAAAATAAAAAAAGTCGTTGAAGCTGGCGCATACGTTGTTGATAACGGAGCGTAAAATGTCCAGCCAAAGTTGGGGCCGCCCCCAGGCATAAAAAGAGTAGACAGCAGCAGGGTAAAAGCGACCGGCAGTAGCCAGAAACTGAAGTTATTTAGCCGCGGCAAGGCCATGTCGGGGGCTCCAATTTGCAGCGGAATCATCCAGTTAGCTAGGCCTGTAAACGCTGGCATAACGGCTGCGAACACCATAATCAGGCCATGCATGGTGGTCATCTGGTTAAATAACTCGGGCTCTACCAACTGCAAACCAGGTTGAAATAGTTCAGCCCTAACCACGAGCGCAAAAATGCCGCCGACAAAAAACATCGTGAGCGAGAAGATCAGATATAGCGAGCCAATCTCTTTATGATTGGTGGTCAGCAGCCAACGCATCAAGCCTTTGGGTTGGGCTGCATGAGGGTAATGCGACTGGCCTTCCTGAGACTGGCCACCAGCCACGGCAGACGAACTATGCTGCAGTGAGTGTTGTGGAGGTAGTTTGGGCGCCATATGTCTCTCCGCATGCTTATCGTTTTAGTAGAAGAAGTTGGTCAACACCTACTGGGCAATACGCTCGGCCACCGTAGCTGGCTGAACGGTATCACCAGTCTCATTCCCCCAAGCGTTGCGCGTATAGGTCACAACAGCCGCTATCTCTACCGGATTCAGCGTATTGCGGAAAGCAGGCATGGCGGCTCCAGAAACACCGTTAATCACGCGATCCAAATGCCAGTCGAGTTCATTAATAAGCTGTTCATTTCCGGCGAGCGCTGGAAAGGCTGGCGGTGCGCCCTGCCCTTCGCCTTGATGACAGGAAGAGCAAATAGATTGATACACCTCTTCACCGCGAGCCATTAGCTCCTCTATAGCCCATTCGCGATCAACACCCATTGCCTCTTGCTCAGCAGCCTCTTTGCGCTCTTCAAGCCATGTTTCAAACTCCGCTTCTTCCATGGCATGCACCACAATGGGCATAAAGCCATGATTCACACCACACAGCTCGGCACACTGGCCACGATAGATACCAGGCTCGTTAATTTGCACCCAATTTTCATTAATAAAGCCAGGAATGGTGTCTTGTTTAACAGCAAGCTCTGGAACCCACCAGGAGTGAATCACGTCGTCTGATGTCATCAGAAAGCGTACTTTGCGATTAATAGGCAGCACGAGAGGCTCGTCAACATCGAGCAAATAGTGCTCGTCTCGCTCGGATTCGCCTCGAATCTGTTCGCGTGTGGTGCTTAAGTTCGAGGTATAGGCAATGTCCTCTCCTAGGTACTCGTAACGCCAGCGCCACTGCTGCCCCGTGATCATAATGTCTAGATCCGCCTCAGAGGCGTCATACATATTTTTAAGCGTGGCCGTTGCAGGTACCGCCATACCTACCAAGATCAAAATGGGAATGGCCGTCCACAGCACTTCAACGGAGGTATGTTCATGGAAGCGGGCAGCTTTGGCTCCTTTAGAGTGACGATAGCGAAACAAGGAGTAAAACATGACACCAAAGACGATCACCCCAATCACTACACACACCCAAAATATGGTCATGTGTAGGCCAAAAATATTGCGGCTGGTATCAGTGACCCCCACCGGCATATTCCAACTGCTAGCGTGGGCTTGAGAGAGACTTGCGACACTGGTAATGGTGAGAAGCCATTGCCACGGTAAGCGCATAGAAACCTCCTTTATTCTTGTTGTTCTCGCCAACCCTTTTATTAGGTCAGGGTTAAGTGATATCGATCAGTATAGAAAACATGTGGCATTCGTCACGAACTACTATCGTGATGCCTCTCAACGCTTCATCCCGCCGCATAAATCGCAATACCTGCTAAGAGCAGCACAAACATCATCGTCACTACCACCGCCGTGATAATGAAGGCGACCGGCTTGCCGTTTGAAAAATCCTGCTGACGCTGGCGGTCATTCTGAACACCTAGTAGTGCTGCTAATACTGACTTAACCACTGACCACATAGAGCCTCCCTCAAGGTTGAGGTATTTCATACTCAATTTGGCAACTGCCCTGAAGCACTCAGCTATAGTTGAGGATAGGCAATTTTATGAATCGTGCTGCCTGAAAAGCAGCTTGATCAAAAAAAGGAGTTTGCTATGAAGGGTCAAGAGACAGCGCCGCCTCCAACCGGCTCTCCTTCGCCTATATCTAACTGGTGGCAACACTATTATCTACAGAGTGCGCAACCCATGTTGCGGCTACAGCTGATCTGGATTGAAAGCATGACTCAGGCTATGCAGTTAGAGGCTGATTTATTTCATGCCATCACCCAAAGCAACATTACGTTGGTGCAATGCCTCACCCAAAATCGCAGGCGTTGCACACACGCCGAGTTAAACGAACACTATCAGGCATTGGCAAAAACGCTAGCCGATGCCCATGCAGACCGCATAGCTGGCGTGACGCAGCTATCGAACGACTTTCGACGCTGCCTTTGGGAGGAAATTTAGCGACGCGTAAATAAGCTTGCGGCTTGTAGTCCGGCAATTCACACTATGCATCACCAAGTTAAAACTAAAATGGCCTGTCAAGGGAGCCGTGTATGCCCAAGCATCGTGGAGTCGTTCTTCGCCACCTGTGTTTCGCCTTATTGCCGCTTTTGCCACTCGCGGGCTGCACCACTTATACGTGGCCAGATGGCTCCCAAGAGACCGTGCTGGGCGTAGTACCTGAAGATGAAAACCGCCGCTATGAAGAGCCCCAAGCCGACGGTGTACGCTACCGCAAGCCCGGTGAAATTCCAGAAGAAACGCCGCGTGAAGACGCTCCGAGCAACTAAGAAAGGCAAGCCTTTCAACGCTGGCGGCGCTTTGTATATGCTGTGGCTTGAGCGGTAAGAGGATCTTCTGGCCAAGGGTGCTTTGGGTATCGCCCGCGCATTTCTTTGCGTACTTCTGAGTAGCCGTTCAACCAAAAGCTTCGCAAATCTTGAGTCACCTGCAGTGGCCGTCGTGCAGGGGAAAGCAAGTGAAGTGTCACTGGTACACGCCCATCCACTACGGTGGGCGTTGCCTGCCAGCCAAAGGCTTCCTGAAGCTTCAACGCCAGCACCGGTGGCCTGCCTTCCCGGCAGGGTGTGTAATCCACTTTAACGGCATTGCCACTAGGCGCTTCTATCAAACTGGGCACTAAGCGCTCTAGCTGAGTCTGCTGCTTCCAATCAAGCGTGTTCATTAAATACGTGTGAAACGGCAGTTTTTGCAACTGCGTTAAGCGCGTCAGACCCGCCATATAGGGGGCCAGCCATGTCTCGAGACTGCCTAACAACGCAGAGTCGGACCAATCGTTCCACTGTTCAGGATAAGCGCCAAAGAGCAGCGCCATTCTCCCCTGCAGTTGAAGCACTTGTGCGTTAAACAGCATGTTGGGACGCTGTTTTAACGCTGCCATTAGCGCTTTTTCTACCGCGTCGGCAGGCAACCGCCGCAGTGGGCGTGTTGCTAACACAAGCTCGATGTGCCGCTGAACGGCTTCACCAACCAGCTTACCCTGCTCTTCTGACCAGACAATGCGCTCTTCCCACTGCTGGGTCTCGGGGTAAAAGTTAATCAGCGTGGCTAACGTGATAGGTTCTGCTAAATAGATGCCTGCCTCGCTGTTAGCGCTCTCTACACTCACTGCCACTAAAAAAGGCTCTTGAGCCAGTGGATGGTGAGCAGGTAGCGTAGCGGTTTTACCGTTAGCCAGTTTAAAACGACCCGGTGTCATCAGCTGAGCGATGCGATCCGGGTATGCTAGGCAAAGCAGCGCACCAAGCTGCTCCAAGGAGCTGTGCCGCGGCACAGGCGAACGCATCAGGCTCGACAATCGCTTTACTTCATGTCGCCACTGAGGATAAGCCGCAGGCTGGTTAACCCTTTGAGCTAAGGCGTCGCGCAGCGTGCCATTGATGCGCTCCCTGCCTTCCATTAAAGCCGCTAAGGCACAGGCAAGTGGCACCGCTTCAAATGATGCCGCTTGAATGAGCATGGTAGCTAAACGAGGTTCGAGGGGCAGTTGAGCGCTCTGTTTACCCAGCGGGGTCAACATACCGGCACTATCTACTAAGCGAAGCTGCTGCAACAGCGCTTGGGCACTTTTCCATGCTCCTTCAGGTGGCTGTGTCACCCATGAAAGCTCACTCGGCGAGTGCACACCCCATAGCGCTAGCTCTAGCGCTAATTTAGATAAATCAGCCTGCAACATCTCAGGCTCACCATAAGCGACCAGCGGCTGCTCAGCTGACCATAAGCGGTAACAAACGCCAGGCTGCTGCCTACCCGCTCGGCCACGTCGCTGGTCAGCACTCGCTCTATTCACCCGCCGGGTCATGAGACGCGTAAGCCCAGTGCGAGGGTTAAATAGCGGCACTCGTTCTAAGCCAGCATCAATCACGCTATTGACGCCATCGACGGTAACGCTGGATTCCGCAATGGCGGTTGAAACGATGACACGTTGCCGTGTTCTAAGAGGCCGCAATGCCGCTTGCTGGGCGTCGAGCGGCATGCTTCCATGAAGCGCACGAATCTCAACATCCATACTGCTACTTTCTAGAGCCTGCACAAGCCGGGAAATTTCTGCGATACCGGGCAGTATTACCAGCACATCTCGACTACCCTCTCGCTTCAGTGCCTCCTTGGTGACTCGCAAGGCAGCCCTATCTAATGATTCATGAGCTTCCACAGGGCAGTAGCGCGTTTCCACTGGAAATTCGCGGCCACTACTCTCAATAACGGGGGTGTCACTACCTAACACACCTTTTAAAGCAGCGACATCCAATGTGGCAGACATCACCACTAGCCGAAGATCATCACGGATGCTCTCTTGTACATCCAGTGCTAACGCAAGTCCTAGGTCTGCTTCAATGCTTCGCTCATGAAACTCATCGAAAATAATGCCCGCCACCCCTTCCAATAAAGGATCGTCTTGCAGCATGCGGGTAAGCACGCCTTGGGTGACCACTTCCAGCCGGGTATTGGGGCCTACATTGCTATCGCCCCGCATTCGGTAGCCCACCGTTTCACCTACCTGTTCGTTGAGCTGTGATGCCATAAAGGTGGCTGCCAAGCGAGCGGCGACGCGACGCGGTTCTAACAGTAAGAGACGCTGACCTTGCGCCCAGGCGCTGGAGAGTAACATTAGCGGGACACGGGTTGTTTTACCGGCACCTGGTTGAGCCACCAGAATAAGCCGAGTGTGCTCGGCCAGCATGGTTTGAATGGAGCTTAGATGTTGTTCAATGGGAAGCGATATGGTCATGAATCAGTGCGAGGTTGCATTAGAGGAAGTTATACCGCATCCCTTCAGGATAACGTGCTCAAGGAACTGACAAATGGAAGCCAAGTCAGCCTCACTCAGCGCTTCTTCTCCAAGAATACCGGTCACCTGAGCGCTATATTCTGTGTAGTGTTGAGTGGCCGACCAAATTAGAAAGATCAGCCAACGTGGATCAACATCGTCCATTTTACCCTGCTGGGACCACTGACGAATAATCACTGCGCGGGAGGCTACCCACTCCTTTAGTTCGCCGGAGAGATACTCTTTTAAGAAAGGTGCCCCCGCCAATATCTCTGCGGCAAACAGTTTGGACCCCTCAGGGTAACGCTGCCCAAGCATCATTTTGGTGCGAATAAAATCACTGAGCACCTGCCCTGGGTCGCTATCCTCAGTAATATCCTCTAGTACCGCATTCCAGCGATTCATCATCCGATTTAGCAGTCGCACATACAGTGCCTGCTTGCTCCCCATATAATAAAGAATATTGGCTTTTGGCAGCTTGGCTTGGTCTGCAATCGCCTGCAGGCTAGCACCACGATAACCATGCTGTGAAAACACCTGCTCTGCAGCGCTTAATATAGTTTGTTCAATACGGTCCCTGCTGGCATTTTCTTGGTTCGCGGTATCAGCCGTCATTCAGTAAGCTCCTTTAATAAACCTTGCAGTGTAATCGCGAGAAATGTCTACCAAGCGTGCGTGTCGCATCACTGTGCATTTCGCAGTGCGATGCGCACTAATAGTGCATGCCACATCTCATATAACAAAGTCTTGCAAGGTTTGCATTTTTGTCCCAAGCTCAACATTATTGACCGATCGGTCAAAACAATCATAACGGAGTTTGGCATGGCAACAATTGAGTTTTTGCTCAATGGCACCCCGACCCGGTGTCATGTGCCCCCTGACACAAGCATTCTAACGCTGCTACGCGACTATTTGGGGATGGCCGGCACGAAAGAGGGCTGTGCATCGGGTGACTGCGGCGCATGTACCGTCGCCATTAAAAGCGATACAGCGCCTCATTTTGTAAGCCTGAATGCGTGTATTACACCCGCTCACCAGTTACATGGCCAGCACTTGCTAACCGTAGAGGGCTTGGCCACTGACGAAGAACTTCACCCGGCACAGCGTGCCATGGTGGAGTGCCATGGCAGCCAGTGCGGCTTCTGCACGCCCGGCATCGTAATGTCGCTATTTACGCTACATTCACAACAGCAACAGCGGCCAGCACCCCTTACGCCAGAGCGGCTTGAAGCAGCACTGGGTGGCAACTTGTGCCGTTGTACCGGATATCGGCCTATTCGTGACGCAGCGCTAAGCATGCAGGAGTCTTCTTGGAAAGCACCGCAATGGATTGATGCCAGCCAACCCGCTCATACTCCACTTACCGCTCCTCAATCTGCGGAAGCCAACACGGACCTCTTTGCTCAGCCAACGACACTGAGTCAACTAACTGAACTACGCCGACACTACCCATCTGCACGCCTTGTTGCCGGTGCCACCGATCTGTGGCTGGAAAATACGCAGCGCCTGGCGTCGCTTAATCAACTTATTGATGTGACGCGGGTTAATGAGCTGCGCCATATTGAAGAAGCCATTTTTGATGAGCAGCCAGGCTGGTGGATCGGCGCAGGCGTCACCTATTCACAGCTCGAGCCACTGCTAGAAACCCACTATCCCGCCTTTGCTCATCTACTTCACCGGCTCGGCTCACAGCAGGTGCGTAACCGCGGCACACTGGGTGGCAATATTGCCAACGCATCGCCCATTGGCGACACTCCACCCGTACTGCTGGCGCTCAACGCCTGGGTAGAACTGGCTAACCAGGATGGCAGTCGCGCGCTGCCGCTGAGCGACTTCTTCCTGGATTATAAAAAAACGGCGCTGGCAGCGGATGAAGTCGTGAGTCGAATATTTATTCCACAATTGGCGGACGACGCCGTCCTGAAAGTATGGAAACTCTCCAAACGGCGTGAAGACGACATCTCTGCCGTACTAGGAGCCTTCCATTATCGTCTCGACGATGGCGTTATGCAGGATGTTCGTATCGCCTTTGGCGGCATGGCGGCCATCCCTAAGCGAGCGCAACAAACAGAGGCAGCGTTAACAGGGCAGCCTATCGCGAAAGAGAACTTTCAAGCGGCACAGCGGACACTATCGGAAGAGTTTCAACCCATGAGCGATGTGCGCGGTACTCAACACTATCGTCATCAGGTGGCAGCCAACCTGCTCGAACGCCTTTATCTATCGCTCTCAGTACCTAATCAAGAGGTGATGCTCCATGCGTACGCTCACTAAGCTTGATGGCGACAGCAGCCGCGCTCGCCGCGAGCTGCATGACCATATCCAAGGTTCTGGTCCACTGGCTCGCCATACGGTGGATAGCCACGGGCAACGGCAAGCCGGTGCTTCCAGCTTCCATGAAAGCGCAGAGAAACATGTCACCGGTAAAGCAACCTATATTGATGACATTAAAACACCCCAAGATGCCCTGCACGTGGCGCTCGGCCTTTCACCTGTCGCTCACGGCACGCTAACGAAACTGGAACTTGATGCTGTAAGACAGGCGCCTGGCGTTGTCGACGTGATCACTCTCCATGATGTACCAGGACACACAGATATTGGGCCGGTGTTCCCCGGCGACCCTATTTTTGTCGACCAGGAGATCAGTTACGCGGGGCAATGCCTATTTGCAGTGGCTGCCACCTCTTTACAGGCAGCTCGCCAAGCCGTGAAGCTGGCCACACTGCATATCGACGAACAACCGGCTAGCCTAGATCCTGTGGCCGCTGCTGGACGTCAAGAGGTTGTTCGCCCAACCCACGTGCAGGAGCGGGGCGACTGGCAAACTACCTTACAGCAAGCCGAACAAACCATAGAAGGCGAGCTATTTATCGGTGGGCAGGAGCACTTCTATCTCGAGGGCCAAGCGTGCATTGTGGTGCCCACGGAGGATGAAGGGGTGATGGTTCATACCTCTAACCAGCACCCCAGTGAGACCCAAAAATTGGTGGCAGAAGTGCTCGGTATTCCTTTTCATGCGGTCACTGTAGAAGTGCGCCGTATGGGCGGCGGCTTTGGCGGTAAAGAGACACAAGCATCGCCCTGGGCCTGCATTGCCGCCATTATTGCTCGGCGTACCGGTAAAGCCACGCGACTTCGCCTGCCACGCAGTGAAGATATGCGTGCCACTGGAAAACGCCACCCTTTCCATAACCGCTATCAATTAGCGATTGATGCCCAAGGCGTTATCAAAGGCGGCGATATTACCGTTATTGGTGACTGCGGCTATTCACCAGATCTCTCTGATGCCATCGTTGACCGCGCGATGTTCCACGCGGATAACGCTTACTCATTGGGAGATGCCCGCGTCACCGGCCACCGCGCTAAAACCCATACGGCGTCAAATACCGCCTTTCGTGGTTTTGGTGGCCCCCAGGGCATGATGATCATTGAAGCGGCGATGGATGATATTGCCCACCGCGTTGGTGAAGATCCTTTAACGATTCGTAAGCGCAACTTTTACCGGGAGGGGCGAGATACCACCCACTATGGTCAGCAGGTTGACCAAAAGCAGCTTCTGCACACGCTGGTTGACACCCTGGAAACGAGCAGCGACTACTGGGCACGCCGACAACACATTCGGGACTACAACGCGGCAAGCCCTGTTATTAAAAAAGGGCTCGCACTGACTCCTGTCAAGTTCGGTATCTCTTTCACCGCCCAGCATCTTAATCAAGCAGGGGCACTGCTGCATGTCTATACCGATGGCAGCATCATGATTAACCACGGCGGCACAGAAATGGGCCAGGGGCTGCACACAAAAATCTGCCAAGTGGTTGCCCGAGAGCTTGGACTAGATCTGGATAGCGTGCGGATCAGCGCTACCCGCACAGATAAGGTGCCTAATACCTCACCCACCGCCGCATCCAGCGGTGCTGACCTAAACGGTATGGCAGCACGAGACGCCGCAAGCAAGCTTCGGGAGCGGTTGTTTGAGTTTGCAGCGGGGCATTTTGAGGGCGGGTTAGATAGAGAAGGTATGAGGCTAGAGCATGGCATGCTCATCGCTGGCATTGGCGAAAGTGAGCGTCGAATTCCTTGGGGCGAACTCGTTCAAACCGCCTATTTGAACCGTGTCTCTCTTTCTGAGAAAGGCTTTTATGCCACGCCGTTAATCCATTACAACCGGGCTACAGGCCAAGGCCGCCCTTTTTATTATTACGCTTTCGGCGCGGCAGTGGCTGAAGTAAGTGTAGATACACTCAGCGGGGAGTATTTGGTTGACCGTGTTGACGTACTACACGATGTAGGCAACTCACTGAACCCTGCTATTGATATTGGCCAAGTAGAGGGTGGGTTTATTCAAGGCATGGGCTGGCTAACCAGTGAAGAGCTGAAATGGAACGCTAAGGGCGTACTGGTGAGCGATGGCCCAGCCACCTATAAAATCCCCACCTACGGCGATTTACCCCACGTATTCAATGTTGACCTCCTAGAAGGCCACCCCAACTCAATGGCGAGCCTTTATCGTTCGAAAGCGGTGGGAGAACCCCCCTTTATGCTCGGCATATGCGTATGGTCTGCGCTACGCGATGCGCTTTCGAGTTTGACGGATTACCGCACCTCGCCTCACTTGGACACGCCAGCAACCCCAGAAAGAGTGATGCTAGCCGCCCATGAGATTAGGAAGAAAGCACTATGACCGAAACATGGCACGCGGCACTGCACCGCTTGCAACGTAGCGGGATACCCCATGTGCTGGCAACGCAAGTGACCAGTGCAGGGTCGACCCCCCGGGAGCCGGGTGCGCGAATGGTGGTGACCGCCGATGAGATTTTCGACACCTTAGGGGGCGGAACATTTGAGTGGCAAACCATCCAAGCGGCTCGAGATTTTTTGCGGCAAGGAAGCTCTGGCTTCCACTTAGAAGCCTTTTCGCTAGGCGGGCGGAGTGGTCAGTGCTGCGGAGGTTTTGTGAATGTGTTGCTAGAAGTATTTCCTGGTGCTTCTAGTTACATTGCCCTGTTTGGTGCTGGTCATGTCGGACGCGAAATTGCCAAACTCAGCGCGCCGCTACCCTGGCACATTGATTGGTACGACAGCCGCAACGATATGTTTGGCATACAGGATCAACAGCAGCCAAGGCTGCACTGCCACTCACTGACTAACCCTCAAGAGAGCGTTTCAGCCCTGCGACCCTACAGCCACGTGTTGGTCCTCACCCATAATCATGATGAAGACTACGCTCTGATCGCAGCGCTGATTCAACGCCCAGATATTGCGTCTATTGGGCTCATTGGGTCTGACAGTAAATGGGTTAGCTTTCAAAGCCGACTAAAACGTGATGGCTATACGCCTGAAGCCATACAGCGGGTGCGTTGCCCTATAGGTACCGTTCATGACACAAAGCTCAGCAATAAAACTCCCTACGCGATTGCCATGACGGTAGTGACAGAGCTTCTTTGGTTAACCGATCACCCCACCCCTGATCAAACACGCGGACTTGAACCTGCTGCCCTGCGTGCCCTATTTAACGATACAGCGACACATCAGAGTTGATATGACCTCTTTTACCGATACGTTTATTCGCGCTGAGCTGGTGAGTTTTGCCAGAGACCCCGGCGAAGACAACATGCCCCAACCAAGCAGCCTTGAACACTACGGTGATGGCCTATTATGGATAAAAGATGGCCATATACAGGCAGTCGGTCATTACGCTGATCTTATCAGCGAACTACCTACGGACAGCCAAGTACTCGATTATCGCGGCAAATTAATCATGCCGGGGTTTATTGATACCCACGTTCATTACGTTCAGCTAGATATCATGGCCTCTTACGGTCGACAATTACTAGACTGGCTTAATGACTATACTTTTCCTGAAGAGTGCCGATTTGCGAACCATGCTCACGCAGAGGCACTTTCCAATGCTTTTCTAGATGAAATGCTGCGAGCGGGCACAACAACTGCGCAGGTTTTTGGCTCTAGTCATCCAGGGTCAGTGGACGCTTTCTTTACTGCCTGCCAAAAACGCCAGCTGCGCATGCTTGTAGGAAAAGTGTTGATGGACCGCAATGCACCTGACGCGCTGATGGATGGTACATCAGGCATTGCCGATACGGAGCGTCTAATCGAAGACTGGCACGGTAAGCAGCGGCTTGGTTACAGCGTCACACCACGATTTGCCCCCACCTCCACTAAAACCCAAATGGATGCGGCAGGCGCACTGCTTCGCAATGATCCTACTCTTTGGCTACAAACGCATCTAGCCGAAAACAGTGGAGAACTCGACTGGGTGGCTGAGCTCTTTCCCGGCAGCCGAGATTACTTATCTGTTTATGAACAGGCCGGGTTAGTCGGCCCAAGAAGCACGTTTGCCCATGGTATTCACCTTGATAACGGAATGCGCAAACGCTTAGCGGAACGTGGCGCTAACATTGCTTTTTGCCCGAGTTCCAATTTATTTCTAGGCAGCGGGCTTTTTGATCGAGAGGCTGCTCAAGAAACAGGGATGGCATACACCTACGCCAGTGATATAGGCGCAGGTACCGACCTTTCAGGCTTTGGCACCTTAAAAAGTGCTTATCAAGTCGGCCAGTTGCGCGGTCAACCGCTAACTGCTTGGCAGGGTTTTTATGGATTAACCCATGGAAATGCAAAGGCGCTTTCGCTTGATAACCATGTCGGCCAGTTGGCGCCTTCCTATGAAGCAGACTTTGTAGTTATCGACCCGCAGGCCACCTCACTTCTTAAGCGTCGCACCCAACATTGTACGACGCTTGGAGAACGCTTATTTGCCTTAATGATGTTAGCTGATGACCGTGCTATTTATGAAACCTGGGCGGGAGGCCGCTGCCAACACCGCAGGGATTAATACCAGCGACTGTTTTATGGTCACCCAGCCGCTCCTAACGAGCGGCTTTTTTATTGCTGATACCCCGCGGGCATAGTACGTTCACAGCAAAAAGCCCCGAGCAGGCGGTGCACGGGGCTTGGGTCATGGCGCGCTTTCGAGCGCCCAACAAAAAACCCAGCCTAATGGCTGGGTTCCAGACTGCTGACGAACCCACCTATTTTGGTGGGTTCGTTGCGTTTAGAGCAGGCGTACACTCGCGGCCTGACTCACCACCCTCATCGCACGGCTT
>NZ_JBITWC010000039.1:0-27392 GCF_044543515.1 Vreelandella lionensis | reverse complement strand
CAGAGCGAGAAGCCATGTATTATGAGCAACAGAGTCAGGCAAATAAGGCTGCTTGACTCAAACTAACGGGTCTCCGAGAAAGCCGGTACGGTTCAATGGCCTGTCAAATTTACATATCGTGTTCATAAACACGATGCCATTTTGCTCGCCCATATGCTGTACGATCCCTATGCGGAGCAGGCTGCCAGAAAAATTTATTCGCAGCTTGAATCCCGTTTCCCCGAAGATAGGATACTTTTTGAGGCCATGCCTTGGTTCCAGGGAAGCGGGGAACTCTCTGTTTCTGGCGTTCCGATTGATGGTGGCAACACATTCCTAGGGTTGCAGATATTAGGCTGTACACAGCCCGATGGTGCCACGATCCATCGTGAAAGAGAGGAGTCAGGGACAGCGCCCGCCAACGATGGCGATGATGCTCCCACTCAATTCCCCTATCATCAGCTTCAAGATATCCCCGATGTCATTGACCTGACCGATGATGAAGAGCCCGACCATGGCTCTTCTTGGCTGGATATTACTGAGGAGGAATTCGTTATTTTAGGTAAGCCTCGCGTTGTCCTGGATAAGCGATATACCCGAAAAAACGTGCCCGATACACGAGGCGTCCCCGTTCCTGGTGACGAAACGATTTTCTCCACCGGAGAGCCCTATGGGTCAGGAAAGGGAGTGGGACAAGCATCTATTCATGCCCCCATTACACTGGAGTCGCAGGGCTTTCTACGTGATATGTGGAATGCGCTTCTCTATTTAAAATCAGCCTATCCTACAGCGATTCATAGCGTTAGCTGGTTTACCTTTGAAGACGGCTTCAGCACGTCCCCTGATCCTCGATTAATTAGCCTCGAACCCTTCGGCACAGACGATGAGGTAGAAACGTCCGTGGCCAATTGGGTCTATATGGATACTCAAACCAAGGTTCTTCGCGGGGTACTTGTCATCAAGGTGCATGTGTTAGGTCAAGCGCTTTATCTCATGGAACTCCAGCGACGCCCTCCGAAACCCAGAAATGGCGGTAGGGAGGAAGGGTCAAAACCTCCGTCCTACAAAGGTTTAGTGTTTACGTTGGATCACCAAGACAGCTTTGAACACTGGTTGCGCCAAGTGCTGTCTAATGTGCGGCACGTTGAAGGTGTCGTTCAAAAGCTCGTTCGTCACTGCCCAGGATTCGCCGATACGTTCAAGCACCCGAAAGCCAAAAATGAGAACGTTCCAGGAGAAGCCTCCGTGCTGAATGCCTTTAGCAAGGTCGGTATCATGCGAGCTGACCTATCAGGGCACTAGCTATGTGAGGCACGTTATGATTAAAGCCAGTATAACAGCAAAGGCAACCGGACTGAGCAAGCGAAGGCTGCTCATTACCGTGCTCGACGCTTTTCGACTAGCATTCAGAAGAGCTCAGACTGACACAGCGCTAGGCGATTCATCAAACTAATAGGGCGATCATAATGGGTGACTTATATATCTCTTCGGCAGAAAAAGAAGCCTTAAAAACCATCGACTCCGACGAGCTAGACCTAGCCATCAGGGAGTGTGTCCGCAGCGTAACGCCAAGTCAGCTCTACGGATTTAATTTAGAAAGCTGCGGCCTATATGTTTCAAACAAGTTGAGAGAATTTCAAAAGTCAGTTGATGCACATTGTCGGGCCAAGTCATCTAAAAAGCGTGATGAAACCGCTGAGTCAATGCGTCGAGCTGCTGATGATCTAACATATGCGGTTCAGCAGATGCAGCAGCGGATGGAAGAAGAAGAGAAAGACAACCTGTTGTTTCAAGTCGATGACCATATCTTCCAGCCCTTTCATTACAGTGATCGTCTGGAAGTGCGACTTGGGTACCAATGGCGTAAAAATACGGCGGATGATTGGACGTATGGCACCATCACGTTCCTCTATACACCTGATCTTAGCCCCGATTACAGCTTTCCATTACCTAAGCGAAAGCCCAGTGCTGCGAAACTGGCACAGGAGCGTCAAGAAAAACTACGGGGTGAATGGGAACACCTTAAATTGTTAAGCCTTCATTCCCTTAGGGATTTTTTTAGGGGCGGAGGAAATGGCCACGATGTTCCTAAAAGCTACACTGTGACTACAGACCCATATAACCGTAGTCTGAATAATTTCAGCGCACACTTTTGGCGTCAAAGCGCGACCTGAAAAAAAGCCATGCCATTGCTCACTCGCTGCAGCATAATTTATCTGCCACGAACCGAGTTAGGCATGGTTACACGCACTCTCAGAATACCCTTTAAAATCCACACACGCACTTCCCGTACTACATAAACAGAAGAATGCCGCTCGACATAAAGCATGCTAACCTAATAAATATAAAACCATTAGTGTTCCAACTCCGGCTGCACCTAATGCATCGAGCATATCTATCAAATCATTTTCAAAAACTTTCAATGCACTAGCAGAAAAGCAGCATCTAAGAAACTGTGACATGCCATTAGCCATAACACTTAATATAGCAATGGTGACTTCTATATATTGTTCTCCAACCACCCACAGCAGAATGGACAGTAAAGAAATCAAAACGATGCTGACTTTAAAGGAAAGGCACTTGGCATAACCAATAGGTATATTAATAATCATTATCGAATCCTTCGGGATTGCCATGCTTTTAGGTATAATCTCTTTCCAACCTTTTTGACGGGAAGTCAAGAATGGCGACACATTCATTTCATGCACCATAAATAGTTGGCAAAAATTAGGAGAAGTATGTCATGGAATACTTAACAAAAAATTAAGCATTCATCACTTGGCGAATCGGCACGCTTGACTAATATCTGCTTCCTGCTGATAAACGTCTGTCACTACGCCCAGCAAACCTAGCACGCTGTGGAATAAGTTGTCGTGTGAGGCGGCTTGGTTGGCACGACGGTGTAAACACTCAGTATCAAGCCTTTGTTGCTGTGAAAATGAGGTGGACAGCCACCAAATCATAGGCACATGCGTTTGCTCGTTGGGGGCAATAGCGTAGGGAATCCCGTGCAGATAGAGCCCTTTTTCACCAAGTGATTCGCCATGATCCGAGAGATAGACCATGGCGGTTGCGTAATCATGCTCACGCTCTAGCGTGTCAATCACCTGATCCAGGACGTTATCGGTATATTGAATGGCATTATCGTAGCTATTGGTGATGGCCTCTCTTGTGCATTTCGCCAAATCAGCATTTTCACAGGCAGGAACAAAATGCTCGTAGGCTGTAGGATAACGTTGATAATAGCTGGGCCCGTGGTTGCCTAACTGATGTAGCACAACCACCTGGTCAGCAGGCGTACTACTGAGTTGCGTTGATAAGGCTTGAACCAATGCCTCGTCGAGACATCGCCCATCTTGACACAGAGACGCATACTCCTCTGGTGAAACCGCTTTTGTCGTCACCCCCTCACAGACGCCTTTACATCCTGATTGGTTATCCAGCCAAGTAACCTCTAACCCCGCGTGCGCTAATACGTCTAGCAAGGACTCATGCTGCTGAGCATAGGATTTAGAGTACTCAGCACGGCCCGGTAATGAAAACATGCAGGGTAACGAGACCGCCGTGCTCGTACCGCATGAGGAAACGTCTGCAAAATTGATAACGTCAGGCCGTTGGGCAAGTTTGGGGGTGGTTTGGCGCTCATAACCATTTAAGCCCCAATTCGCCGCTCGTACCGTTTCACCCACCACGATGACGAGGAGTATAGGTTTGTCACCCTCTGATGAAGGGATGTAGGCGTCCTCTCCTACTGGGGAGCGCACCATATTTGCGTTAATATGCTGGCTAGAAAGAGCCTGCACCATAGAAACAATATAATTACCTGGAGTTACCAAATATCGAAGCTGCTTATTGTTTCGCATGAGCGACGATATTTCTTGGTAAGATAAAAATACGGCCAACAATAATATAGCAAAGCTGGCAATTAAGTAAGACGAGCGAAGCAATATAGCCTTCTTCCATGTCAAAGGTATTAGTCTGACTCGCCAAACCACAAGGGTCGGCAATAAAAAAAAGAAGGCCAAATGAATTAGCAAACCGGTAGTGAGAAGTTCTTTCGCTTCGTTAGTGTCTGTTTGAAGCACATTATCCAACATGGAGGTGTCAAAATAGGTACCATAGTAAGTAGTGAAATAACTAACGAAGGCTGCAATCAGAAGAAGTAGCGTTAACAAAGGCTTGACTGTTATGCGAAAAGAAAAGCTAGCAAAGACTAAAAAATTAAGACAGATCATTACCAAGAGCATATTGGCAAAGGTTAGCCATGTATGAATGACAAATAGGTCATACCCCTCTAAGGCTTGCTGCCAAAAAGGGATGTTATAGAAAACGCTCAAGATGACTACTATCCATAAGACAAGCTGCTCTGTGTTTAAAACAGGGCGATAATGGGAAAGTTTGTTAGCTGCTTTCACCATTTTAGAATAAGCAATATTTTCTGGGGGCATCGAAAAGATCTCTATAAAAAAGCTAACAAACACGGTTGACTAATAAGACTTTTGACAGTGAAAAGCTTACTGTCCAGCTAAGCATCAGCGTCCAGAGATCGTGAGACAGAAAATGCGCTCCGCGTAGCTGTTGAGCAAACCCAAATGCAAGGCCAAGCCCTAACCCCACCGCAAGTCCTGCCCATCGCCAGCGGGGTCGTACAGAGGCGCAAAAGAAGTAAAGTGCTATCCATGCATATCCTGCACTGGCATGCCCAGCGGGAAAGCAGGCGGATGCTGGCAATGAGGGTGGGCGTATGTCGAGCAGGCCAATAAATCCTCGAACTCCTCCATAGCGAATTAAATCCCAAGGGCACTCCATACTCACCAAGTGCTTAATTGTCGCAACGAGTAACGTCGAAATAAGCGTTGAGGAAAAAAGATATAAAAGCGGTATGCGGTACTCTTTAAGACAATCAAAACTAAAGCTTAGTATCAACAGTATCAGTGTAGCTATACCCATCAACAGGCTTAGCCATTTACCGCCTTTGTGAATCACACCCTGAGCCAAGAAGGTATCTTTCCATGCCCAGGTACTACCTTGAAGACGATAGAAAAAATCTGCTAGCGTGAAATCTACATTTAAAACACTAAAAACTGACATGGTAAGTAGAAATAAAAGCCAGGCGGATACCAAGGACATGAAGAATCTTAGTTGAATATCACGCATAGCCATACGCTCACTGTCATAAGAATGGTCAACATAACAGCTGCCGCGCCCATGTCTTTTGCACGCCCACTAAGCTCGTGATGCTCTGTTCCGATACGGTCAACAGCACACTCGATGGCGGAATTTATAAGTTCCACTATCGCGACAAGCGTCAGTGACAAAAATAGTAACGCCTTTTCAGAGTAGGTGGCATCAATAAAAAATATAACAGGATATAAAACTAGACAAAGTATCACTTCCTGTCTAAAAGCAGATTCGTTTATCCAACAAGCCTTTACTCCAGAAAAGGCATTAATAGAAGCACGAAAAATTCGTATCACACCCTTTCCATTAGGTTTTGATGCAGTTGACGTAGGCAAGTCGGAGCTCTCTTTGATAGGATAGTAAAGCTACTATAAAGACCAAAACTTAACGAAAAATTATGCAATTTTATTCAGTAGCTAAATATTCGAGCTGGAACAATCAAACAAGCCATTGCTGTTATGCTCTTTGTACAACCTGAGAACACCTGAGCCCACAAGCTGCCTCGCTTAGGCTTGTCCCCCTGATTCTCCATGACACTGGTTAGAGCAGGCTTATTGCAACGCCTAATACACTCTTTGTTTCAGGGTTGCGTGCCCGGATACATACATTTTGACATCAAGTTTTAAGCCCCTCTCGGTGTAGGCTAGCCTATTACCGCCGCCGTTTGCTCAAGCACTGTTGTGTTCTGTCTATCAACATTAGCGAGTATCGCTTCAACAACCGTGCTGACCTCTGGACGCCACAGTGTGGTGTCATAGGCTTCTCGTGGTACAAAGGCGAGTGATTTTTTCTGGCGTATGAGTGAAATGGTGGCGACATCGAGTGCTGCCGCTAAGTGCATAGGGCCTGAGTCGGGTGTTACAAGTAGTCGAGCTCGCTCTAACACGGCGGCAAAATGTCGGATTGGAAGCGGTGGACATAAGTAGCCATACATCGATGACATCAAACGCTGTTCAATGGGTGCTAGAAGCCGAAACTCTTCAGGCCCAAGAAAAACGATATAGCGTATTCTGTGGGCCTCAAGGTTATCGATGAGAGTTAGCCAAAAGGCCAGTGGCCAACGCTTTTTTTGATGTCCACCCACAAAGATCGCGATAAAGCCAGAATCGGATAGATGATTGCTATGAAGGCCAATTAACTGTTGAATCTTTTCCATTGCCTGATAGCGCTCCTGCACAGTTAGCTGTAGCAATGGCCGATTCCGGCAGACAACACCGAGTGGGCGAGTCAAACTAACGATGAAGTCGTAAGCGTGGGACGACTTCGCATCAACTTCAATGTTGTACAAGCGTTGATCATCTTTACGAGACCCCATGCTGTAACGTGCCCCTATTAACCGAGTCACAATAAAGCCGCTCGTTGATCCCCCGCTGACTTGTACCGCTAGGTCGTAGCGTTGAGCTCTTAGGCGTCGACATAATGTTACACACTGCCAGGGACGAAGAATGGCAGTTCTCGATAATAGATAAAAATTATCTACAGGGCGTTGCTGCAATAGAGGTAGTGTTTTATCAGTTGCTAAATAGTCTATCGTTGCGGAAGGAAAACGTTCACGTAAAGCATCAATAACAGGGGTGCTAATGAGCGCGTTGCCTAGACGAAAATTAGGACGAATGATGAGAATTTTTTCTATGCCTACAACGCTGTCAATGGTTTCTGGGACAGGCGCTTTGAGAAGATACAGCCCCCCTCCCAGTAAATATCGCTTTGCTCTTTTTTCTAAAAATCGAGCCATTATTTTCAAATAATAATTTGTTCTAATGCGTGTTAGTAAGTGCATCATTTGGCGCTCTTCAGTTAATAGCCGATGATGTGCCTTCGGCAACGACAGTTCAGACTCAAGCCGTCAGCCACTCAAAGCGATGCTTTGGCCTCGCACAAGGTCAGGGGGTGTAGCTTGAACCTGAAAAACTTAAAGAAGAATTAAATCGCTCAGTAAAATTGCAAAAAAACAGAATGGCTATCTGACGGCCTGGATTCATATCCACGTTCTGTATGGTCATTACATCGCTATTTTTAAGAAAACCTTAATTTTTTGATGGCTAAAATGACAGCTTGTCGATTGAGGGAGCAGTATGCGAGCACTACTAGTAGAAGATGATCCCTTGCTTGGGGATGGCATTAAAACGGCTCTAGAGCGCGAGGGGTATACAGTCGATTGGTTCATGCTGGGCCGCGAGGCAATCAGCGCTATCGGCAACGAGACCTTCAGTGTGCTTATCTTGGATCTCGGGCTGCCCGATATGGACGGCATGCAGGTACTGAAGTTACTTCGCCGGCAATCCACTTTGCCTATTCTGATTTTGACGGCCCGCGATGCGGTCGAAGACCGTATTGGTGGTTTAGATGCGGGGGCGGATGACTATGTGCTCAAGCCTTTCAATTTACAGGAGCTACTTGCCCGCTTGCGTGTCGTAATGAGACGTTCTGAGGGACGTACCTCGCAGATATTGGCACTGGGGGCGCTGACTATTGATGAGGTACTTCATGCCGTGAGCTGGCGAGGCAAAGACGTTAAATTGGGCCGACGCGAGTATGCCCTACTTTTAGAGCTAGCTAGACACCCCGACCGGGTGCTATCTCGTCCCCGTTTAGAAAATTTACTATATGGTTGGGATGGCGAAGTAGACTCAAATGCGTTGGAGGTTCATATCCATCATCTTCGTAAAAAACTTGCTAAGCACTTGATCGTTAACGTACGCGGGATTGGCTACCGATTGGACAGCACAGTGCAATGACATCAATACGGCGTTATCTACTGCGCACGCTAGCAATTGCCCTGACTGTTACAGGCGGCATGGCGGTGACCGCAGCTTACTTAATTACAAATCACGAGCTAGAAGAGATTCTCGATACTCAGTTAAGTCTGCATAGCCGGATTGTGGCTGGCCAACTCGATCCAAGTGCAACGGTTGACGACTATGCTCGCCTTGCTTCGCGCATGGGGCTGCCTCAGCATCCGGCACAGCTGTATCGCGACGGTATTGCTGTGCCCGTGAACAGCTCTGACTCAGGTTCCAAGCTTTACCACGAAGAAGAACTTAAATTAGTACTGGGCTTTTGGAATGCTGATGGCTCACCTAAGTTATTAGGAAGCAAATGGAATGATGCTGGGCCCTTTCCCAAGCCTTTGGAAGAGGGGTTTCGCTGGGAAAGCTACAATGGTCATCGTTGGCGGGTTTTCAGTATGTTCGATTTTGCCAGCGATACCTGGATTAGCATGGGGCTGAGAGGTTCTTTTCATGATGAAGTAGTGGAACGTATCACCTGGAACAATTTATTGCCGATGCTTTTTTTGCTTCCACTCCTTCTTTGGCTGATGAACCGTATTATCCGGAAAGGGGTTGCGCCCATCCAAGCGCTTTCCAGTCAGGTACAAGGCCGCTCCGCTCGCGACCTAAGCAAAATCGATAATCCTGTTCCTCAAGAGCTTAATGGTTTACGTCAATCTCTCAACGACTTTATTGCCCGACTAAAAGAAACGTTAGAACGAGAGCGACGCTTTACAGCCGATGCGGCTCATGAGCTACGCACGCCTCTGGCAGCCCTGAGAATTCATCTTGACAACGCGCAGGCAGGCGAACAGCAATCACTACAAAAGGCTTATGTTGGGGTGGAGCGGCTGCAGCGTGTGGTGGAACAATTGCTTATTTTGGCTCGCTTGGATCAGGTTGCCGCAACACCGCCAACGACTATTGATCTTTATCCAATTATTGCTGAATTAGTCGCCGAGATGTGGCCAATCGCTGAAGAAAGAGGTCAGCACTTGAAGCTAAAAGGGTTAACCCGGCTTAATGTTAGCGCCGATGAAGTCGAATTAGGCATTCTCTTTCGTAACCTACTGGATAACGCCTTGCGCTACACGCCGCAAGGGGGGCATGTAGAAGTGGAGCTGGCACTTTGGGAAGGAGCGCCTCAACTGATCGTGAGAGACACTGGCCCTGGGCTGCCCGAATATATGTTAGATAAAGTCACTGAACGCTTTAGGCGCGCTTCTGGCCAAGGCATCACTGGCAGCGGATTGGGGTTATCGATTGTTTCGGAATTAGTCCAACGCCAACGAGCCATTCTTACTCTGGCCAACCGTGAGTTTAGTGGGCTAGAGGTAAGCGTGAGATGGACGCCACTCAAATCTCACCAAACTGCTCTGATCGAAAGGCCGGAGTAGTTTTGTCATGGCGCATCTAACGATCAGGAACAGTACAGAAAACTCAGAGTGTCACCAGTATTTGTGATGTCTTTCAGCACTCATGTAATAGGTAGCCAATAAGTTGCGCCTTCCATGTGTAACCGCACCCCATCTCCTGAAAGCTCTATTGTCTGCTGACGTAGCGTTCTTTTCGATACTTTTTTACCATGAAAATATTCCATCGCAGTGACAATCCAACGCTCCCTCCACTCCTCACTTTGTTCAGTGCACTTCGCCATTTTCGTCATAGTGCGAGCCAACTGCTCTTTTCGCTGTTTTCTTGCTCTTTTTTTATCCACTCTAGGGGTCAGTGTGGTGGCATAAAGGCGATTCAGAAAATTGGTAAAGCCTGTTACCGAGGCCGCCTGTCCAGGCACTGCGCTCAAGTAACTGTCCACATCTCCCTGATTGGGTAGCCTCTTTCCCATTCGATCAGTATGAAGTAACAATGCGGCTGCCGGCCTTAGAGCAAGTCGTACTGAAGTGTGAGACGTTTTTCCTGCTGCTCTTCGGACTTCCAATTGCTGCCAGTAGGCCTGCAGCGCCTTTTCTGATAAAGAAGCGGGCGGCATAGTCCTGAGGCACTCCTGAATACGCCGCTTCTCGGAGTCGATTCGTTTTGCTTGATGATCCGGCTTCACCCCTTTTTCTTCATGCAACCATCTCATAGGGAGCCTCACACGCCGCAACCCCTCCGCCCCGAAGTGATGGAGCAGCTCCACATAGCTCGGTATCCGTGACCACGTCTGGTCGAGCTCAAGAAAGAACGACCAGAAGTGGTTGATCTTCAGGGCAGCTTTATGCGGACCTGTGGTGCGAATCATCCATTCACCAAACTCCCCAAATGCCTCACGTAACGCTTTGGTGGTGAGACCGGCTTGACCAATGGAGGTCCGCTTGCGGCATGTTCGTGTCCAGTAGCAAGGCTCACAGACATCGCCTCGACCTGCTGGCATAGGATGGTCACACGATGGACAAGCAATTTCCCCTTGCTCACAACAGGCCTTGCACAGTGCATTTCCGTCGGGTGCCACCACCAATAAACGATGCCGACGACACGCAGAGCAAGTACCGTGGTCTGCCGTCGCACAACTTGGACATAAGCGATGATCATGCCCCATACGCGTCACTCGGGTAAGACGTTGAGACGCCTTCCCACACCCCTCACAGGGTTCCGGCTCTCTAAAATAGGGAGCGCAGGCGTTACAGACAGGGCCGTAGGGAGTGACCTTACCGATGGTGTAGTCTGAACTGGCTTTGCCACATCGTGCACACGGTTTGTCGACCTCACATTGGCGACAGACGGCTTCTAGGTCGTGCTTAGGCAGACGGGCAAACTCACCACACCGTGGGCACATCCGCCGCTTAAACACTCGGGCATAGCAGGTTGAGCAGTAACCATGGCCTTTGTGGCGTCGCCACAATTTGGGAACCTCCCGGCCACACTCATCGCAGCCGACCATTGGGTGTTGATTCAAAAGAATGACTCCGCTTTCATTCTGCGTTTCAAACGTGCCCAAGAGGCTCTAACAGCTCGCTCCGACGCTGGGCGATGATCGGGTTGAACGCGGCGGCGATGTGGCCCATGAGGATGATGAGATAATCGTGATAGCATCGGTAACAGGACAACGGGAGGTAGCTTTCGAGGATCAAAGAGCGCGCTCGTTTTCACATTGAATGCGACCAACGCACTGAACGCCTCCTCAATACCGATATCCATGAAGCGCTCAACCGCCGTCAATAAAGCACTCCGCTCGCTGATAGGCAACAGCTCAAACGCCAATCCAGATATCGGCATTCGGCTATTCACGACGGGAACACCTAATGACAGAAGCGCTTCCGCGAGGGATGACGTAGGCCGTCGACTTGCACGCCGCATAACGCCAACCAAGAAGCTCGCCATTGAAAACCAATCCGCGAGTGCGATAGAGGTGTTCCCAAATGCTGCTCTCTCCCCTTGTAAAACACGATCAGCCAGCACTTGGAAAAGGAACGCTTCAGGTAAAGGCGACGTGCATACTGCCTTTCTAAAATCCTCATGACACCGGCTGCATTGAGCTAAATGTTGATCTTCCGCTGACAGACGATGAGGCTCTATAGGGGCCTTGCATACCGGGCACTCATCTATCAGTTGCACTTCATGAAAGCCGCACCCAATGTGCCAAGCGAATCGCCAGTGTCGGCGTAAGTAAGGGGTGGAGTCCTCTGCCAAGCATAACGTGCATACCTGCTGTCCTCCATGGCGTAGTCGATTTCGGCTACCAAGAGCCAACAACCAGGGCCAAGTCCGCGTTTCCGGTAATGAGTAACCGGCCACTTTCTCACAGTCGTCCCGCATCCCCGCCTTTTGAAACTTGGCGGGAGCATTCCCCGAGGCATTCACCAATGGGCGCATTCTTGCGAGGGGGATTTCCCGATCAATGTCCCTCGTCCATACACGCCACGATGGCCAAATAGCGCCGGTGAGCGACAAAGGATCACACCCCTGTCGCAATGCCGCCCGAACGAGCCATGATGAAAGGGACTCCCCAGGCAGCAGGGACACACTCAGCGCCCAAGACATTACAACATCACTTCCCTAATGCCACGGGTAGGTCGCACCCACGATTTACTCTGAATAATTTTCTCATCGATGCGCTCAGCTCCAGACACAATAGCGGCATTCGCACACTCAACCAGCAGTCGGTGCAAGTCACCCAGATTACCGCCAGAAATCGCGTGGAGCTGAGTCGCCAATTGTGGCTCATGCAGTTGGGAAGGGTGTTGGAGCGGTAAGATCTTCTCAAAGCCAGCAAGCAGCTTCTGAAACTCCTGATTGAGCTCCCACTTCGGCAATGCAACAACATCAAAGCGACTCGCATGCTGCGGGTCTGAATGCAGCACACGCACAGCATCCTGCGTACCCACACCCACGATGGGAATCATCAACTCATTGCATAGGAGCTTAATAGCATTCATCGTTTCCCGCTGCTTGACGGCTCCACCGGTTAACAATGAGTGGAACTCATCAATGATCAATAAGCGGGTATGGCAAGCCCGCAGTTGATGAATCACCTGGTAGCGCAGCTTGGGTACCGGGTCTGAAGGCCGATAGGGAGCCCAAAAGCTCTCTAGCACTGCGATATACAGACTTTTCTCATCGGCACTCGGTGGTGCTTGAGTGACGATCACGGGTTTCACCGGTTCTACGTCTTCATTCACGTAGCCCTCACCGTACTGCTTACGAAACCGTTGAACGATGGTGGTTTTTCCGTTGTTGGAGTCACCCACGAGCAAAAGGTTAGGCATACGAGGGCGACTCGGCTTCTCCATCAGCCCACGCATGACCTCGATGACACGATTGGCCAATGGATACCCCAACCATCGCGGTTGATCCATAAACTCCATTCGCTCTTTAGCGGACAGTCCCAAGACATAACGAAGATCAGGATGAAGGTGTGTGCTCATGATATGTCCCAGTTCACATCGATATCACCCGATAAGAGACCGTCTGCCTGAGCGGGTGACTCTTTGGGGGCCGCGGTTGAGGGCGCATGTAAAAGGGGATCAGCAGGCGTCACCTTTTTCTCATGCTCTTTACGTCGTTGGGCCTGACGGCGACTTCGCTTGGTACGTGCTTGCGACTCCTCCACATGGGCTCGCAGTTCACTAATAGCGCGTAGGATTTCAGACTCATTGACCGAACTCCTGCCTTCCTGGCGAAGGCGCGCTTTGGCCTGGGTATGCTCCCAAACACTCATTGAGGGGAGAGCGAGATTGGCAAAGGGCACACGAAAATACTGCCCGAGCTCCGGGTCTTTGAACCAAATGACGCTAATGTCACGAGGGTCACGTCGAAACACAAAGGTGCGTTTCTTGTTCGGCGTGTCTGGATCTTTGGCATTGATCCATGGCCTGAGCGCCTCATCGTAATAGTTCATGCCATCGATGGTCACACCAAAAGTCTGGATCGTGCGCTGAAAGCAAGGCAAAAAATCGAGCAGCACAGAAAGTCTATCAGCAGGCCGTGGTGCTAAGCCCACTCCCTGCACGTCAGCATTGCCAAACACACCGATTTCCCATTTCCGCATCGGTGACATACCAATACCAGAATGAAGACGCTGGTGGTAAACCTTACAAATCAACGTCACCAGCCACTCTTCAAACTCGCTTTTCGTCATGGCCGCATGTTTCTCAGGATCGTACCCCTCTTTCTCTTTAATGGAGGAAAAGGTCGTCCCAGGCAGGTTATGGATCTCCTTGAGAAGAGAGCCCAACAACCGCTCGATATGGCCACCGTAACGAGGCTGCTTAACAGGCCGAAATTCAAGGTTGATCCCATAGGCTAGGCATGAGCGCCGAAACGTCTCTGAGCGAAAATCTGGGCCGTTATCGACATGAATCGTGGCGGGAGTGCCCCATACCGGCCACTCAGCCTCCACGTTATGCAGCAGCAACCATTCATCTTTAGGCAGCATTGATTGAGCCACACACATGCCGACGGATGTTTCAGAGGGTGGGTCGAACGATAAGTAATAGCCCGTGACTACGCGAGTGCACACGTCCATGGCTAACGTTATCCATGGACGACCAATCGGTTTGCGATGCACGTCATCCACCAAAATAATATCGGCAGGCGTGTGGTCAATCTGCATGACCGCTAGCGGATAGTCCGCATTGGGAAACTTCCCGGCCGCTGGCTGGAACTTGTTAATGGCTTTGTCTCTAAAGCCATGGCCACGCAACCGGTCACGCTCTGGAATATCCCGCAGACGAGCACGAACGGTACCAGGGCTCGGCGGGTCAATGCGCCGTTCATGGCAACGCCGCATCACTTCCTGTACCGCTTTTTGTGCGGAAGGACGCTGCAGCGTGAGGTACACGTCTTTGATGACTTCCTGAATGACCGCCTCGGCATGCGCAGGGATACGCGACTTACCTTTCTTCCATCCTGGCTTTTGAGGAATCAAAGCAAGCACCGAGCCCGTCGCCTTGTATCGCTTCAACCAACGGTAGATCGTGGCCGTATCCACGCCCGTTTGTTTAGCACGCTCTTCCGCTGCATCTCGCCCTACGGTATGGCGATCCACCAAGGGCTTAATGATGGAAAGGCGATGCTCAGCCTCCCGCCAATCGGCATCCCCAATCTCAGACATATCCTGCTCAAGGGGGCCCGGCCCGCTATGGAAAGGCGTTAATTCACTGATGCGAAGCGGACAACTACGCCCGGACTCAACGGCAATACCAATGACCGTCTCAAAGTCGAGCACCTGAGAAATTCGGTAAACGGTGTCATCTTTCTGAACCTGCTCACCCACCGTGATCTGCAAGTGTTGGCGTGTTTGGGCGACGCCGTTACTTGGTTCAGCTGTGTTGTCACGAGGATTATTCATAATCGGGTATCCACACCTCTGATAGAGGGCCAAAGGATTGAGCCATATCGCAATCTAGCTGCCGAGTCGCCAGCAGGTGCCATAAGTGTGAAATCCCCTCTGCCCGATAAATGTCGCCCATGAAATGCCGAGACAGCAGGTAATCCAAGGTCGCCACTCCCATCGCCCTCACCGTGTTGAGCACTGCCTGGCTTTCAACCGAGGGAAACACCATTCGTTTGTAGCGCGCCAAGAAGGTGATGTTGTCCAGGGTCTTATCACGAATGCGGCTCTCGTCATGAATGCTAAACGACCAACCCTCGTTGCTGGCATGCCGCATCGCCGCCTTCCATTTAGGCGACCATTTACGCCAATGTGCTTGCCACTTTTCCCGTGGTTTGACCTCCACCAGGAGAGGTTTTGGGTAATCCCTGTAATGACGGTTACCGAGACGGTAATAAACCAAATAGTCAGGTGTGTAGGTGTAGCGCCTACCGGTCACGGGATGATGAAACGGGATCTCGCACGGCTGGGAAATCACACCAAGGACGCTCACATCAAAGTCAGCCTTGATGAGGAAATCACGTTCGAGCGTCGACTCGAACGCAATAGACTCCTCCCCGCGAAAGGCATAGTAGCCAGACACACTTCGTCGGGTAGGGCCGATTTTACGAACGGATGTAGGCAGTGGCATGGGTAGTCGCACCAAATGTTGAATAAAACAAGGCCTGTCGCATCAATTGCTATTAATTCTGTCGCACTCAATCCTGTACAGACTACCATAATAGCCCGATATTACGCCCTGAGGGTCGCATCAATTGCTGAAAATGACAGCGGCTCAAAACCCAAACCGGGTGAAATCTCGCTAGCGCACCACGGCGTGCTGTTTTTGGATGAGCTGCCGGAGTTTTCCCGCAACGTACTGGAGGTCCTTCGGCAACCCCTAGAAACAGGCGAAATTCACCTGTCTCGCGCCAGCCATGAGCGCCGTTATCCCGCTCAATTTCAGCTCGTTGCTGCGATGAACCCCTGCCCCTGCGGGCACCTGGGCGACCCGCGCCAGCGCTGCCAGTGCAGCGCCAGCCAAATTCAGCGCTATCAGGCACGGCTCTCTGGCCCACTGCTGGATCGTATTGACCTGCAAGTGGAAGTGCCCGCGCTGCCACCAGAGCAGCTCACCGCACAAACTCAGGGCGAACCCTCCAGCGCGGTGCGCGAGCGGGTGATGGCGGCTCGGGAGCGGCAAATGACCCGGGGCGCGCTCAACAGCCAGCTCAGCGGTAAAGCGCTGGAAGCCGCCTGCGCCCTCAATGATGAAGAGCGCGCCTGGCTGGCAGGCGTGCTGGAAAAGCTCAAGCTCTCCGCCCGCGCCTACCACCGCGTGCTGCGCGTTGCCCTCACCCTGGCCGACCTGCAGGGCGAGCCCAAACCCTCCCAGCCGCACTTTATCGAAGCCATCGGCTACCGGCAGTTGGATCGGCTATTGAAGGGAGCTTAATGCACGTTCTCGACAAAGTGATCGAGCGCTTCAAACAACACTTGGCGAATCGGCTCTGCTTCATTCACCAAGTGGTGACGCGCTTCCGGGTGGCGGTGAATCTCTGCATTGGGAAATTTATTCGCCAAAATGGCAAGGTTCCACTCCCAATCCACGGTGAGATCCTGCTCGCCCTGCAGAATCAGCGTGGGCAACGGGTTAGGCTCTCGCGCCAGTAGGCGCGGCATCCAACGGCGCATGGCGGTGATCCAGGCCACGCTCAAGCGCTCTGGCTGTAGCGGGTCTTGGTCGCGTAGAAAGGCGGTGAACTGCTCGTCGGTGGAGTTGGGGCGATACTTGCGCGGCAACTCTTTAACAAAGGGGCTGGCGATTAAATGCAGCCAGCTGGCCTGGCTCCAGCGCCAGGGGCGTACTAGCGGTGCCAGCAGCACAATGCCTGCCCAGCCGGCGGTATCGCGGCGGGTGAGCGCGTCGGTGGCGAGAATCGCCGCGCCGGTGCTTTGGCCCACGCCCAGCCACGGCTTCGGTGCCATGCTTAGGGTTTGCAGCGTCTCTTGCAGGTGCGCCAAGCAGTGCTGGTAGTCGTCGAAGTCTTCAATTTCCGCCCGGGGGCCGCTGGAAAGCCCGTGACCAGGCAAATCCCACAGTACCACGCGCCAGCCTTTGGCCAGCAGGCAGTTAAGGAGGTGGCGGTAAAGGCCCAAGTGGTCAAAGTAGCCATGAATAACAAAGGCAGTGCCGGTGGGCGCAGGCGGGCTCCACACTTGGCACCACAGCGCGAACCGCCCAGTATCAATAAACCCGGCGTGCACTTCGCTGGTGTCGTTGAGCAGCGTCTCTAAGCCGTAGTGGCGAAAGTAGTCATGCACAGCTTCCGTTAGCGCATCGCCCGGGGTTAAGCGGGAGAGCGACGACTCACCTTGCGCCTGCCGAAACAGACCTTCCAAGTGTTGGAAATTATGCATTAACGTCTCTCCGTGAACACCACACTTCCATGGGCTGATTAACAGCACAAATAACAGCGGCGGTGGCGCCCGCTCTTATCATTTGGTCGAGCATTTTACCGCTTTAGGGTCTAGGCTGTTTACATGCCAACGCAGATGTGGAAGTATTTTCCATAATTCAAATTTTACCCTGACCGTGGCAGTCAAACCAACCACGGGCACCTTCACAGGAGAACCCCATGAGCGAGCGTATCACGCGTCACCGTTTACAGGTGGCAGCCGACCTAGATCGTTTCATCAACGAGCAGGCTCTGCCGGGCACCGGCGTCGACGAAAGCGCCTTCTGGGCCGGTGTCGATGCTCTGTTTCACGATTTGACCCCGAAAAACCGCCAGCTGCTCGAAGAGCGCGACACGCTGCAAGAGAAGCTGGACGCTTGGCACCGTGAAAACCCCGGCCCGGTCAGCGACATGCCCGCCTACCGCAGCTTCCTGAAAGAAGCGGGTTACTTGGTAGACGCGCCGAATAGCGTGAAAGCCACCACGGCCAATGTTGACCGCGAAGTCGCCACGCAAGCAGGCCCGCAGCTGGTGGTACCGGTGAGTAACGCCCGCTACGCCCTGAACGCGGCCAACGCTCGTTGGGGCAGCCTGTACGATGCGCTGTACGGCACCGACGCCATCTCCGAAGAGGACGGCGCGGAAAAAGGCACCAGCTTCAACCCGAAACGCGGCGAAAAAGTCATCGCTTACGCCCGTGGCGTGCTGGACCGTGCCGCCCCGCTGGCCACTGGCTCTCACCGGGATGCCGTTAAGTACACCATCCGCGACGGCCACTTGGTCGTCAGTCTGGAAGGCGGCCGTGAAACCGGTCTAAAAGACTCCGGTAAGCTGATTGGTTTTAACGGTGATGCTTCCGCCCCCGAATCGATTCTGCTGGCCAACAACGGTCTGCATCTGGAAATCCAGATCGATGCTAACCATTCGATCGGCAAGACAGATCCGGCGCACGTCAAAGACGTCGTGGTTGAAGCCGCGCTGACCGCCATCATGGACTGCGAAGACTCCGTTGCGGCGGTGGATTCTGAAGATAAAGTCGGTGTGTACAGCAACTGGCTCGGCCTGATGAAGGGCGACCTGGAAGAGAACATCGAAAAAGGCGGCAAAACCTTCACCCGTAAGCTGCACGCCGACCGCACTTGGCAAACCACTGACGGCAACACCGTCACACTGCCGGGTCGTTCGCTGATGTTCGTGCGCAACGTGGGCCACCTGATGACCACGCCTGCGGTGCTGGACGAAAACGGCAACGAGCTGCCGGAAGGCATTCTGGACGCGGTGGTCACCTCGCTGCTGGCCCTGCACGACCTGAAGAAAGACGCCGACCAACCGCGCAACTCCCGCGCAGGCTCGGTGTATATCGTGAAGCCGAAGATGCACGGCCCTAAAGAAGTCGCCTTCGCCAACGAGCTATTTGGCCGCGTCGAAGACATCCTAGGCATGAGCCGTGACACCCTGAAAATGGGCATCATGGACGAAGAGCGTCGCACCACGGTGAACCTCAAGGCATGTATTGCCGAAGCGACCTCACGCGTAGTCTTCATCAACACCGGCTTCCTGGATCGTACCGGCGATGAGATGCACACCGCCATGGAAGCAGGCCCGATGGTTCGCAAAGGCGATATGAAGAGCGCCGCGTGGATCACTGCCTACGAGAAAAACAACGTGCAGGTCGGTTTGGCCTGTGGCCTGCGCGGCCGCGCCCAGATTGGTAAAGGCATGTGGGCCATGCCAGACCTGATGCACAACATGCTGGAGCAGAAGATTGGCCACCCGAAAGCCGGTGCCAACACTGCGTGGGTACCTTCCCCCACCGCTGCTGCCCTGCACGCCCTGCACTACCATCAGGTAAACGTGGCCGACGTTCAGCGCGAGCTGGAAGCCCAGGGCGAGCCGGACTTCCTGGACGACCTGCTGAGCGTGCCGGTGGCGGAAAACGCCAACTGGTCAGAGGAAGAGATTCAGCAAGAGCTGGATAACAACTGCCAGGGCATTCTGGGTTACGTGGTGCGCTGGGTGGAACACGGCGTCGGCTGCTCGAAAGTGCCGGATATTCACAACGTTGGCCTAATGGAAGACCGCGCCACGCTGCGTATCTCCAGCCAGCACATTGCCAACTGGCTGCATCATGGCATCGTCGATGCGCCCCGCGTTGAGGAAACCCTCAAGCGCATGGCGAAAGTGGTTGATGAGCAGAACGCTGGCGACCCCACGTACACCGCCATGAGCGCCGACTTTGAAGGCTCTACCGCGTTCAAAGCCGCCTCTGACCTAGTATTCAAGGGCCGCGTACAGCCGTCTGGCTACACCGAGCCGCTCCTGCACGCATGGCGTCAGGTACACAAAGCCAAATAAGCCTCATCGCTTAATGGCCCCCAGCCCCAAGGCTCGCGCCTTGGGGCTTTTTTATTTATGCTGGCTTACGTTGACGTCAAAGCAAAGTGGCGCTGCTGGTAGCCCCCTTTCTACGACCTGCCTGCAGCATCAGGCCCGTGCCTATAAGAAAAATAGCGAGGAATAACAACAATGACCGTGATGACCGCCGAGCAGATTGAGCACTTCCTGGATGAGGTCTTTCCCCAGCGAATGGGCAAGATAGAGAGCGTTGGAGAGATGTGCGCTACCATGCGCCTAAGCATTGGCCATGAGCACCTGCGCCCTGGCCCCCGCGTGTCAGGCCCCACCATGATGGGCTTTGCGGATGTAGCTCTGTACGTGGCGATACTGGCCCAAATTGGCCCCGAAGCGATGGCCGTGACCAGCGATTTAAACTGCCACTTTTTACGCGCAGCCTCCGGCGACCACGACATTATTGCCCACGCCAAGCTGATCAAGCTGGGCCGCCGCCTGGCGGTGGGCGAAGTGCAGATTTTCTCCGCCAGCGATGACACGCGCCCCGTGGTGCATGTCACCGCTAGCTATGCGCTGCCGGATAAACCCTAGGCGGCCGAACAGCGCCGTCGTTCACGCCTTAACGCGCTCAACTCACTTTGGGGAGCTGGTCAATCAGTCGATCCAGCGTCATCGGGTAGTCGCGTACGCGAATACCGGTGGCGTTATAGATCGCGTTTGCCACGGCCGCCGCCACGCCGCAGATACCCAGCTCCCCCACACCCTTGGCTTTAAGCGGCGTCGAGGCGGCGTCGGTGGTATCCAAAAAAATCACCTCCTGCTCGGGAATGTCCGCATGCACCGCCACCTCGTAACTGGCGAGGTCGTGGTTGACGAAAAAGCCGCGCTCCACATCGGGGGTGAGTCCCTCCATCAAGGCACTGCCCACGCCCATGGTCATCCCCCCAATCCCCTGGCTGCGCGCCGTGACCGGGTTGAGAATCCGTCCCGCGTCACACACCGCCAGCATACGGCGCACGCGGATTTCGCCAGTATGGGCGTGTACGGCTACTTCAACAAAGTGCGCGGCGAAGGTGCCGATCTGCAGCGTGTCTTTGAAGTCGCCAAAGTGGATGGTGTCTTCTGCCACCAGCTCTTCCCCGTCGGCCACCTCCGCAAGCGCTACCTCGGTGGTGCCTGCGATCACCCGGCCCTGTTCAAACCGCGGCGATTTCATACCAAGGCGCTGGGCAATCTCCTCTTGTAGCTTCAGGCAAGCCGCGTAAACACCGGCGGTCGCGCTGGCGGCACCGAACTGCCCGCCGGAACCCGACGAGACCGGGTAGTCGCTGTTGCCCAGCCGTACCTCCACGTCCTCTAGCGTCAACCCCATGGCTTCCGCGGCGGTTTGGGCAATAATCGTGTACGAGCCGGTGCCGATATCGGTCATATCGGTTTCCACCACCAAACGCCCAGCCTGCAAACGCACTCGAGCGCCGGAATCCATGGTGGGCGCGCCGCGATAAGCCCCTGCCACGCCGTGGCCGATCAGCCACTGCCCTTCCCGCTGGCTGCCTGGGGTGCGGTTGCGCGCCTCCCAACCAAAATCAGCAGCCCCTTTTTGCAGGCACTCTACGTAGTGGCGGTCGCTAAACGGCTTGGTGGGGTCTTCCGGGTCGACCTGGGTGTCATTGAGGATGCGAAATTCCACCGGGTCCATGCCCAGCTTCTCGGCCATTTCGTCCATGGCAATTTCTAATGCGGCAAGCCCAGAGGCTTCGCCGGGGGCGCGCATATCCGCCGACTCAGGCAGGTCCATCTCGATAGCCGTGTGGGCCACGCGGCGGCTTGCCCCGGCGTAAAAGGCGCGGGTTTGGTTGACCGGATTCTCGCCACTGCCGCCGGGCAGCGTATGGGAGAACGCCGAGTGGTCGAAGGCGGTAATCCTGCCCTCGGCATCGGCGGCAATGCGCAGGCGCTGAACAGTGCCGGAGCGGTGGGTGGCGTTGTTGAACACCAGCGGGCGCGGTAGCGCGAGCTTAACCGGCCGCCCGGACGCCCGCGAACCCAGGGCAGCCAGCACGGTATCTGCCCGCAGCCAGAGCTTGCCGCCAAAGCCGCCGCCCACGTAGGGGCTCTCTAGACGAATGGCATCGGAGTCGATAGCGAAGGTCTTGGCCAGCGCTTTGCGGGTCCAGGCAATCATCTGGTTGGAGGTCCAGACCGTCATTTTCCCGCCATCCGACCAATCCACGATGGAGGCGTGAGGCTCCATCATGGCGTGGCTTTGGGAGGCCGTGCGGTAGACCTCATCCAGCGTTACCGCTGCGTTTTTAAAGGCCGCATCCACATCGCCCACATCAGAGAGCGGCTCGTCGGGTGTTTGCTGCTCCCAGGCGGCGTCTAAATCAAACACGCCTTGCTCTTCTTGGTAGCGCACTTCAATCAGCGCGGCGGCACTTCTCGCCTGCTCTAAAGTGTCGGCCACCACCACGGCAATGGCTTGATGGTAGTGGGCAACCGTATCGCCACCAAACAGGCGCGCCACGTTGCTTTTGGCTTGAGCCAGCGGTTCTATATCTAGGGTGGTGACCACCGCCGCTACCCCTGGCGCGGCGCGGGCGGCCGTGGCATCCATGTGGGTAATGCGCCCTTTGGCGATGGTGGCACATAGCGGGTAGCCCACTAACTGGTGGGCCGCCACGTCATGGCGCTCGTAGGCGTAGGGGGCTTGGCCGGTCACTTTGAGCGCGCCATCGATGCGCGCATGGGGCTTGCCGACAATACGGGCGCGGTCGAACAGGTTATCGTCAGTCGATTGATTGAAATCCATCGGTTACTCCTCGGCCAGCAGCGCGGCGAGCGTTCGCTCTGCCAGGGTCAGCTTGTAGGCGTTCTCTTCGGTCGGGCGGGCACCATCCAGCAGCTCAGCCATCACTGCGGCTGCGCCTTGGGGCAGCGCGGCATCCGCCGCATCGCGCCGCCAGGGCCGGGGGGCCATACCGCCCAGCGCCACGCGCCCCGTGCCGTCCGGCGCGTGAATCAGCGCCACTGAGACCAGCGCAAAGGCGTACGAAGAGCGGTCGCGCACCTTGAAGTAAGCATGGCGCCCTTCCACCGGCGCGGGCAGCACCACCCCGGTAATCATTTCGCCCTTGGTCAGGGTGTTTTCCACCTCGGGGGTATCGCCGGGCAGCTGGTAGAACGCATCCAGTGTCAGGCTGCGGGTCTCACCCTCGGGGGTGATGGTTTCCACGCGGGCATCTAGCGCTTGCAGCGCCACCGCCATATCTGAGGGGTGCGTGGCAATGCATGTATCAGAGGTACCAATCACGCCGAGCTGCCGAGTGGTCGCGCCTTTTCCCAGCGCCGCGCAGCCAGCGCCCGGTGAGCGCTTATTGCAGGGCATAGCGGTGTCATAAAAGTAGGGGCAGCGCGTGCGCTGCAGCAGGTTGCCGCCGGTGGTGGCTTTGTTGCGCAGCTGGCCAGATGCTCCGGCCACTAACGCCCGGCTCAACACGCCATACGCTTCGCGCACGCGTGGGTCGGCCGCCAGGGTGCTGTTGCTGACCATCGCCCCTACCCGCAGGCCACCCTCTTCTGTGGCGGTAATGTCGTTTAAACCGGTGCCGCGCACGTCAATTAGGTGCAGCGGAGTTTCAATCTCGTGCTTCATTAAATCCAGCAGGTTGGTGCCGCCAGCAATGAATTTCGCGCCCGGCACCTCGGCCGCGCGGGCCGCTGCTTCGGCGGGGCTAGCCGCCCGCTCGTAGGAAAAGGCTCTCATGCGCGCTCCTTGGCAACCTGGGTAATGGCCTTGAGGATGTTGGCGTAAGCGCCGCAGCGGCAGAGGTTGCCCGACATCCGCTCGCGAATCTCGGCATCGGTGATCTCGATAGGCGCGGTGAGATCCGCCGTGACATGGCTGGGAATATTGGCGGCGATCTCCTGCAGTACGGCGTTGGCCGAACAGATCTGCCCCGGCGTGCAGTAGCCGCATTGAAAGGCATCGTTATCCACGAACGCCTGCTGCATGGGGTCTAGCTGCTCTACCGTGCCCAGGCCTTCGATGGTGGTAATCTCGTCACCTTCGTGCATCACTGCCAGGGTGAGACACGCGTTGATGCGTTCGCCATTCACCGACACGGTGCAGGCGCCACACTGGCCGTGGTCACAGCCTTTTTTGGAGCCGGTGAGCGCTAGATGTTCCCGCAGGGTATCCAGCAGCGTGGTGCGGTTATCGAGCGTTAAGGTGTGCTGGGTGCCATTCACCACCAGCGTCACGGTTGAGCGCGGCACTTCTTGCGGTGCCTGATCGCGGCGCTGTTCAGCGCTATTTGAAGCGTTCATAAATCGGTGCCTTCCCTGCTCATTGCTGTTGCTTATCGACGGTCTCGCCCCTTCAGCATAGACATAAATCGGCGGCAGCGACCTGACGCGTGCCAAGCGGCTGCGCTAAGCTTAGCGCAGCGACCCGCGCTAAGCGGGCAGGGTGACTCACGAAAGGACGCGACATTGATGCAACACTTGGATCGACAGGTGATTGAACACGCCCTGGCGTGGTGCCAGCAGGGCCGCCCTTTTTGGCTCTGCACGGTGCTGGCGACCTTTGGCTCCTCTCCTCGCGAGCCGGGCTCCTGGATGGCAGTGAACGAAGCAGGAGAGGCCATTGGTTCGCTGTCCGGGGGCTGTATAGAGGAGGACTTTCTCCAGCGCGTCAAAGAGGGGGCGTTTGAGCGCCCGGTGACGGTCATCCGCTACGGCGACCCGGACGACGTTCAAGGCGCTAACGTGACGCTGCCCTGCGGCGGTATCCTAGAAGTACTGATTGAGCGCCTGCCCGCCACCCAAGCCACCGAAGCGCACCTCACCACGCTGCTGGCGACGCTAGACGGCCAGCAGCCGCTGGTGCGCCATGTCGACCTCCCCAGCGGGCGCGTTGGCTTTCACGAGGATGCCTCGCTTGGCCCGCGGGTTTACCGGGAGCGGATTCAGGGTGAATCCGAGCGCATCTACCTGCGCGTTGCCCCCGCCAGGCGGCTGATTATTGCGGGTATCTCCGCCATTACCGCCCCTTGCGCGGCCTTTGCCGTCACGCTCGGTTTCGAGGTGATCGTATGCGACCCGGACGCCACCGCCTGCGCACAGCTCTCCGTGCCCGGCGCGTTGGTTAAGACACAGCTGCCGTCCCAATACATCGCCTCCGGCGCTTGCCACGGGGCAACGGCAGTGGTGGCGCTCACCCACGACCCGCGCATCGATGACTTGGCCATGATGGAAGCCGTACGTACCCCTGCGTTCTACATTGGCGTGATGGGCTCTCAACGCACCTCCACCGCCCGAGCCGAGCGGCTGATACGCTCCGGTGGGCTCACCCAAGCGCAGGTGAAGCGCCTGCATATGCCCATTGGCCTAGCGCTGGGCAGTAAAACCCCGGCGGAAATCGCCCTTGCAGTGATGGCGGATATCGTACGGGTGCAGCACGGTAAGGCCGTCGATGAGCTTTAATCGCCATGCGTGCTAACCACGTCGTCGCGCTAGTGATGGCGGCAGGCTACTCGCGGCGCTATGGCGAGGCCGATAAGCGCCAGGAGCGTCTTGCCGATGGCAGAACGCTGTTGGCCACTACCGTTGCGCGCACCGCGCAGGCGTTTAGCCAGGTACGGATCGCGATTCGTGAGGAGGACGACGCGTTTCAGCTTGGCTTGGCTGCCAGCACGCCGCTGATCCGGCTACGTCAGGCGCACCTGGGGCTGGGCGCAAGTTTGGCTGAAGCGGTAACGGCGCTAGGCGGTGACCGCCGCTTGAACGACAGCGAGGCGGTGGCGGTACTGCTAGGCGATATGCCGCGTATTCAACCCGCAACGCTGCGGGCACTGCAGCAGCAGGCCACCTTCAACACCATCTGGCGGCCGCGCTACGACGGGCAGCCCGGCCACCCGGTGCTGTTTGGTCGCGCTTTTTGGCCGGAACTCGAGCATTTGCGGGGCGAAACGGGCGCTAAGTCGCTGATTCAACGCCACTCATCCCACTACCATACGTATGACATCAACGACGCAGGCATTCTGCTCGATATCGATACACCAGACGCCCTCGCCAGCCTCTAGCGTTTAAGCGCAAATTTGATTATCAGAGAAAGGATTTAACAAACATTATAAAGTAGTGTGTGCATGCCACTGCTACACAGCGATTTATTAATGATACTGCCCAACCTGTTACTGGACCCGCAGGCGCTGAGTGCTTTGCAAGGAAAGCACGATGTTCCCCTGGTCATTTTATCCTGGCTAGTTGCCCTGGCCGCGTCTTACGCCAGCTTAGAAATTATTCGCTTGGTCAGTAGCACCTCGTCGTCGCTCTGGCGCAGAACGTGGCTCACCGCGGGCGCCAGCGTGATGGGCGCTGGCGTCTGGAGCATGCACTTTGTCGGCATGCACGCCTATCAGTTGGACTTTCATGTCAGCCATAGCCATCTACTCACGCTGCTTTCAATACTGCCCGCTATTTTAGGCAGCCTTGTAGCCATGACGCTGCTCTGCCGAGAGCAGTTAAGGCACCGCACTCTGATCCTTGCAGGTATCAGCTTAGGGCTGGGTATTGGCGTGATGCACTATAGCGGCATGGCCGCCATGCGTATGCCGGCAACGCTCTACTACGCACTGGATCTGCTCCTAGCCTCGCTGGTCGTTGCCGTTGGGCTGGGCGTTCTCAGTGCCTATGCTTACCGCTTATGCCGCATGGAAAATGGCAAAGCGCACTATCAGCGATACGCCTTTGTCTCTGCGCTGTGTATCTCGCTCGCCGTCAGCGGCATGCACTACGTGGCCATGCAGGCTGCCTGGTTCGTGCCCATGAGCGATGCCGCCGATCACGCCCACATAGAGGCCTCCCACTGGCTTATTTTTGTGATCAGCGGGGCGGCCGTTTTTGCCGCGCTGCTGACGGTGCTGGCGATTAAAATCCAGCGCCGCCTGGAAGACAGCGAGCGCCACGGCCATATGACTCAACGGCGTCTGCTGGAAGTGATTGCCGCCCTGCAGGATGGCGTGGTGCTATTTGATGATGGAGCGCGCATCCGGCTGTGTAATAACGCCTTTGAGCAATTAACGGGGATGACTCACACCCAGCTCATCGGTACGGATATCACTCAAGTGCCTTACGCTAAAGATAGCCAGGCGCTCACGCCTGCCATTCACCGTGCGCTGGTATCGCAAGGGGAATGGAGCGGTATGGTCACCGCTCTGCGCTCCAATGGCGATGAGTATCCGGCATGGCTCAGCATCAGCCGCGTGAACTATGCCCATAGCAAAGATAGGGATTACGTGGCCCTGCTTAGCGACCGCACCGACGAGCAAAACGCGCAGCAGCGGATTCGCTATCTGGCTTACCACGATATGCTCACCGGCTTACCCAATCGCTTGGCCCTTCAGGAGTACTTGACGACACACCTTGAAGATACCCGACAAAAGGGCCGCTACTCGGTGCTAGCCCTCCTGGATATCAACCGCTTCAAAGTGCTTAACGACAGCATGGGCCAAGATATCGGCGACGAACTGTTACGACAGCTGGGCAGCCGCCTACAGCAGCATACTGGCAAGCAAGTGGTCGCTGCCCGCCTGGATGGCAATGAGTTTGCGCTGTGCCACACGCTCATCGCCACCGATCAAACGGCAGCTGAACAACAGGCGCACCAGCATATCGAGAGCGTGCTGGCGTCCCTAGTGGCCGACTACCAGCTTCACGGGCACACCTACCCGTGCAAAATTAAGGAGGCTCTGAAAAAGTCTCTGCCTTCAGCGATAATACGAACATCGTCAACTGCATAGGGTTCAGTGCTGCCATGGATCAGATCACCTTCTCCGA
>NZ_JBITWC010000038.1:0-28131 GCF_044543515.1 Vreelandella lionensis | reverse complement strand
GTCCGATAGAAGTGATGAGCGAGCTGATGGCCAAGTACCATGAAAGCCCATCAACCATCCAATGAGTGTGTTGCACTCAGAGTCTGCATCCGCCCTCTTTATCGTGGGTTTTGGCGGTTTTTTCACCACCTTTCTGTCCTGCCTCTTCGCGACTCATTCCATTATCGTTGCGCTTGTTCGTCATGATAAATCTCCTTTTCATGAATTCGGCAAAACCAACTCATTTACTCGTACTCGGCGTGTCACTCGAGTAACTTGAGATTAGCCAACCTCACTCTCTTATCAAGCGAACAGAAACTCAAATGAGCATCTTTAATTTTTATAATGACTCAAACAGATATGCATCAAATAACTTTTCATCGGTTATTTGATAACGAAAGATAAAATAATTGACTAACTCCATCTATTTCCAACACACTTCTTTTAAACACCACCGCCCAAGTAAAAGGCTGCCACCATGCGCATCCCCTTCGCAATCACCGCCACTCTATGCCTATGGCTAAGCGGCTGCCAAAACCTGGAGGCCAAGCACGCCAACACAGCACCGGATGAACCGCTCACCAATACCTACTGGAAACTGCTGGCCGTAGATGACAACCCCGTGGTAGCCGCAGACAATTTTCGCGAAGCGCATATAGTGCTGCACATAGAACACACCCGCTTGGCAGGCTCCACCGGCTGCAACACGCTCAGCGGCCGCTACCAGCACACCGGCCAGCAGCTCACCTTCCACTCCATCGCCACCACGAAAATGGCCTGCCCCACTGCACAAATGCGCAGCGAGCAGGCCATGTTGAATGCACTTCAGCAAACCAGACATTGGGAGATTAGCGGTAGCCGCCTTGAGTTAACTAACGCCCACGGAGAACCGCTGGCGGTGCTGGAGGCAGTGCATCTTTATTAGCAGGTCATGAAGTAAGGCAAGGAAGCGTATTGAACGCTGCTGCTCAGCATACCGCTTAGCGGCTTAACAGAGGTTTATAAGCCCAATCGCTCGCAGGCGTTCATTTCCACAACGGGGTACCCACACCTAACGATTCTTGGTAACATTCCGTTACCGATATTCGCTTAGGGTTCATGGACGATGAAAACACCCGCGCTGGTGGCTCTGTTGGTACTGCTGCCATTGACTGCCAACGCTGAAATTTATAAATGCGTCGCCAACGGCCACACCACCTTTCAGGACTCCCCCTGCGCGGGCGGCAACTCTGAAATGGTGAATACCAACAACCTTACGATTATTTCAGCGCCTGCGGTGTCGTCTCGCCCTGCGGCTTCCCTATCCGCAAATGCTCCCGCCTTCCCACGCATTGCTGTGCCGTACAGAAATCAACATCAAACGGCTCTGGAACTTCGTAATAGTCGAGTCAAGACGCGTGCTCGCATTCCTTTGAGACGCGGTTGGTGAAGTGGGATTACTGATCACTCTTTATTTCCAGCTGCACCTATCATCGCTCTCTATATTTTTGCGCATACCCAACACACTTTGCTCACGCCAGCGGGGGAGAAGCGTAAAGGAACTCAAGATAGAACCACCGGAAGGACAGTTAACCCACGTACTACGTCACACGTTCGCGAGTCACTTTATGATGAACGGGGGAAACATCCTGGTGCTGCAGCAAATACTTGGTCATCAGTCGATCACCATGACCATGCGTTACGCACACTTTGCACCGGATCACCTGGAGGAAGCCACCAAGCTCAACCCCCTAGCAGTGTCTACAGCTGTAGACACTTTGTAGACACATACGAAAAAGCCGCCTCGAAAGGCGACTTAATCACTGTCTCAAATTCTTTGCTTATCAACCACTTAAGCGGTGCCGACACCAGGAGTCGAACCCGGGACCTACTGATTACAAGAACCTCACCTACTTACTCACAGCAGCATCTTAAAATAAAAATCAATGACTTACGCAGCTTTAAAAAACCATTTCAGCACACCAAAGCATGTTTCAGTGGACACTTTTTCATCTCTTACCCACGCCAGCTTTGACCAGCTTTTCTGCAACCTCCCCAACATCTTTTAAACTATCGGTAGGCTTAGGGCTGTGAATATCCACTTCTTCTAACTCTCTATTACCAAAGATAAAATCTTCATATTTAGCGATACTTTCCCCACAATCACCCCCAGACTCTTTAACAAACCTTGCGTGCCCTTCTATATAAAAAGATATAGCTGATTTCAGCTCAAGCTCTTGAAGCCACTTATTATTTCTTTGGTAAATAGCTAGAAAAACTCTAAAAAAATATATCCCTAAAAAGACAAAAGTTGATGAAATCATAAGCAGCTTAATATCTAAAAGCCTGATCTCCTCCCAAAACATCAATCTATCAGAAGTCTCACCGACATTGATTAAAAATGGCGATCCTTGGGTATCAATTAGATATACTGCAATTACAAAAAGATAAACAATAGTCACAACTGCAAATGTAAAAGAAGCTAGCAAGGCCCTTTTTTCTTTAACTCTTGCATTTTCCTCCAACCTGTTAAAAACTTTTGAAGAAGATAGAAAGCTAGCATCACCTTTCAATGCAGATACATTCTCTTTTAACTCTTCAAGATGATAACTCAACTCTTCCTCTTTATTTTTATAATCTTTTAACCTTTTGTTTATCTCTTTATTTATCATTGACTCCGATGCTTGAGCCTTTCTATAAAGCTCTAAACTCTTTCTTACACCACTGCTATATTTATCAAAGTAGTCAATTGGTTTTTTATTTTTAAACTTCTTTAAATAAAATTCTCTTGCACCTAGAAGCTTGTCTAATAAGCCTTTTAGCTCATTATCACCAGTTATATAAAATATTTCAAAAACAAAAATCAAACACAAGTCTAAAACTTCCGACCAATTTGAATACTTATGATCCATATTATTCGCAATATTAAGTTCCACCTTATCCTTAAACCTATCCTTAAACCACTCCCAATCTTCGTAACCATCGTTTTCTTTTAGATAATTTACATTTTCAAGTATTAACTCCAAACAGTTTTTTAAACTAACTTTCTCATTTTCTTCAGTTGTGAAAAAAACTCCTCCTGGCACTATAGAGCTGATACACCACTCAAGAACCTCAGTAAGGCTTCTGTCACTCACCATACAACCCCCGCTGAACTTTGTTCACGTCATCTGCAAGCCCAAGCTCTAACTTTAATCGCTTAGCTTCAAGTCTTTCTCTTTCAGCTCTAGCAGAGAAATACTGCTTTTCTGCTCTCTTTACTCTCAAATTTTCTTCTACAAAAACTTTGTAATTGATCACATATACACAACAGCACCAAATAAAAACGCCTATAGCTGTTAGTAAAAAAATATCAATGAAAATTGCATAATACATTGCTTGCTGTAACCCAGCCTCAAGCTCACGCAATATGCTTGAAAAGCTCCGATCAAACCCTTCCATTACTTGCGTCCCCTGCGTTTATTTTTCATTTTTTTTAAAAACTTACCTTCCAACCAGATATAAAAAATGGCCATCCCACCAAATAGGATCGCCATCTTTAACATCTGTTGAAATGCTTCTCTTGCTTCTTCCATGATCCATGCTCCCTTTACCCACAACCCCTTCCTCCCTGGAACCATCTATCCACAACCCGTTGGGCTAGTCGGTATCCGTTCCCGTTTTCTTCAACGTGCTGCGTGCCCTCTCTATATCGGGGCTTATTTGTCCACATGCTTCGTCTGTTTGGTCAGTCATCAACCAAAGCGTGTACTTGGTGAAGGCCTTACTTACTTCTGCTAGTAGCTTCCCAGATGGCCCACTGCGTCCAGTCTCAATATTAATCAGCGTTTGCTTAGGTACGTCTATGAGATCGCAGAAGGCTTGGCGCCCTAACCCTTCCGCCTCACGAATTTCACGCACTTTTTTGCCAAGTTCGCTTGACATATATTTATTTCTGCCTATATTCGGATATAGATACTGTATTCAAATCTAGATACAACCTAGTCATCTACTGATTTGAAGATACCACAACATGCCACAGCGAGCAGGTACAGCATGGAAACGAGCAGCACGCCACACGTCTCAGCACCTCAAGTGCCCGTTATGACGATCGAGCGTTTCTCAGAGCTTTCTGGCCTATCCCCCGACACCGTTCGCGGCCAGATGAACCAAGGGAACCTCCCCATCATCAAGGTGGGTCGTCGTCGCCTCGTGAACGTCGCGCTCTTTACCGCTGAGTGCCTGCAATCGGAGGACTGGTCATGAGCTGCTACACCCTGAACCCAGCGTTCCGCTCAAGCCTATCTGCTGAACGTCTTGTCACGCTGTCCCTGAACGGCGTAAAGCAAAGCCCCGATGATTCCGCCTTTGCCACTCTGTTTGACGTTCAGCACTACAACGGCTCCATGGCCTTTGTTTGTGTCCCTGGTCACGTCTATCAAGCCAACAGTGACCGCCTGGAACAGTCCCCCGACTTCATCGCTAAGGACGGCAAATGTTCGTTCGATTTCGACTCCCATGACGCTGCTCTGGAATTTCTGCAGCACCTCTACGGAATCGACACCCCCGAAGACCCAAGCACCACCGACCGCGCCCCCGCACCCGCCGATGCCTCCCCTTGCCCCTCGGCGATTGTGGTACCCGCGCACCTATTCACACCCACACGGCTAACGCGTCGTCCGTTATCCACAACGGCCCTTAGCCCCAACGGAGTTATGCACATGTCTAAAAAACAACGGGCTATCCGGGTTTTTATCCACCCCGAAACCCACAGCCGCCACTTGATCCAGGCAGGCACCCACGGGCTCACCTCGTCTGAGCTGTCTGAACGTCTGATCGAATACGGCCTCTCCCAACTGGAGAGCGGCAACACGGCACCGCTGGAAGCCCTTTCCCGTGCTGCCTCCCCCGCTCCCCACAGCACTGAGGCCTGATCCTGTGTCCCCTGCCCGTCATCCGTCGCCCTTCGGTCGCACGGCGTCTTTAGCCCGCGTCGGGGGCGGTGTCAACCCTGAGGCACGAAGGGTTTACACCGCCCCCGAGGTGGGCTGCCGTGCAGAAAGACCGAAGGGCCACGGAGGGCGGGCTGGGACATCCCCCTGCCTCGATTCCCGAGCTTTGAGGGAGCGGGGCCAGCGGTGCCTCCACGGTAGGGACTACGCACGCGCCGCGACGTACTACGCCGAGGCTGAATACCGTCTCTTAGTTGTCGATGGCGTTACACCCGAAACCACTGAGCTAGCCATTCTCGCGGACTACTGCCTTAAACAAGCCGCCAGAACCCAACGCTAACGAAAGGAACCACACCCATGATCAACACTATTCAAGCCCACGTTGTAGGAGCCTCACGCTACAAGATGGACGGCGGCATTCAAGGCGCCAAAATCACCATCATGCAGCCCTCATCGGCCGATAACGAAAACCAACTAGGCAACCAAGTCAGCGTCATGACCGCGCCTTATGACATTTTCGACCAGCTCCACGCCATCGCCCCCCACATGCCTTGCGCCCTGGAACTAGACATCGAGCTGCGCACCTCGCCAGCTTCCGCGGGTGGCAAGACCACGCTGCACGTCATCGCCGCCCGCAAACCCAACGCCACCGGCAGCCAACATGCACCGTCTGCCAACAGCGACAAGAAATAGGATTCTGAGCCATGGACACAAGTACACCTGAAGGTCTGTGGCTCCTGGTTTACTGCGTCGGACTCGTCCTTGCCTTCGGGATCGGCGCGGTAAGTGGGGGCCAACGATGAACGACCCAAGCCTGACGTTTGTAGTTGGTTCCCTGTTCACGTCCTTTGCCCTCGGTTGGGCTTCTGGACACATCATCGTCACTGCAAAAAAATTTATGGAGTCAGTCACATGACCAAGCAATCTCTTATCCAAACCGTAGCCGCCACTTTCAACGGCACCAAAGCCAAGATCGCAGGCGGTGCCGCCCTGCTTATGGGTTCCGCCGCTGCTCACGCCCAGGTAGCAGGTGCTGAAGCTGCCTTTACTGAAGTGCAAACAGCCGGTGCAGATATGGCTGGTTATGCATGGCCTGTCGCTACCGCGATCACTGCTTCACTGATCGGCATCAAGCTGTTCAAGAAGTTCGCCAACCGCGCCTCTTAACAGCGCCCAACAAGGCACACCCAAGGGGCGGAAACGCCCCTTTTTATATAACGAGGACAACATGATTAAAAAAGCCGTTTTATTAACCACTTTAACGCCTTTTTTAATGGTGTTTGCACCTTCTGCATTTTCTGCTGATGGTACTCTCTATTATAATAATTCTAGGTTTTATAACTCTCCTTCAGCTTATTGTTCTTCTATTAATAAGAATCAAAGTTCTACTTATATCGTACATAGTGGCGTAAGTTTTGTTACATCTACTCGGTTTAATTGTATGGGGAGGCAATATTATGCTGATAACCAAGGGGAGTATGCAGGTCAGCCGGTTACCGATTCCACCATAGTTTATAGTACTGGTTACGTTGGCACCTGTAACTCACACCCATCTTGCAATTTTGACAGTGATTTTAATAATGCTGTTCTAACAAATCCCGACTTATTGCCAAAAATTGATGATGAACAATGTCAATCCGAAAATGGTGGCTCTATAACCCTTTCCCCTTCTTCTGCTAATTATCTTCAAACGGGGGGTTCTGTAAAAACTCATGGTGGTGCTTGTTCTATTTCTGGTGTTGGTGGCGTAACTTCGTGTTTTGATCCCGGTGATGGTGTTTCATGTTCTTTAGATATTGTTTCTGAGTCTACTGGCGAGTTCGGCACTTTTTCTTCTGATTCATCTTTAAATGGTGCGTGGGGTGCTGGTGACGGTACTTTTTCAGTTGTTGATTTTTCCGGTAACGATTATTTAACTGCACTTCCTGGTGGCTGTTCTGATTCTTCTAGTTGCGTCACGATTGGTGATCAATCGTTTTTAGTCGATTGGGATAGCGCCCCTGACTATTTTGAATATGTAGGCTCCGACGGCAACACCTATTCAAAGCCAAGTTCCAGTGGCGGTTCTGGCGGTGACAATGGTGGTGATACTGGCGGCGGTGAACCTACTGACCCAACAAACCCTACCGATCCCACTGATCCAGGCGGTAACAATGGTGGCGATACAGGTGGCGACTCTGGTGGTAGCGATGGCGGTAACGACTCCGGCGATGGTTCCGGCGGTTCCTCGGGTGGCGGTGGCTCCACCGTACCGGATTTTGAATTTGATGACTCCGACATCATCGAAGCCATTCGTTCCTCTGGCCAGTCCAACCGTAATGCTATTGATGCTCTCTCCAACGATGTAACAGGGGCTATCAGTAACCAAAGCAATGAGCTAAACACGGCCACTGCTCAACAAACCGAAGCGTTAACCGACACCATAAACGCTGAAACCTCCCGCTTAATTACCGAATCCGACCGCCAGACCGGACGCGTGACAACGGCCATCACCTCACAAACTCAGTCAGTACAAAACACGCTCGATAACCAAACACGCAGCATCAAAGACACCCTTGAAGGCATGCAAAGTGCTTTGGTGGACGCCTTCGACAACATCAACGTGACGTTTTCAGGCGGTGGCGGCTCTGGCGGTGGATCATCCGACGGTGAAGGAAGTGGTGAAGGTGAAGAAGGGGAAGGCCTAGACGGCTTCATGGACGGCTTAGTCGACAAACTCGCCTCACGCTTTACCGAGGAAGTCGGCGACGGCAACGACCTTTTTAACTCCTCCGGTATGGATCAAACCCTCGACGGATTAGCCGAGGAGCAACAAGGCTATAACGACGAGGTGAACACCTTAATGGATGAGATCGGCGACGGGTCTAGCTCCAGCATTGCCGATCAAGTCACCTCCCGCCTTCCTTCATTACCGTCAGGCTCCTGTACCCCGCTCCAGTTCGGCGTGATGGAAATCTCCTGCCAAGCCTTTAACACCATTAAAGCTTGGCTCTCCTGGATCATTTACTTCTGGACGGTCGTTAGCGTGATCGACACGTTCTTCCGTTCTGGCCAGAGGACTGCATAAATGGCGCTACCTGCAATGCTTGGCATGGGCGCGGTGATTGCATTTGTCACCCGCATTCTCGAATGGATCGTCACCCGCATCGCCTCCCGAGTGACTAACCGCCTAGCGGGCATCCTCATTTGGACAACGCTTTATATCTCGCTGCTGGTCGGTCTGGCTGTCACCTTCTCGGCCATCATCAGCGGCATTAGCACGTCTCTACCTAACGAACTCTCTCAAGGCATCGCCGCGATTAAGCCGAACAACTTTGAAGCCTGCATGTCGGCGATTTACGGCAGCAAAGTGGCGGTGTGGGTCTTCCAGCAAAAACGCCAGTTAATCGACTGGGAGCAAGGGAGGCCCGTTCTCTAATGGCTGTTTACGTTGTCACCGGCAAACTCGGCGCGGGTAAAACCCTGGTGGCCGTCGGGAAGATCAAGGACAAGCTCAACCGGGGCTGTAAGGTCGCCACCAATCTCGACTTGAACCTCGATAAGCTCATCGGGGAAAAACCCAAGCAAACCCGCTGCTATCGCATCCCGGATAAACCCGTTCTTGCTGACCTGGAGTCCATCGGCACCGGTACCGACTCCTACGACGAAAACAAGAACGGCTTGCTCGTACTCGATGAGTGCGGCACGTGGTTCAACGCCCGATCCTGGAACGATAAAAGCCGCCAAGACGTGATCAACTGGTTTCTCCATGCCCGAAAACTCGGATGGGACATTATTTTCCTTATCCAAGACCTGTCGATCATGGACAAACAAGCCCGCGTTGCTCTCGCGGAACACGTCGTTTACTGCCGTCGCCTGGATCGCGTCACGCTGCCGTTTGTGGGCGGTATTTACTCTTTTTTCACTGGTTCAAAAGTCCCGCTTCCAAAAGTTCACCTCGGCATCGTGAAGTATGGGGATTCTCCCCAGAGCATGACCGTAGAACGCTGGACCTACACCGGCCGCGACCTTTACCCCGCGTACGACACCAAACAAGCCTTCTCCGACCACTACCCCCACGGCACGTACTCCGTGCTGCCGCCCTGGTACACCCACGGCATGCACCGCGTACCGCGTGACGCGAGGTTCTACATGAAGATGACCCGCATTTATTGGAAACGCTTTAACCGCCCGTTTCTCTCGCTCGCTTCCTTCGCCCTTGGCTGCTTTATCACGCTCTCGGTACTCGTTGCCGACCGCGTGAACGCCCGCGCCCAGGAACAACCCACCCCCACCCAGGAGCTACCCGACCTCAGCACCACCCGCATCGCCAGCTTTAGCCAGTTTGGCGACCGCACCACTTACCGCCTCATTGATAGCGACCGCAACACATCCACCACCGACGACCTCGCCCGCCAAGGCTTCGCCATCGTCCCCGTGAATGCTTGCCTCGTTCGCATAGAAAATGGAGTCACCCATGAAGAAGTTCGCTGCTAACGCCGTCGCCGCCATCGCCCTGGCCACACTCACCAGCACCGCCCACGCCACGCCCATTCAGATGCAAGACACCGAGATTCGGGACTTTGTGCGCTGGTACGTCGAACAAACCAACACCCCGTTGGCCATCCACCCCAACGCCACCGGCACGCTCACGGTGTACGCTCCCGATGTCCCTGATCACCAGCTCGATGAGTTCTTTCAAGGCGTGTTGAGTTCCCACGGATACACTATCTTGCCGGGCAACCCGCCCACGGTCGCGCCCTCCAGTCAGCGCCCCACGCCTGCCGCCCAACCAATGCCAGATGCTTTACCCACGCAGCAAGGCGTCACCGATCCCGCCAACGCCTTCGCCAACGCACCGGTACTCACGCCCAAGCCAGAGCCCCAGGCAAGCCACCTCTTTCAGTTCGATAACGTCCGCGCTGACGACATTGCCCCACTGCTCACCACCTTTCTAAACCAGAACAACCAGGACGGCACCGCCTTACCTCGCGTCCAGGTGCTCCACGCCTCCAACGCCATCTTGGCGAAGGGGCCAGCAAAGCAGCTGGAGCAGCTACAAGACCTAATCCCCCAGGTCGATGTCTCCACCCCACAAGTGCTCATCCAGGCGGTCATCTTCGAAACCACCGACGGTGACACCTTCGATCTAGGTGTTTCTCTCGGTCGCGCCTCCGGTTCAGGCCTTGCCGGTGGCTTCAACACCGCCAATCTAGGCAGCTCGCTATCCACCTCCGGCGCCTCTTTCGGGATCTTCGACGGTAACGTTCTCGCCTTTGCCATCAATGCCTTAGAACGTGACTCAAGCTCTAACGTGTTATCCACACCGCAAATACTCACCGTGTCCGGCAAGCGCGGGAATATCTCGATTGGCCAGAACGTCCCGTTCGTCACTGGACGCGTCACCGGGGAATCTGCCGACGTCAACAGCCCCTTTCAGACCATCGAACGCCGGGACATTGGCATTCGCTTAAACGTCCTTCCCGTGGTCACCGCCTCCGGCCTAGTGATCATGGATATCACCACCTCGGCTGACTCTCTTACCGATTCTGTGCTAGCCTCTGATATCATTACGAACCAACGGCAAATTAACACCACCGTTCAGATACGCTCCGGCCAAACACTGCTCTTAGGTGGCCTCTCTTCCCAGAATGACCAACAACAGGTCATGGGAGTGCCAGGCTTACAAAGCGTCCCCCTCGCCGGTCGTCTATTCCAGAACGAATCCAACTCCCGCCAACGTACAAACCTACATGTGCTGTTACAGGCGACGGTACTCCCTCGCTATGACGCAACCCAGCCCGTTGCACGCCCAAACGCCACGAACACCGTAGCAGGGCTTACAACCATCGGCTGGCGTCACGAGGTAGAGACCATCCCTGTAACACGTCTCGCAGAGTAAATAGCCAATAAGAGCTACAGGCTCACTACAGCACATTGAAGCATTTTCAAAAATATAGGATTTCAGGCTATGGAACGTTGGGAACGGTACTCTCTCGCGTCGCTCACACGCGGCGAACAAGACCCATTCGGAAAGCTGCTCATCAGCTCGCTAGGACAGCGAGAAATGCACAACCTGCGCATGTTGAACGCGGGCGTTGATACGGTACGCCAGCTCTACCAGGGCAAACCGCAGCTTTCCCAGTTCGATAAGATCATCACCGTCTATAACGAAGGCAAAGGGGCCACCATGCGCCTCTTTGATCAAGAGTGGTCCGTAGGGGCCGGCGCTGCCGGTTCCGGCTTCCGATATCGCCTCCAGAATAACGACCTAGGGGCTATCGTCTTTTTCCAGGCACGGCACGTCAAAACCGAGAACATCGGTACCCACCTGAAAATTGAGCTAAGCCCCCACTTCATCCAGGAGCGTTCTCCCCAGGAGTGCCAACGCTTCATGGACATGATCGCCGCCTCCATGCTGACGCAAACGGAGCCCGTAGGCGCAGCGATTCACCTAGCATTGGACGTGCAAGGCTGGGAGCCACCCAAAGACTTCATGGAACGCTTCGTCACCCGTTCTAAGAAGATCATGCGGATCGACGGCATCGACACCCTGGAATTCGACCATAACCACATCGCCACCACCTATGGCCGTGGTGAAACCTATATGTTTGGCACAGCAGGCGCGCTGCAATGCTGTATCTACAACAAGACCTTAGAAGCCAAACACCGCGACAAAATGCACTTCTGGGAAGGCCTCTGGCAAAACGCCGTTGATGACGACCTAAACGGCACCTACAACCCCGAGGAAACCGTCTGGCGTATCGAATTACGTTTCCATCAGTCCGTACTCCGTGAGTACGCCCAAGGCATCCCCTGCAACGTTGACACCGGTGAAGTGCTCGACCACAACCACGGTTTCAGCCGCTTCGTTGATGTAGTACCGCACCTCACCGGCCTCTGGCGTACCGCGATGCAATCCTACCGCCTGGACACACGCCGCAACCTCATAGATCCCGCGTGGCAAATCCTCCAGGACGATGCCCGTTTCTACTGCCATGAACCCGGCTTTATGTACAAGCGAGCGCGTAAAGCGCCTGGGCTCGGCAACGAAAAGAACGTCACCCTGGCGTTCGGTAATTTGATTAGCATCTACGCTCGTCAGGGTATCCGCACCGATCAAGCCATCGGCTACCTCAAGCGCTCCGGCATGTGGGAAGACCTAGAACAGTACTACCGGCGGCGAGGCGTCAACACCGGCCAATTCCGGCAGATCGTCGAACAGAAGCTTATAGAGCGACGATTGGTAGGCAAGGCGGCGTAAGCATGGGCATTAAGAAAGTAAAGAATGGCTGGCAGGTCGATGTCCGCCCCTTTGGCGCGCATGGCAAACGGATACGTAAGGTAAAACCCTCCAAAGCCGAAGCCCTCGCCCTGGAACGTCGCATCCTGGCAAGCCCAGACGATTACGTGACCCAAACAGGCGACAAACGCCGTCTGCTGGATCTCGTCGAGCAATGGTATGAACACCACGGCCACACCCTCAAAAGTGCTGCCGATCGCGTGCGCTCACTTCGCAAACTCGCCAACGCGCTGGGAAACCCACTCGCCAAAACGTTCACGGCTCAACAGTGGGTCGAGTACCGCGCCCAACGGCTAAAGGAGGTCAAAGCCAACACCATTAACCACGAACACACCTACCTAAAAGCGGTCTTCTCAGAGTTGGAACGCCTTTCGCTATGGCCACACGGCAACCCCCTACAAAAAGTCCGTAAGGTACGCACCGACGAAACCGAAAAAGGCTACCTCGACGGCTACCAAATAGCCTTGCTACTCGACCACCTCCGCGCCCAGGAGACCGACGACTGCTACTACATCACGGTGATATGCCTTTCTACAGGTGCGCGATGGGGCGAAGCCCAAACACTCAGAGCTGAAAACGTCCGTAAGGATCGCATCGTCTTCACCGGTACCAAGTCCGGCAAAACCAGAACCGTACCCATCGACCCCGACTTGGCCAAGCAGCTACGCCAACGACGAAAGCTCGGACGCCTATTCGGCAACCGCTACAAAGCCTTTGCCCGCGTCATTAAAGAACTCAAGATAGAACTACCGGAAGGACAGTTAACCCACGTACTACGTCACACGTTCGCGAGTCACTTTATGATGAACGGGGGAAACATCCTGGTGCTACAACAGATACTCGGTCATCAGTCGATTACCATGACCATGCGCTATGCGCACTTTGCACCGGACCACCTGGAGGAAGCGGCCAAGCTCAACCCCCTCGCCATGCAGGGATAAAAGCCACTTGGTCAGAGTGTCCAACCGTTGGACACTTTATGGACACATACGAAAAAGCCGCCTCGAAAGGCGGCTTAATCACTGTCTCAAATGCTTTGCTTATCAACCACTTAAGTGGTGCCGACACCAGGAGTCGAACCCGGGACCTACTGATTACAAGTCAGTTGCTCTACCAACTGAGCTATGTCGGCGCTTCGCATTTTCTTGAGAACTTGATTGGGTTGCCGTTAGACTAGCCAATCAACAAGAAATCTTGTTGGCAATGGCTGGGGTACCAGGATTCGAACCTGGGAATGCCGATACCAAAAACCGGTGCCTTACCACTTGGCGATACCCCAACGTTGTGGTGGCCAGAGACGGAATCGAACCGCCGACACGGGGATTTTCAATCCCCTGCTCTACCAACTGAGCTATCTGGCCCTTGCCAACGGTGCGTATTAAACCAAAAGCTCCTCTTTTCGTCAACACCTTTGTGAAACTTTCTTTCTAGTCACGTGCTTAGGGCACATCAGGCGTTGAACCAAAAGCGGCAAAGGCCACGCCATTCGTGGCTTTGCGCTGCGTTTCTAGGTTTATGCCTGGCTGGGCGGCACGTACCCTTCTGCTTGGTCGGTGGTTTCGTTATCTAGAAAGCGCTGCATCTGATCCATCAGATAGGCGCGTGCTTCTGGCTCCAGCATGTTGAGATGCTTCTCATTGATCAGGCGGGTTTGCAGCGCCTGCCACTCTTCCCACGCTTTTTTAGATACCGTGGCCTGAATCTCTTGGCCCTGCTTACCCGGCAGTGGCGGGAACGGCAGCGCGGGTAGCTCTTGTTGATACTTGCGGCAGAATACCGTGTTGCTCATGGCGTGCTCCTATTGAGTACGTTGTGTGTAGGTGGCTGTCAGCCTGTGATGTTAGTAAGAAGGCCCTGGGGTTGGGTCTAGGGTAAACGGTGCCAGCTGGCTTAACAGCGATTTGACCGGTGCCGCTAAGCCTAGCGCAGGCGGATGATTAACGTCATACCATACGCCGCTTTCGCGAACGCCGCTGATTCGTTCGCAGGTAACAGGCTGCGGCGTAATCACCAGCTTAAAGTGGCTGAAGGTATGGGTGAAGCTGGGCAGCGCAGCTTGGCGCTCGGGGGCTTTGGTGTTGTCTTCCAGCCAGTCGTTGAGTTCGCTGTGGCGTTCAAACTGCGGCAGGCTCCATAAACCGCCCCATAGGCCGCTAGGTGGCCGCTGCTCTAGCCATACGCGCCCTTGTGGGTCGCGCAGCATCAGCATAATGGTTTCGCGGGTGGGGGTGGCTTTTTTGGGTTTGGATTCCGGATAGCGCTGCGGCTCGCCTTGGGCGTAGGCGCGGCATACGTCACTGAACGGGCATATCGGGCAGTCGGGTTTGCTGCGCTTACACAGCGTGGCGCCGAAATCCATCACCGCCTGGGTGTAATCCGCCAGCCGCGTGGTGGGCGTAAAGTATTCGGCCAGCGCCCACAGCGAGCGTTCTACCGCCGGTTTGCCCGGCCAGCCTGCCACCGCGTGCAGGCGGGTGAGCGAGCGCTTTACATTGCCATCCAGAATAGCGGCCTGCCGGCCGGTGCTTTGGGCGATAATCGCGCCAGCGGTGGAGCGGCCAATACCGGGTAGCGCCATCAGCGTTTCTACGCTGTCAGTGGGCAGCTCGCCGCCGTGCCCCTCCATCGCCACCTGGGCAGCTTTGTGCAAGTTGCGGGCGCGGGCGTAGTAGCCCAGGCCCGTCCAGTGGTGCAGCACGTCATCCTGGGGCGCGGTGGCCAGGGCTTCCAGCGTCGGGAAGCGGGCCATAAAGCGCTCGAAGTAGGGAATCACCGTGGTGACCTGGGTTTGCTGCAGCATAATTTCAGAGACCCACACGCGGTAGGCGCTGCGGGGCGACTGCCAGGGCAAGTCGTGGCGGCCATACTGGTCGAACCAGGTAAGCAGCCGGTGTTGAAACTCTTCCGCCGGTAGGCACGGCGTGGGCATATCGGCCATCGTTATTCCTTAAAGCACTCGCCATGAAAAAAAGCGCCGGCGGTAAGGCCGGCGCGTGCAGATTGTGTTGCGTTAACGCAGGTTGTTCGTCAATGCAGGTTGCGATTAGTTGAACAGTCGGCGAATACCTTCGCGCAGCTCTTGGCCTGCGCCTTCACCCAGACGCTCATCAATACGGTCCATGGATTCGCCAAGCCGCTCCTCCAGTTCCTCTTCTACCCGGCTTCCGGCTTCGTCACGCAGTAGCTCTACTACCGAGGCTTGGAAGGCGGTGCGGTCGAAGCGGCACCACTGGGCTTTATCGTCCCCTACATGGCCTTCACAGCTTACCGGCAGCGGCAGCTGCTGAAGCCGTGGGTTGACTTGGCAGGCGGCGTCAGCGGTATCCACTAGCCGTGCGTTCGCTTGAGTCGTGAAGTTGAGGCTATTGAGGTTGAAGTCGCCTTCCCCTTGCACGTTGATACCCGGTAGCGTAATCAGCAAGTCGTCACTTTCAACCACGCCGTTGCGCACCTGGAAGGTGGCTTCAAAACGCTCAAAGCGGGTGTCCGGGTGCCATTCTCGCTCTACCTGCTGGCCTTCTAGCTGAGCGACCAGCTCGCACATCTCTCGGGAGATGTTGGTGCGTAGAATCGCGCCATCGTTGAGCCGCGCGGTTAATTCGCCGTTGAGGTTGCTGGTGAGCACATCGCGGCGGTTGCCTTGGGTAGTCAGCGCGCCGTCTAGATTGAAGCGTCCGCGCAGCGGGGCCTCTTCTTCGCTGAAGGTTTCGATTAACGGAGCGACCTGCACATTGCTAATGCTGGGCGAGAGCTGCCACTCCAGTACATTACCAGTGGCATCCAGCTGGCCGGTGGCGCTCAATTCCCCTTCGTAGAAACGGGACTCAAAGGCAGTGAGGCGGTGGTTGCCGTTTTCACCGCGCAGCGCCAGCTGGGTATCGTCAAAAGTCAGCCCAGCCAGTAGCAGTTGGTCGACGCTCAAATCGCCCTGAAGGGTGAGCGTACTTAACCATGCCTGGGGCAGCAGCGTTCCGCTGGTTTGAGCAAAGGCTTTACGCAGCAGGCCACGGCTGGCTTGCTGCGCGGTTTCGGGGCCAGGCAGGTAGTGATCCAGATTGAGCGTATCGCCTTCTAGGTTGAAGGAGAGCTGGGTACCATCCAGCGCGGCGGCAATATCACCGGTAAAGGTGCTGTCATCTACCACCAGCGAGAGGCGCGGCAGGGAGATACGCTCCAAGCTGCCTTCTACGGGGCTGGTGAGCGCGACATCGCTAAGTGCGGCTTCGCTGGCAGTATTGAGCTTCACACCCGTGCGGGAAATCCAAGGCCGCAGCGTAAACGGCGCAGCGGTCAGTTGCCCGCTGTACTGCGGTGCGTCCAGCAGTTGCTCGACATTCAAGTGGCCGCTCACGCGCAGACCATCTGGCCCGGTGAGCTGAACCTCTTTAAGCTGCGCGGTTTGGGCGGCAAAGTCGGTTTCCAGGCCAAACGCCAGGGCAATCGCTAGGCTGCCTTGCCAGTTTTCTGGGTGGCGCAGCCCAGCTTCCAGCACGCCTTCGGTAACGCTTAGTTGTTGCTCAGCTAAACGGGCAACAATTTCAGCCGCTTTTAAGCTGAGCTGCTGCGGTTCGCTGGCTTCGCCCTGACGGGTATGCGTAGTTAACTGGGTGTTTTCAAAGATGATCTGTTCATCTTCTAGGCCAAGCCGCAGGCGTGTTTCAAGATTTACCTCGCTGGTCATGTTTGGCGCGCGCTCAAGCTCTTCGGCATCCAGCCGGTCATGCTTAGTAAGCGTGAACATGGCTTTTAGCGGGAAGGAGCGTACCGGATTCACATTGGTGCCTGAAATATTCAGCGGCTGAACCCGCCAGAGCGCTTGATTCTGCTCATCGCGGTAACGAATATCAGCATTTTTTACTTCGACGCTGGCGATGCTTAATACCACCGAGAGGCTGCCTGCATCGGCATTGGGGCCAGCACTTGCCGGAGCCAGCACGGTTTCAGCGGATTCGTTGTTGTGCTCAGAGAGTCGCTCCAACAGCGGCTGCCAGTTGCCCTCGCCTTCAGCGTTCTTCTCCAAATTGAGGCGCATGCCATCTAGCGTCAGGCCATCCACGGCAATCTCTCCGCGCAGCAGCGGGGCAAAGGCAACGCTCACTTCAGCACGGTTAATGGCGGCGAAGGCGGTTTCATCTTGTGCTTGATCGGGCAGCCAGGCGCGCGCCTGCTCAACGCTGACACCAATACGAGGGTAAAACGACCAGGTAATCGGGCCTTCCAGAGCTAAGTTCAGGCCGGTTTGCTCCTCTACCACAGCGGTTAAGCGTGGTTTGAAGTCTTCTGGGTCTAAAAAGGTGGTGACGTACACCACGGCGGCCACTGCCACAATGGCTAAAATGCCTATGGCGGCCAGCAAAATACGTAATAGCTGTTTCATTACCCTTTTCCTTGTGGGTCTAGCTCAACAAAATCACTGGTCGTCGGCAGGTCCGGGGCAGAAGACGAGGCCTCAGCAACGGGTCGAAAGCCTAATTTCGATAGCAGTACTCGGTCTGCCAGCGGCAGCGTGGTGGTAGCAATACGCAGTACGCGGCCATCTTGCTTGGCTTGCTCGCCCACCAGCGCCATCAGCCGTGAGCCGACACCGCGACGACGCGTAGTTTTACGCACGCATAGCTCAGACAGCCACCAGGCGCGGTCGTCGGCTTCTTGCACCGCCACCGCGCCTAACAGGCGGTCGTTGAAGTGGGCACAGGCAAAAAATTGCTGTTCCTTTAAATGCTGTTCGATAAATGGCAAAACCGTGGGAGTGGGCATGCGCTCTTGGGGCGCGTCTTCATATATGCGCACTAAGTCGATGCGCACCTGCTCTTCTGCTTCCCAACGGGCCTGGTCGACATATTGCAGTGTCACCGGCATGGTGAAATCCTCGTTGCCAACGCAGCTAGGCTGCTATGTTAGCGCCGCAAACAGCGGCGACATTCCCCGCATTGTAGCGGATGGGGGCGCCGATTCTCTATAATGGTTGTTTTGGCCGCAGTTGCCGCCCGCCGATTATTCCTCAGAGTGCGCCCCGGCGCAGGAGATGCAACATGTCAGCGCGTATTGCCACGGTAAGCCGTGACACCAACGAAACGCAGATTACGGTCAGCGTCAACCTTGACGGCGAAGGCCGCTTGAACTGTGAAACTGGCGTTCCGTTTCTAGACCACATGCTGGATCAAGTGGCTCGGCATGGAATGGTGGACCTCGATATTCATGCCAAAGGCGACCTGCATATCGACGACCACCACACCGTTGAAGATTTGGGCATCACCCTGGGCCAGGCATTCAACGAGGCCATTGGCGATAAGCGCGGCATCTACCGCTACGGCCACGCTTATGTGCCGCTGGATGAGGCGCTCTCTCGGGTAGTGATTGATTTCTCCGGCCGCCCCGGCCTTTATATGAATGTCGAGTTCACCCGCGATACCATTGGCAGTATGGATACGCAGCTGTTCTGGGAATTTTTCCAAGGCTTTGTGAACCATGCTCGAGTGACGCTGCATATCGACAACGTAAAAGGCTTTAATGCTCACCATCAGGCCGAAACCATTTTCAAAGCCTTTGGCCGCGCACTGCGTATGGCCGTTGCGGAAGACCCGCGCATGGCTGGGCAAATGCCCTCTACCAAAGGCAGCTTATAATGCCGATCGTTGCGGTTAGCGGCGTAGCGGCACGCCTCTCGCCTACGAATCTATCGCCCACGACCTTAAGGAGCGCTTCATGACCATTGCGGTAATCGATTATGGAATGGGCAACCTACACTCTGTGGCTAAAGCGCTTGAGCACGTCACTCATGAGAATGTGATCATCACCCGCGACCCACGGCGTATTCTGGGCGCTACCCGCCTAGTGCTGCCCGGCCAGGGCGCCATTCGTGACTGCGTGGGCGAGCTTGAGCGTACCGAACTGCGCGGGCTGGTGGATGATATTTTGACCCGCCAAGCCAAACCTCTGCTGGGCATTTGTGTGGGCCAACAGATGCTAATGGAGCGCAGCGAAGAGAATGGCGGCGTGGACTGTTTGGGTTTTTTCCAAGGCAGCGTAGACCGCTTCCCGGCCAATATGCGCGACGCCCAAGAGCAGCGCTTGAAAGTACCGCACATGGGTTGGAACCTGGTGAATCAACACCACGACCACCCGCTCTGGGCAGGCATCGATAATAATGAGCACTTCTATTTCGTGCACAGCTATTACGTGAATGCCGCCGACGATGCCCAGGTATTCGGCACCACCCAGTACGGCAGTGTGAGCGCTCACGTGGCGATTGGCCGCGACGCCACCTTTGCCGTGCAGTTCCACCCGGAAAAAAGCTCCCGTGCGGGCCTTCGCCTGCTGGAAAATTTTGTCACCTGGACGCCCTGAGAGGTTTCACTATGTTGGTAATTCCCGCGATTGATCTCAAAGACGGCCAGTGTGTGCGCTTAAAGCAGGGCCGCATGGACGATGCGACCTCCTATGGCGACGACCCGGTGGCCATGGCCGCGCGCTGGGTAGAAGCAGGCGCGCGCCGTTTGCACCTAGTGGATTTGAACGGTGCCTTTGAAGGCAAGCCGGTGAACGGTGAGGCGGTCACCGCCATTGCCCGCGCTTACCCTAACCTGCCGATTCAAATTGGCGGTGGCATCCGCTCGGCAGAGACTATTGAACACTACCTCAGCGCCGGTGTTTCTTACGTGATCATCGGTACCAAAGCGGTCAAAGACCCTGAGTTTGTGGGTGAAATGTGCCGCGCCTTCCCTGGCCACATTATTGTTGGCCTGGATGCCAAAGATGGCTATGTGGCCACCGATGGCTGGGCAGAAGTCTCCACCATCAAAGCTACCGAGCTTGCCAAGCGCTTCGCTAACGACGGTGTTTCCAGCATTGTGTACACCGATATTGCCCGCGACGGCATGATGCAGGGTGTCAATGTGGAAGCCACCGCCGCACTGGCCCGCGAAGGCGGCCTGCCGGTGATCGCCTCCGGCGGCGTAACCAATCTGGATGATATTCGTGCCCTGTGCGATGTCGCCGATAGCGGCATTTTGGGCGCAATTACCGGACGGGCGATTTACGAAGGCAGCCTGGATGTCGCTGAAGCCCAGCGCTTAAGCGATCAGTTGAGTGGAGGTAGCGAATGAGCTTAGCCAAACGCATTATCCCCTGCCTGGATGTGGATGCCGGGCGCGTAGTGAAAGGCGTCAACTTTGTGGGTATTCGTGATGCGGGCGACCCGGTAGAGATCGCCCAGCGCTATAACCAGCAGGGTGCCGACGAAATCACCTTTCTCGATATCACCGCGAGCCACGAAGACCGTGCCACCACGGTGGATATGGTCGAGCGGATTGCAGGCGAGGTGTTTATTCCCTTAACCGTCGGCGGCGGCATTCGTACCTGCGACGATATCCGCACCATGCTAAACGCTGGGGCGGATAAGGTCTCGATCAACACCGCTGCGGTTACCAACCCTGAGTTTGTGCGTGAAGCCGCCGAGCGTTTTGGCAGCCAGTGCATTGTGGTGGCGATTGACGCCAAAAAAGTGTCTAAAGAAAACGAGCCTGACCGCTGGGAGATTTTCACCCACGGCGGCCGTCGCCCCACCGGCCTGGATGCGGTAGAGTGGGCCAAGAAGATGGTCGAGTATGGCGCAGGCGAGCTGCTACTCACCAGTATGGATCGTGACGGCACTAAGATTGGCTTTGACCTGGGCGTTACCCATGCTATTTCCGAAGCGGTTAGCGTGCCGGTGATTGCTTCCGGCGGCGTCGGCAATTTAGACCACTTGGTCGATGGCGTGCTCAAAGGCGGTGCCGATGCGGTACTGGCTGCGAGTATCTTCCACTTTGGCGAGTACACCATTCCAGAAGCAAAACGCTATATGGCCGAGCGCGGCATCGAAATGCGTTTATAAGCCGCGCGACGTTTTAGGCTGGGGCAGTTACTCTGCCCCGGCTTCCTCATCCAGTGTTAGCCCCAAATTACTAATGCCGTTATTGCGCCCAAGCGTGCGAATCTCTTTGAGTGTTGTTTTATTGATCGACCCGCTGACCGCTTCCAGCACCGCATCTTGGAAGTCGTTTTCGTCTTCCATCAGCGGATGGTCGCGAATGATCAGCGCCAATGCTTGAGCGTCCACTTCCCCTTCGGTGAGTTCGATGAACGCCCGCACGCCAGCCCGCGAGGTGCGGCTGACATCCAGCACAGCTTCGGGAGATTCGCCTTGCAGCGTATCGAGTAGCGCAGAGATCGACACGACCGCATCCAGCGCCCGACGTGCGCCGAAACTCTCATCGCCCTCCGGCGGCTCGCACTCGGCCAGCTTTTCCGCTTGGCGGGCAAAGTCGATGCTGGCGTTGGGTACGCTAAGGCGCTCCCATACAAGATTCAGCACAGTACGCAGGGTGTGCCCATCGCCATGGCCGCTGGTTTGCTCATAAAGGGCGTAGTTGGGTAACAGCCGCTCGCACAGCGCTGCCATAAATGCTTGCTGGGCGGGCAGCGGCAGCAGTTGAAGCCGCTGATAAAATCCTTGGGGTTTAGCCACCATGCTGATTTCCTGGGTCACTATGTTTGTGAAACTGAGTCTATGAAACTGAGTCTGTGAAACTGAGTTGGTGAAATGAACGCGATGCGTTATCGTCGCACCCACGCAGCGGGCGACCCCGCGGCGTTTGATGTGCTCGGCCGGCGAGGAGATTACCATGCATATTCATCTGCTACAGCACGGCCCTGACCATGGTCCCGCCCGTCTGACCGACTGGCTTGAGAGTATGGGCCATAGTTACACCGTTTTTCACCTCTACGCGGGCGAACTCACGCCTCGCCCTGGGGAGTGCGATGCGCTCATCGTGCTAGATGGCCCCGAAGCCCTGTTTAGCGAACCGCCCGCTTGGCATAAAGCGGAGCGCAAACTGATCAATCGCTACTTGGACGGCCAAAAACCTATTCTGGGCATTGGCCTAGGGGCGCTATGGATCGCGGAAGCGCTTGAGGCGGTCGTCGCCCCTGGCACCTACCCCGAAACCGGCTGGCATACCGTCACTCTAGCCCCGGAAAGCACCTTCGACCTACCCGAGCAGTTTGAGGCCTTTATGTGGCACCGCCTGGTGTTTAGCCTACCCGATGGCGCGCTACCATTAGGCGGCAGTGCCGCGTCCCCGCTGCAAGGGTTTAGCTGGGACGCAGGCCGTGTCGTGGGCCTGCTATGCCACTTTGAAACGACCCAGGCCAGCGTAGCACCGCTGCTGAACGCCAACGAGCGGCCCACGGCGAAAAGCCCTTCCAACGGGCGTTTTGTGCAAACCGATGAGCAGATTCTGGAAGACCCCACGCGCTTTCAGCGCTTGGCACCGCTGTTAGATCGCGTCATGACCCAGTGGCTGAAACGCGCTTAACCCCCACCACCTGCCGCCGCTAAGCACTCCACTGTTTGGCAGCGGCGAGACAGCTCTCCCAATCGCCTATATGAAGTTCTGTGGGCCGGTTTCCCTGCTGTTTCTCCAAGTGGTAACGGTAGAGCGGGTCGTAATATTCGGTCAGCAGCGGGGCAAGCCACGCCTCATGGGCTTGGATATCCCCGGCGGCATGGGCACGGAAAGCCATGGCCTGCATACGTTGCAAACGCTGTAGCCGGGCATTGCCCAGGCGTTTTGCCAGCCGCTCTAACGCGCTCGCCAGTTGACGCTGCATGCGCTGCCACCCTTCCTCTGGGCCAAAGCGAGCGGCGTAACCCTGCTCTAGCGCTTCGATATAGTCGCGGCGTAGCTGATCTAGCCGCCAATCTAGCGGCATTTCGATACGAATACGCGGCGCTTGCTGTAGGGCATGCCAAAAATCGAGCGGAAGATTGGCATTGCCAATCTGTCGGGACTCATCTTCCAACACAAGCTTACCCGGCTGCCCAATCAAGCGCTGGGCCAGCGCGTGCTCAAAATCAATTTGAGTGGTGGGTTCATCAGGCTGCCGCCCAAACGCTGAGCCTTTATGGTTGGCGCAGGCTTCCAAATCAATGCCGTTGGGCAGTTGGTTAATCAGCTTCGTCTTAGCGCAGCCGGTGAGCCCTGCCACCACCAGCATGGGCTGCTGCGCGGCTTCGTCAATCCGTTGGCAGAGCTGCTGGCGTAGTGCTTTCCAGCCGCCTTCAATGCGTGGGCGATGAAGCCCTGCATCGACAAGCCACTGCTGGGCAATTTGCGAGCGCAGACCGCCGCGAAAGCAGTAGATAATCGCATCCGGGTGCTGGGCTAAGTAGGCCTGCCAAGCGGCGACACGCGCTTGCTTTATTTCACCGCTGACCAGCCGCTCACCCAGCGCGATGGCGGCTTGCTGGCCCTGCTGCTTGTAGGCAATGCCTACCTGGTGGCGCTCTTCATCCACCATCAGCGGTAGGTTGACCGCCCCCGGCAGGCTGCCTTGGGCAAACTCTACCGGGGCGCGTACATCAATCAGCGACGTGTTTGACGCAATCACCTCAAGGGACGCAGGCGTGGTCGGCAGGGTCATCCAATAACCTCGATTTTAGCGTCTCCCTGGGGTGCTTTTAGGGTGCCGAACGGCTCCAACGTTAGGCCGTACTCACGACCAATACGTTCAACGTCATCTTCCCATGCGGGGTCTACGCTAATCAGCAGCCCGCCAGAAGTTTGCGGGTCGCAGAGCCACTGCCAGTGGGCTTCATCCATGACGGGCAGCGCGCTACCCAGGGCGTCGCGATTGCGTACGGTGCCGCCGGGCACGGCACCTTGGCGGCGATAGCCTTCCGCTTCAGCTAACCGGGGCAGACGGCGGAAATCAATCTGCGCCATCAAACCGCTGGCACTGCACATTTCGGTGAGATGCCCTGCCAAACCAAAGCCGGTAACATCCGTCATGGCGTTGACGCCCTTCACTTTGGAGAGCGCGATACCAATGGTGTTGGGTTTGAGCATGGTTTCACGGGCTAGGCCATGATGCCCGGCTTCTAGCAAGCCGCGCTTTTCCGCTGTGGTTAATAGCCCGACGCCCAACGGTTTAGTGAGAAACAGCAGGTCGCCGGGCTTAGCTTGGCTGTTGAGTTTTAAGTGCTCAAGATCGACCAGCCCGTTCACTGCTAAACCAAACATCGGCTCAGGGGCATCAATGGAGTGACCGCCGGCCAGGGCAATGCCCAGTTCACGGCAAACGGCCTGGGCACCCGCCACCACATCACCGGCGATTTCTGAGCCAAGTTTATCCAGCGGCCAGCCTAAAATGCCCAGTGCCATGACCGGTGTGCCACCCATGGCGTACACATCGCTAATGGCGTTGGTCGCGGCAATACGGCCAAAATCAAAAGGGTCATCGACAATGGGCATGAAAAAGTCGGTGGTGGCAATCATGCCGCGACCGTCGCCGAGATCGTATACGGCGGCGTCTTCACGCCCCTGGTTGCCCACGATCAGCCGCTGATGCCCGGCTGCCGGTCCGGCCTTAGCGAGAATGCCATCGAGTACGTCCGGGGCGATTTTGCAGCCGCAGCCCGCTCCGTGGCTATATTGGGTTAATCGAATCGAACTCATCATCCCTCTCCTTTTTTGAACGTGGACTTGGCTTTAGCTGCCCTTATGATAAGCATAGCTGAGGTTACAGCGCTTCCAGAGCATCGCTCAATTTATCCACGGGAATTACTTCCATTCCTTTCGGCGCCTGCTTGGGCGCATTGGCACGGGGCACGATGGCGCGTAAAAAGCCGTGTTTGGCGGCTTCTGCAATACGCTCTTGGCCGCTGGGCACCGGGCGTATCTCGCCAGACAGGCCCACTTCGCCAAACACGACCAGCTCTTTGGGCAGAGCCCGGTTCTGCAAGCTGGAAACCACCGCCAGCAGCACGGCGAGGTCGGCGCTGGTTTCCAGCACTTTGACACCGCCCACCACGTTAAGAAATACATCCTGGTCACCGGTAAACAGTCCGCCGTGACGGTTAAGAACGGCTAATAGCATGGCGAGGCGGTTTTGATCTACCCCCACGGCAACGCGGCGCGGGTTACCTAGTGCCGACTCGTCCACCAGCGCTTGGACCTCTACCAGTATGGGCCGCGTACCTTCCCACACCACCATGACGAGACTGCCCGGCGCTTGCTCCTCTTGACGCGAAAGAAATATCGCGCTGGGGTTTTTTACCTCTTTCAGCCCCTGCTCCAGCATGGCGAACACGCCCAACTCATTGACCGCGCCAAAGCGGTTCTTCTGCCCACGCAGCGTCCGAAAGCGGGAGTCGGCACCGCCTTCCAGCAGCAGCGAGGCGTCAATCATATGCTCTAGCACTTTGGGACCCGCAAGGGTGCCATCCTTGGTGACGTGACCCACCAGCAACAGCACAGTATTAGTCTGCTTGGCAAAGCGGGTAAGCGCAGCAGCGGATTCGCGTACCTGGGCAACGCCGCCAGGGGCAGAGCTGATATCTTCCAAGTGCATGGTTTGGATGGAATCAATCACCAGTATTTCCGGTTTCTCCCGCTCGGCCACCGCGAGGATCGTCTCTACGCTGGTTTCCGCTAGCATCTTCAGCCCGTTAGTGGGTAGCTGCAGGCGGTGGGCGCGCATAGCCACCTGGGAAAGCGACTCCTCCCCCGTGACGTAGAGAATACGCCGCTGCTGGGCAAGCTTGCAGGCGGTTTGCAGCAGCAGCGTCGATTTACCAGCCCCTGGGTTGCCACCCAACAAAACGGCGGAACCCGGCACCAAGCCGCCGCCTAGCACGCGGTCAAACTCTGCAAAGGTGGAGCTAAGCCTTGGCACCTCGCTTAAATCGACATTACTGAGGTCGACTACATCTCGTGATAGATCGCCTGCGTACCCGGTGCGCCCGGTAGTGGTGCCGCTACCGGGCCGAGCGCTTGCCAGCTTGACCTCCGTTAGCGTGTTCCACTCTTGGCAGCTCGTACACTGGCCCTGCCATTTACGATACTCTGCACCACATTCAGTACAGACAAAGGCACTTTTTGCTTTTGCCACCGCCTTGTTGCTCCTGTCTATCGCGCCACGTTGATATAGTGGGCAGAAATGCAAAAGGCGGCCAGTGGCCGCCTTTGAGCGTCGCGTATTGGATTACTGACGCTGTAACTGCAGCATCTCGCCATTTTCGAAACGGCGGCGCTCAGGGTCGATTAGCTCCAGGGTACGTTCATCAATACGCTGGAAGTAGTAGATTTGGCCGTCGCCGTTCGGCGTTAGCTCATATACCGTGGCATCGGGGTCAGAGGGCGTACCGGTCAGCACTTCCCAGTTACCGGCATAGTTTTCATCCGGCGGAGTCTGGGGGTGATTACGGTAAGTCGCATCCAGCGTGAACGTCCGCTCTTCCGGGGCGCTCATCTCTTCTCCCACCAACGTTACATCCAGGTCAATGCCGTCACAGTTACGGCAAGGCAGAGTGCCTTGGTAGTTAGCCTGTGATGCGGTCATGCCTGCATCTTCGCGCTGATCCGTTGGGCCAGCTGCGCAGCCCGCCAACAGTGCCAACATAGCCGAACCGGCTAGCAAACTCCTGAATTGCATTGGGTGTCTCCTTATCGTGTTGGACATACATTTCTTTCGCGCGCTTATGACAGCATAACCGCTACAAGGTGCGACGCCCACCCCCTCTGACGTAGAAGTAAGTTCTCACCTAGCCTGCATGGGAATGCTTGCGCTCTAGCGGCCATCAGGCGACCATGGTGCCATTACCGCTAGGATAATCAGGTTACCCTTATGAGCCAATATTGGAGCCCCGCCGTTAGGGAGCTTACCCCTTACGTGCCAGGCGAGCAGCCCCGCGAACGCGTTATCAAACTCAATACAAACGAGAACCCGTACCCACCTGCCCCTGGTGTCAGCGAGGCACTACGCAACTATGCAGTTGATCATTTGCGTCTCTATCCTGATCCGACGTCCTTGGCCCTGCGTGAAACCTTGGCAGACACGTATGGTGTAAGCGTAGCAGAAACCTTTGTTGGCAATGGTTCTGACGAAGTGCTGGCGTTCGCGTTCCAGGCGTTCTTCTGCCATGGGGCACCGCTGGATGTACCGTCGATTACTTACAGCTTCTACCCGGTGTATGCCAACCTGTATGGCGTGGAACTGCGCAAGCATCCGCTTAACAATCAATGGGAAGTCGACCTGGATGCGCTTGCCAACGATTCCGAACGTAGCGGGGTGATTTTTGCCAACCCCAATGCGCCTACTGGCCACGCTCACTCCCTTGAGAGCATCGAAGAACTGCTGAAACGTGTGGCGGATCGCGTGGTGTTGATCGATGAAGCCTACGTCGATTTTGGCGCAGAGAGCACGGTGGCACTGGTCGAGCGTTATCCGAACCTGCTGGTCACCGGTACCTTTTCCAAGTCACGCAGTCTGGCGGGCTTACGTCTAGGCTACGCGATTGGCTCCCCTGAGCTAATCGAAGGCTTACAGCGGGTAAAAGATTCGTTTAACTCCTATCCGGTCGATAGCCTAGCCAGTGTGGTCGGTATTGAGGCACTGAAAGATACCCAGCACTTCAACGCCTGCCGGGACAACGTCATTACTACCCGTGAGCGAACCCGCCAACGGCTGGAAGGGCTGGGCTTTGAGGTACTGCCCTCAAAAGCCAACTTCCTGCTGGCTCAGCACCCTGACTTTGCCGGTGCGCAGCTGTTTGCGGGCCTTCGGGAGCGAGGCATTTTGGTACGCCACTTCAATACCAATCTACTCAACAACTTCCTGCGTATCTCCATCGGCACCGACGATGAGATGGATAGCTTCATTGAAGCCCTAGAGTCACTCTCCGGTTAATGGATTATCCAGCTCTCTGAACGCTTAAACGCAAAAACCCAGCCATATGGCTGGGTTTTTATTTCACTTGATCTTTTCGGCAATTTTCTTCGGTGCAACAAAAAACCCAGCCTATTGGCTGGGTTCTTTGCAATATAAGTGCCTGACGATGACCTACTCTCGCATGGGGAGACCCCACACTACCATCGGCGCTAAGCGGTTTCACTGCTGAGTTCGGCAAGGGATCAG
>NZ_JBITWC010000037.1:0-29892 GCF_044543515.1 Vreelandella lionensis | reverse complement strand
CACCGAGGTGCCGTTTTTATTCACTATCTGTTCACTAGGGCTGCCTAACGCACTTATTTACCTAAATAGGCGTTAAGCATCCACACGGTTTTTTCCTGCTCGCGAATGTAGTCGCCCGCTTGTGCCGCAGTGCCTTCGTCATCGGCGTCAGAAGCCAAAGAGAGCAGCTCGCGCTGTAGCTCAATCAGCGTTTGGTAGCCGGTAAGAACGCCCTTCACGCAGGTTTTACCATCGTGAACGTCTTTGTCTTCCTGAATGCTCGATAGCTTCACGTAATCGCTGTAGGCGTGTACCGGCTTATGCCCCAGGGTAAGAATACGCTCGGCCACTTCGTCTACTTTGGTCAGCAGGTCAGTGTAGAACTCTTCAAACTTGGCGTGCAGTTCAAAGAAATCGTTGCCCTTCACGTTCCAGTGGTAACCACGCACGTTCATGTAAAAAATCTGGTAGTTGGCCAGCAGGTGATTGAGTTTCTCGGCTAGCTGGCTGGCGCTGCCTTCGTGTAGGCCAATGCTGTTCATATCATCCATTGTGTGCTCCTCCATGGTTGGAGCCGCGCTGAAAAAGTACGGCCATCAAATCGTTTGATCTAGCTTAGGACGCTGTGCTTGCGATGCAAAACAGGTTTTTTGCATCGCAGCTATAGCGCCCTACCATTAGAGCGGTGAGCTGGCGACGGCTGACTCATCGCTGATGACTAAAGAGATGTAGGCGCAGGCGCGTCATTTCAAGGGGCTTATCTTCAAGGCCCGCTTAAAAGCATGCTCAGCGGCTTGCCAGCCAAAGGCGTGCGATGCTTTCGCAGCGGTCTGCCAGAAGCTCTGCCGTGCGGGGTAGCGCCTGTTCTAATGTCATAAGGCCATCGGCCAGCGCAAAAGTGGCGGTAACGCCCTCTTCCGTGCAGGCTTGCCAGCCGTCGCCCAGGCTACCCGCGAGCACAATCACCGGCTTGCCCTGGCGTTTAGCGGCGCGGGAAACGCCAATCGGCGTTTTGCCCGCCAAGCTCTGGCCATCTAGGCGGCCCTCGCCAGTAATCACTAAATCAGCATCGTTCAGCAATTGGGCAAAATTCGCCTGCTGCATGATCATCTCAATGCCCGGCGTTAGCGCCGCGTTTAAAAAGCAGTGCGCCGCAAACCCCATGCCGCCTGCCGCCCCCGCTCCCGGCAGTGCTCTATCATCTTTGCCGAGCGCTTTGGCTGTGAGGTCAGCAAAGTGGCCGAGCGCGCGGTCTAGCGTTGCCACATCGGCGTCTGTCGCGCCCTTTTGTGGGCCGAAGACGGCGCTAGCACCGCGTTCGCCCAGCAGTGGGTTATCCACATCCACGGCGGCCTCTACGCGTAATTCGGCCAAGCGAGGGTCTAACGTCGAAAGATCCAGGGTCGCAAGCTGCTGGAGTGCGCCGCCGCCTGGGGGCAGCGGCTGGCCCTGGGCATCCAGTAGCGTGGCGCCCAGCGCCTGGAGCATACCGGCACCGGCGTCGTTGGTGGCGCTACCACCAAGCAACAGTAGGGTATGGGTGGCGCCTGCTTCTAGGGCAGCGAGAAACAGCTCACCCACGCCGAAGGTGGTGGTATGCAGGGCGTTGCGCTCTTCGCGGGTCAGGTGCTGCAGGCCGCTGGCTTCTGCCAGCTCGATAAACGCGGTACGCTGCTCGCTTAGCCAGCCCCAGGCGGCTTGGCGTGGCCGCCCAAGGGCGTCTTGCACCGTGAGCGTACGGCGCTCGGCATGGGTGGCGGCAATTAAGGCATCAAGGCTGCCTTCGCCGCCATCCGCCAGGGGGCAGAGCTGTGTGATGGCGTTGGGCGCTGCCCGTTGAATACCTTGTGCCATGGCCTTGGCGGCGTCTTCGGCGCCCAAGGCGTCCTTAAAACTGTCAGGGCAAAGCAGTACATTCATCGCACAACCTCCTTAAAACGTTGTCTCAGCGTGTTGTCGTTCTTTTTAATGTCTGTTGGCGAGCTTAGCGCGCTGCTTGGTGACACACCAGCCACGAAGGTAGCGAGAGGATTTATCATGAAGGCCATACCCCTTAGCATTACCTGCCTGTTGGCACTGGCGGGTTGTCAGACGGTTCCTGACCGGCTGCCCCAAGCGGAGCCAGCGCCAGCGGCGGCTTGTTACTTCCCCACCGGCCAGTCTGCGTCAGATGAAACGCTGAGCGTTTTGACGGAAAGCATCGACGTGCTGGAAGCCTGGGGGTTTTCGTTGGAGACCACTGATACTGAACTTGGGCTAGTGAGTGCCTCCCGGGAGCGCGAGCTGATCGGCTACTACGACCGCTATGACTACGACTATGGCTACGGCAGCGGCTTCCGCCTGTTTGGCGGGTTTGGTATTGGTCGCGGTGTAGGGATTGGCGTGGGAGGCTCCTTCGGCCCAGGTTTTGGCCAGCAGCCCATTGAAGTAGAACGGGTATCGCTGCTTGCCCGCGATGGTCATCTGCGCATCTCACGGGACATTCGCCGCTTTGATCACCTGGGCGACCTGCGAGAGTCCTATAGCGCCAGTAACGATGACTTCTGTGGCCGTTTCCAGGACGCTTTTTCGTCATCCGTCACACTGCAGGGGGCATCATGACACCATTCCGCCATACCTCATGGGTAGCGCTCACGCTATGCGCCACGCTGTGGCTGGCAGGCTGTGCCACCACGCAACCTCTTGAACCGCGCGAGCTGCGCTATAGCGCGCCAATGGAGCAAACCTTCCGCGAGGCGGTAGCACTGATGATGGAGCAGGGCTATGTGATACGCCACGCTGACTTGACCTTAGGGCGCGCCGAGGCAAGCCTGGCACGCTGGCCGGAGTATCGCATCCAACTACAAGTAAGCGATGCACAAGGAGGCAGCTTAGTGAGCGTGTCGGCGCTGCGCGGTAGCCAGCCGATACCGCCTTATGTGCTAGATCCCTGGCTCGTGGAGTTACAGCGCAAATTAGGAGAATTACCGTGATAAGAGCATGGCCACGGGTATCGGTTCGGCGCACCTGTCAGGCGTTGGTGGTGGCTAGCCTGTTGGCTAGCCATTTAGCTATGGCGCACCCCCACGGCTGGATCGATATGAGCGTGCGGGTCATCACCGATGATAACGGTGTGGCAACCGGGCTTCACCAAACATGGCGGATGGACCCTTTTTATAGTTTGGTCGTGTTTGAGGAGTTGCAGCAGGTACCGGGCGGCAGCATGGAAGAGGGGCTTGACCAGCTCGGGGGAGAAATTCGCGATAATCTGGCGGCCCAACACTACTTTACCGAAGTGCGCATCGGCAGCGAAAAGCAGTCCTTTGGTGATGTGACCGAGTACACCGCACTGGAGCGGGACGGCCGTTTAACCTTTATGTTTATTTTACCGCTGACCTCATCCCAGCCTTTGAGCGGTCAGGTGCTGGAGTATCAAGTCTTCGACCCCACGTACTACATCGAGATGGTACACGAGGAAGAGGGCGACGAGCCCTCTCCTCAGGCGCTGATTCTCAATGGCGAACCTGAGTGCGCGCTCAGCGTACTGCCCGCCGACCCAGACCCAGAACTGGTTATGCAGGCGGCGCTGCTGGATACGGACGAAGAGGGTGAGCCAGGGCTAGGTCGCCACTTTGCGGAAACGGGGCGGGTCGATTGCCGCTAGCGGCCAGCTAGGGCGGTCATGTATAAAGTGTTACTTTATATCTTTTGTGCGGGGGGGAATGCCGTTAACGGGACGACAGTTGGCCACCGGTGCCCTGGTGCTATTAGGAGTGGCGCTGCTGGTGTGGGCGGTACAGGCGAACTTACAGGGTGCCAGCCTGCAGCTACTTACGTGGCAGCGAGAACTACACCGCAGCCTGACCCTGGCGATTACCGAGTTGTCACGAACGCCTTCCACCGGCACGTGGCTAACGCTGCTTGGCGTGAGCTTCGCCTACGGCGTGTTTCATGCCGCAGGGCCTGGGCATGGTAAAGCAGTATTGGCCACCTATTTGGCGTCTCATGGTGGCGCGACTCGCCGGGCGCTTGGGCTCTCGTTTGCCGCATCGCTGCTGCAAGGAGCCACTGCCATTGCGATGGTAACGGTGTTAGTGCACGGACTAGGCTGGGTGACGCGCCAAGCCATGGGCAGCGCGGTATGGGTGGAGCAGGCCAGCTTTCTGCTGGTAGCGCTATTAGGGGCTTGGCTCTGCTGGCGGGCGGTGAAACAGCTGCGCCACGCATACGCGGCTCGCAATGAGCCCGTGATAGAGCACACGCATGCTCATCACCACAGCCACGACCATACCCACTGCTGTGGCGGTGCCCATCACCTTGAACCCGAGCAGGCGTTGGATTGGCGTACGGCCTTGATGACCGTCGGGGCGATTGGTATGCGCCCCTGCAGCGGAGCGATCTTGATGCTAGGTGCCGCGAGCCTTTTGGGCCAATTTTACGTGGGGGTCGCGTCGGTGGTGGCGATGTCGCTGGGCACGGGCATTACCGTGTCGATACTGGCCCTGGCGAGTATTGTAGCCCGAGGGTGGGCCACCAAGCGGCTTCAGAAGCAGAGCCAGCAGCGGGTCGAGAAAGCCGCGGGCTGGGCGGCGCTCACCGGTGGGGCAGTGATTGTTGCGCTGGGTATTTCCTTGGCGCTGGCCGGTGCGGCACAGCCTGCCAGCGGCCCGTTACTCAACGAGCCGCCCGCGCGTGGTTCGCTGCTGGGCGGTTAAGTCTAAAGTGCCAGCCCCTCAATTTGCGCTAGCAGCTGTTCCCGTCGCTCCCCCTGCTGGGCGAGCTCATAAGGCTTGGGAGTGCCGTTGCCCCACACCGGCGCGGGCCAGCTAGCGTCATCGGTATAGCGCACCACTAAATGGATATGTAGCTGGCTGACCACGTTGCCCAGCGTGGCGATATTGAGTTTGTCGCCCTGGAAGGCCTCTTTCATGGCCGCGCCCAGTTGAGTGGCTTCCTTCCAAAGCTGTGCTTGCTCCTCTTGGCTCAGCTCGAACACTTCGCTGACCGATGCCACTCTCGGCACCAGCACGACCCAGGGGTAGCGGACATCGTTCATCAACAGCGCGCGGCAGAGCGGGAGATCCGCTAAGGGTAGGGTATCTGCTTCTAAGCGTGGGTCGAGTTCAAAGGTTGCCAAGCGGAGTGCTCCTAAGCCAAACGGTTTGGCAAGCATCATAGCAGACAGCGGATAACTCAGCGAAAACAGGCGAAATTATTAAAATCTGTTACGCTGAAAACACTCCTAGGCGGTAAGGCTGCCGCCGGAGCTTCCCGATGTTGAATGACTTGTTAAGGAGAACACGATGAAAAAACTACTGGCGACTAGCTTTATTCTGCTCATCACTGCGGGTGCTCTAGCGGGCTGCAACACCATTGCAGGGGCAGGACAAGACGTTGAAGAGGGCGGCCAAGCAGTACAGGACGCCGCGAGTTAAGGTTCGGTCTAACGGCTTGTTGTACAATGTGCGGGCTAGGCAGCAATGCCTGGCCCGCACTGCTATCGAGACAGGGATTTGTGGAGGGAGGTAAACAATGACGCCAGGAAAGCTTTGGATGACCATCACTCAGCGCCATATAAAAGGTCTGGGCAGTGCGCTGGCCGTGATGCTGCTAGCCGGGTGTAGCAGCGCGCCCAATGAGTCCGCCGCGCCTAAGCCGCCGACGGTTGATCAAACCGCGCCGACTAGCCAAACATGCGATGCCAGCGCCGTGCAGTATGCCATTGGTGCGCCCTTTGATGAGGCCAACTTGGCGACGCTAGAAGAGCAGAGCGGCGCTCGTCAGGTGCGTGTGCTGCGCCCCGGCACTGCCGCGACCATGGACTACCGCGACGACCGGCTCAATATTCACTTGGAAAGCAACGACATGATTGAGTCGCTGCGCTGCGGCTAACGCAAAATCAGCCATACGCAGGCAGCGGTGAGCACGCCCATGGTGATGTTAAACCCGCGCCATGCCCGGTCGCTTTTGATCCACTGCCCGATGGCGCTGCCAAACGCGGCCCACAGCGCAATGCAGGGCAGCGCCACCAGCTCCGCAAACCCGGCCAGTACTAAGGCATTGATGACCGGCTGGCCGCTTTCCGGTAGAAAACCCGCCATCAGCGCCAGCCCCATCACCCACGCTTTTGGGTTAGCGAACTGGAACATGGCCGCCTGCCAAAACGTCAGCGGCACCCCATGCTGGCTACCGTGTAAATTGGGCGGCGGTGCGGTGGCGATTTTCCAGGCAAGGTAGAGCAAATAAGCACTCCCTACCCAGCGCAGCGTGGTTTGCACCACCGGGAAGCGTTCGAACAGCACGCCTAGCCCCAGCGCAATGCTGGCAAACAGTAAGAAACAGCCTCCTAAAATTCCCCACATATGCGGCATCGTTCGCCGAAAGCCAAAGTTGGCCCCAGAAGCGGTAAGCATGATGTTGTTGGGCCCCGGAGTGAGCGTCATCGACATCATATAGAGCGCGGCAGGGCCAAGGATTAGCCATTCACTATTCATTTTTTGTATCCATACAATTGTGATGATTGAGTTGTTAGTGGGCGTTTTTGTTAGCATAATGTGGCTAATTTTCACGTCAAAGGTTTTATTGTCACCATGACAATTTGGGTGCCTACGCTTGAACACATAACCGGACCGCGCTATCGGGCGATTGCCCAGGCGATTGGTGATGCCATTACCAGCGGTGAATTAGCGCCAGATGACAAGCTGCCGCCCCAGCGCCGATTGGCGGATGCGTTAGGCGTCACCGTGGGCACGGTCACCCGTGGCTATGCCGAAGCAGAGCATCGCGGCTGGGTGAGCGCCCGGGTAGGCAGCGGCACCTACGTGAAACAGCGCGGGCCAGCCTGTGTATTTGGCGGTCAGCCTGCCACGCGAGCCGGTGACGACACGATTGATTTGAGCCTCAGCCTGCCGCCGCCGCATCCACTGCGAGAGCAGGCAATGAGCACGGCACTGAGCGCACTCAGCACCTCGGCGGATGCGCTCAGGCGCAGCGTGGCTTACTCAAGCTCCCAGGGTAGCGACCACCACCGCGTCGCTCTCTCCCAATGGCTCACCCAGTTAGGCATGCCCCTCAACGCTGAGGAACTGCTGATTACCCAAGGCGGGCAACACGGCATTAGCCTGACGCTCGGCACACTTTTGCGCCCGGGGGAGCTGGTCGCCGCGGATGCGCTGACGTACCCAGGAGCCATCAGTGCAGCCCAGCAGGCGCATCTCAAGGTGGTCGGCATTCCCTTTGATCAAGATGGAATGTGTATGGAGGCGCTGGAAGCACAGTGCGCCCGCCAGCCGCCCCGCTTGATTTACCTCACCCCCGATCAAAACAACCCCACCGGCCTCTGCCTGAGCGAAGCACGCCGGGAGCAGCTTGTGGCTTTAGCAAGGCGCTACGATATATGGCTGCTGGAGGATGGCGTGCAGTACCTACCCGTCGAACAGCGCGGCACGCCGCTGTATCAGCTCGCGCCAGAGCGCACGCTGTTTGTGTTTAGCACGGCGAAAGTGCTGGCAGGCGGGCTGCGTATGGGCGTGCTGCGCGCGCCGCCTGCGCTGTTGGAGCGGCTGGCGGCGGCATTGAGGGCGCAAAGTTGGATGGTGCCACCACTCATGGTGGATTTGGTCTGCCACTGGGTGAGCCAGCCCACCGCACACGAGCTGCTGGCGTGGCAAACCCAGGAGCTGGCAGCGCGCCAGCAGATCGTGACGGACTATCTGGCGGGCTATTCGCTGAGCCGCCAGCCAAACGGCAGCAATGTATGGCTAACGCTACCCGATGGCGTGCGGGCGCTAGAGCTGTGCGAACGGCTCAGTCAGCAGGGCGTCAAAGTGACCAACGCGGAACCCTTCTGCGTGGGCAGCGCCCCCGCACCCCAGGCGGTGCGGATTTGCATCGGGGCTGCCGCCGACCAAACGGCGCTCAAGCGTGCGCTGGCGATCCTTCGAGCGAGCCTTGAGCAGCCGCCCCTGGCAACCGCAACGGTCTAGTTAGTCGTAGCGGTCTTTCCAGCCTTGGTGGCGTACCTGCTCTTTAAGCATTTCGAGTACGTCGTAAAGCACTTGCTCGGTCACTTTTGCGCTGGTGTCGTCGACGGTTAGCCAGCTGTCAAAGCCATTTTCAGCCGTGCGCTCCACGAGCTGGCGGAAGGCGGGGGAGTGCATGCCCTGGGCCATTTCATCCACCAACCGCTGGGCGACGCTGCTAATGGATGCCTGCATCGCACTGGACGCGGTCTGCCCCATGGGTAAACGGTGCAGCCGTCGAATTTCTGGGCTCTCCCGCAGCGTGCGGCTCACCAGATCATCGATGGCCGCCATAATGGCGGGGCGATTTTGCTGATATGCTCGGCCTGCCGTGGCTTCCAAGCGCTCGGCAATTTCATGGATGAGCTGGGTTTTACGCGGCATGATCACCCGCTCAATGACGCGCTCGGTGAGCGAGTCGCTGGCCACGATCTGCTCCTGAACATTGCCCAGCAGGCGTAGCGCAATACGGTCAGAGAGTTCTTCCAGCAGAATATCGTAGTACTTAGCGAAGAACTGATAGATCGACCAGCGGGTGACGTTAATCAAGCGCAGCCGATGCAAACGGTGCAGGAGCGCTATAACGCGAAACACGCGCAGCCAACGGAACCCGCTGAGCGGAATGCAGCCCAGCACGTCGTACCAGTGCACAAAGGGGTAAAAGAACCAGCGGTGATAGCGCCGCTCGGCAATGGCCACGGCCCAGCCCAGCAGCACATCGGCAATAAAGAAGCTGACAAAGACCAAATCAATGGCAATAAATCGGCTGTGAATCGCCGTATCGTAAAAACGGTGAAAACCAGGCGCGATAGCGGCAATCGCCTCGTTGATCGGGCCAATCAGAAACAGCGAGTCAAACAGCAGCAGGCTAAGGTTAATAATAACGGCGGCGAGGATCAGCAGATCCCAGCCGATGTGCGCATACTCAACGGCCTTGGGCAGGTGGGGATAGCGCTGCCTGATGGGCATGATGACTCCTTGTCGTTGAAAGTAGAGCAGCGCTTAGCGCTGCTGGTGATGCTGCTGGGTCAGCTCCTCTTCACGCTCTGCCTGTTTGCGTAGCTTCTTGCGCAGCGCGGCTTTTTCGAAGCGCAGCTTCTGCAGCGGGGTCTCCAGCGCCAGGGGCGGCACCCGGGCGGGTTTGCCGTCGGCGTCCACGGCCACCATGGTGAGGTAACAGCTATTGGTATGGCGAATCAGCTTCTGGCGAATATCCTCGGCCACTACCTTAATGCCAATTTCCATGGAGGAGCGCCCCACGTGATTCACGCTGGCGAGAAACGTCACCAGCTCGCCTACATGGATCGGCTGTTTGAACAGTACCTGATCCACCGAGAGCGTTACCACATAGTGGCCGGAGTAGCGGCTGGCGCAGGCGTAGGCGACTTCATCGAGCTTTTTAAGAATAGCACCGCCGTGCACTTTACCGCTGAAGTTCGCCATGTCCGGCGTCATTAAGACCGTCATGGAGAGCTCGTGCTGGCCCGGTAAGGCGCTGTGTTCAAGGCTCTGGTCTGGGGCGTTGGGTACAGCAGAGGCGTCGGACATAAAGGTCACCTTACTATTAAAAATGCCCGCCCCCAGGCGGATACCACGGGGGCGGGCGTTGACATCGTGCTTAGCAGCTTAGAACCACACTAAGCCCACGGAAATGATAATACCGGTAATGAACAGTTGGATCAGGCAGAAGCCCATAATGTCCTTGGCTTTTAAACCTGCAATCGCCAGCACTGGCAGTGCCCAGAACGGCTGCAGTAGGTTGGTCCAGGCATCGCCCCAGGCCACCGCCATGGCCACGCGGGCAATATCGGCACCCAGCGCTTCTGCGGCAGGCAGCATGACCGGTGCCTGTACCGCCCACTGGCCACCACCGGAAGGCACAAACAGGTTCACGATACCGGCGCTAATAAACGACCAGAACGGAAGCGAGCTGGCGGTTGCAAACGAGACCAGCCACTCCGACATGCTCTGTGCAAGGCCTGACTGCACCATGATCGCCATAATGCCCGCATAGAAGGGGAACTGAATCACGATACCCGCGCCGCCTTTAATGGCTTCGTTCAGGCTGGTGAGCAAGTTACGGGGCGTGCGGTGCAACACAATGGCCAGGAACAGGAACATGAAGTTCACCACGTTCAAGTTCAAACCACCGTCGCGCAGCAGGAAGTGATCCAGCAGGAACAGCAGGCCCGGAACGCCCACCAGCAGCGCTAGCGGCATGCTGTTTTCCAGCTTTTCGGCAGGTCGCGTGATGCGGCCTACGGGCTCTGGCTCGTCGTCGAGCAGTTTGGGGTCGACGTACACGCTGTCTTTCTCATCGGGCAGCATCATACGGTTGACCAGCGGCACGGCGATGAATAGGCAAATGACGATAGCCAGGTTGAAGAAGGCGAAAATGGTCGAACCCGTGCCAATGACGCCGATCTGGTCGGCAGAGAAGTGGCCTTCGGTGGCAATCGTCAGCGGCACCGAACCGGCCAAGCCGCCGTGCCACACCACGAAGCCCGAGTAGGCGCTGGCCACCAACAGGCGGTAATCGACCTTGATCAGCCGGGCCAGCTCTTTGGCGAACAGAGCACCGACCACCAGGCCAAAGCCCCAGTTGATCCAGCTAGCGGCTAAAGAGACCAGCGTGACGAGGATAATCGCGCCGCCGGGCGACTTCGCAGTACCGGCAATTTTCTGAAGAATGCGTTTGACCGGCGGCGAGCTTGCCAGCATAAAGCCGGTGACCAGCACGAGCAGCATCTGCATCGAGAAGGTGAGTAGCCCCCAGAAGCCGTCGCCCCACATACGCAGCACGGCCAAGGGTGTTTGGCGCTCCACGGCAATGGCGGCCACAGCGGCAATCAGGGTCAACAATAGAACGAAGATATACGGGTCTGGTAAATAACGCTCGACCAGCTTAACTGCTGGTTTTGATATGAGTTTTAGCATGGAGTGCTCACTTTATTCGTTATTAGGAAGTGCGCGGCTAATATACGGCGGTGCGGCACAATTTTCACCCCTCAACGGCCAATGCGCAGAGTGCTTAGCTTCTACACATAACGTTACGTTAGCGCAGTTTGCTAGCCCTGCCCGTTGTGACGTTCAACGCTGCTGATCAAAGGTGAGAAACGCTGGAAGACGCACGCCAGCGGGTAAGCCGGTAGCGGCGGTAATAGCCCATGAGCACCGCCGAACGGGTAAGGGTGAAGAGCGTAAACGCTAGCCAGAGGCCGTGATTGCCCAGCCCCTGGCAGAACCACCAAGTAGGCAGGTAGACGGCGAGGCCTGCAAAAATACTGTTGCGCATTTCCCGCACCGCCGTAGTGCCGATAAACACGCCATCAAACAGATAGCTCCACACGGCGATGAGCGGCATGACGACCATCCACGGAAGGTAGGTGGCGGCAGTGGTGCGCACCTCGCTCAGTCCAGTCAGTAGGGCGATCAGTTGATTACCACCCAACGCAAACAGCAGTGCCGCCGCGGCGGAGGTCCAGAACGAGAAGTGAGCCGTGGCGCGCACCGTAGCGGCAAACTCGCGCCAGTCTCGGCGGCCGTAAGCGCGCCCTACTAGCGATTCGGCGGCATGAGCAAAGCCATCCAAGGCGTAGCTGGTGAGCATAATGAACTGCAGCAGTACAGCATTGGCGGCGAGCACGGTATCGCCCTGGCGGGCACCTTGAGCCGTAAAAAATGCCATGGCAAAAAGCAGTCCAAGCGTTCGCACAAACAGGTTCGCATTAACGTTAAAGAGCGCTGAATAGGCCTTCAGGGCCAGCAGCCGCTGGCGCTGAAAGTGGCCTTCCAAATGCCCCAACTGGCGCAGCACCAAATAGCCGCCGAACGCCAGCGCGCTGTAGTCCGCAAACACGCTGGCCAGCGCGACGCCGTTGCTGGTCATCCCTAGACCGACGACGAACCACAGATCGAGCAGGATGTTCACGCTGTTGGTCAGCAGCAGAATCATCAGCGTGACGCGGGAGTTCTGCTGCCCTAAGAACCACCCCAGAATGGCGTAGTTGGCCAGTACGGCAGGGGCAGACCAGAGGCGAATCTCGGCATACTCGCGGGCCAGCGGCGTGGCCTGTACGCTGCCATCTAGTAGCCACAGGCCAAGCGAGATGAGCGGTGTGCCAAACACGATTAATAGTGTGCCGATGACACCTGCCATGATCAGCGACTGGCCTAGCAAGTTGCGCACGTCACTAGGCGACTCGCGCCCTATCGCCTGGGCCACCAGCCCTGTGGTGCCCATGCGCAAAAAGCCAAAGCCCCAATAAAGGAAGCTAAATAGGGTGGCACCGAGGGTAACGCCAGCTAAATAGCGGGAGTCGGGCAGATGCCCGACCACGGCGGTATCCACCAGCCCCAGCAGGGGCACGGTGATATTTGACAAAATGATGGGCCAAGCGAGGGTCCAAATACGCATTCAGAGTGGCCTTCGCTTGCAGACGTTCAGGCACATTTTAAGTGGGCGAGTTAAGCGGCAGTAATGATGCGGTACTTCTCCATCAACTGCTCTTGAGTCTCGGGGCGCTCTGGGTCGAGGGGAATACAGTCCACCGGGCACACCTGCTGGCACTGAGGTTCGTCGAAGTGGCCGACGCACTCGGTGCACAGGTTGGGGTTGATCACGTAAATCTCCTCACCGGGAGAGATCGCGTCGTTGGGGCATTCCGGTTCGCAGACGTCGCAGTTAATGCATTCGTCGGTGATCATCAGGGCCATGGGCGTACCTCACGAATGGCGTGTCACTCGGGTTTTAGATACCCGAGTGTTTTACTCAACAATATCGATAGCTAGGTAGTGTAGTGCTTACGCAGCGCCTCTGCGACCTGCGGGTGCACCAGCGGGGAAATATCGCCGCCCAGCTTGGCGATTTCCCGCACGATGGTCGAGGAGATATAGGAGTTTTCCACTGCCGGGGTAAGAAACACGCTCTCGAGCTCGGGGTTTTGAGCGCGGTTCATATTGGCCAGCTGCAGCTCGTACTCAAAATCGGAGACCGCTCGCAGGCCGCGCAGAATAATCGTCGCGCCCTGTTCGTGCATCATGGTAGTGAGCAGCGTCGAGAAGCCAATCACGCTGACATTCGGCAGCGATGCGCACACCGACTGGGCCAGCGCAATTCGAGTATCCAAATCCAGGCTTGGGTGTTTGCCGGGGCTGGCTGCCACGGCAATCACCACTTTGTCGAACATCCGCGCGCCGCGCTCAATCAGGTCGAAGTGGCCGTTGGTGATCGGGTCGAACGTGCCAGGATAGACAGCGATATTCTCGCGATGCGCGCTCATGACGGCGTCTCCTCATCCAGTGAACCAAACGGATTATCGGCGACCAGCGAAACCGCGTGGTCATAGCCGGGAATGTGGATACGGTCTGCGTGAATCTCAAGCTCCGGGCCTTCCAGCACCGCTTCGCCAAACTGGTAGCGGGGGGCGTAGCGCCCGCGATCGGCCTCGGCGAGATAGGCAGCGGCGTTAGCGCGTACCGCTTCGCGGCGACCTTTCCACGCTTCTATCGCGGCGCTGCCGTGGCGCTTGGTGAGTAGACGCTCGGTCACCTCTGGAGAGAGCACCACGCCGGTGGCGTTATTACCGCCAAAGCCTTTGGCGTTGATAAAGGCAGCATCGGCGGTAAATGCTTGAGGCGTCGTGAAAAAGCGCAGCCGCTCGGCGTAGACGTCATCGGCCACCGCATCCAGCGTGGGGATACCCGGCAGCAAACCGTGGACGAAGCTGCCCAGGGCGCTGGCCAGCTGATCACCTGCCGCTGACCCTTGGGAGTGGCCGATGAACGCTTTAATAGCCACCACCGGCCACTGCTTGATGCCGTTAGCGCGGGCGATTTCATCGAATACGTGGGATTCGGTGGTGCGGTTTTTCGGCGTGCTGGTGCCGTGGGCATGAAGGAAGGTGCGCTCTTTCAGCGCGGTCTCTCCCAGCATGTCTTTGACCAGCGCGGCGGCTTTACCCAGGGTGATGTAGTTGCCGATGCCCGGCGCGGAGATAGAACGCTTATAGCCGTCGGCATTGACAAACACATCGGGCACCGCGCCGAGAATATCGGCCCCTAGCTCTAGGGCAAGGTTGTCGTCCATCAGCAGCAGAAACTGGCTCGCTTCTGCCATGGTGAACCCGCAGTTGCGGGCAAACGGACGGCAGGCGCGCTGGTAATCAGTGTCGGTCAGCAGCTCCAGGGCATCCAGCGCTTTTAGGCTGGCGTCATCGGCCAGCGCGCCCATGGCACGGAAGCCTTCGATAATTTCCGGGGTAATCGGCGCATCGGCGGTGCCCACCATCACCACCCGGCGACGGCCTGCGCGGATATCGTCAATGCCCAGGCGCAGGTTGTAGAGGAAGCTGGCGCAGGCGCCTAGCGCTGCGCCGGTGCCGCCTACGCTGCCGAGTACATAGGCATTGAGGAAGTCAGCGGGCATCTGTCCATAGCCCAGCGGCATCTGCTTGGAGGTGGCGCGCTGGCCGGTCACCAAGCTTTTCAATAAGCCACCCCAGCCCTGGTCATCGAGCTGGCCAATCGAGTTGCCCGCGTACACAGCGATATGGTCGGGGTTGAGCTGCTGGCGCAGGGTTTCCCAAGAGAGGCCGCTGGCGCCCAAGCAGTCGCTGGCGCCAAACACCGCCATGGAGAGCCCGCGAGGATGGTGCACGCTGCGGTAAAGGCTGGCTGGGTCAAAGCCGCTCGGCAGTTGCGCGGCAGCCCGCACTTTAGGCTCTTGGGCGTCCGGTAGCAGCACGTCGAAGATGCCCGCAGGAATAGTCACCTCGACTTCACGGGCATCGATTTCGCGCACCTGCCACCCATCGGGCAACTGGTCGGGTAGCTGGCGGCGGCGCAGTGTCACGCGCAGCGGCTTTGCCAGCGCCAGATCGGCTCGTCGGTTTGCCGGCAGGCCAGGGGCGAGAAAGCGCGGGTCTTCATTGCGGCGAATCAGCGTGTGGTTAAGCACCTGATCGCGCAGCATTTGGGCAGGGGCGTCAATGGGCTGCCCTGCGCTGTCGTGCCATCCGTTGTCGGAGTGCTCGGCAAGGCGCATAAGCGCTGCCAAGCTTTCCACGGTTTGGCGCTGCTGGTCAGCAGGAAGAGCATCAAGCACGGTGCGGCGGAAGGCCTGATGGCCCGAGGTTCTGCCGGCGGGATTGATGCCGCCCATGCCGACAATCACCGGTAAGTGTGACAAGCCGGGTTCCTCGTGGTGCGGTGGTTTTTAATAACGGTTATTGTCAGACCGTGTCGAAAACCTTAACCGATCTGAGCTTAATAGTGAGCTTACAAAAAGGCTCGGGCGTGATCATAGCACCGGGCGTGCAACGGCGTCATGCCGAGTGCGCGGGAGACTGATAGAATCACGCTTTTTTTAACCCAGGGGATGGCATGCAGCACACCTCACGGCCAGTGACTTCCAATCAGCCAGGTCCACATCATGATGTGGAACGCCGAGTAGTGCGTGCGTTAGCGCATCCGTTGCGTAAACCCATTGCCGACCACACACGCCAAGCGTTTGAGCAGGCCGATGCGTGGCGCCAGCAGCACTCTGCACCGTTGATTCTCGACGCAGGTTGCGGGGTAGGGCTATCGACCCGGCGGCTAGCCATACAGTTCCCCCACCACAGCGTGATTGGCGTTGACCGAAGTGAGGATCGCCTGGGCCGGGAGCACGGTGAGCTGCCGGAAAACGCCCTGCTGGTGCGTGCCGATCTGGTCGATTTCTGGCGACTGGCCCTGGAAGCAGGCTGGACGCCCGAGCGCCACTACCTGCTGTATCCCAACCCTTATCCTAAATCAGCACACTTGAAAATGCGCTGGCATGGCCATCCGGTTTTCCCCACACTGTTAGCCCTGCGCGGGCGGCTCGAGCTGCGTTCGAACTGGCAGCTCTATGTGGAAGAGTTTGCCCAGGCCGTGGAGGTCGTCACCGGACAAAAGGCAAGCGTTGCCCCGTTGCACCCTAATGGTGACTATCTCACCCCGTTTGAAGCCAAATATGACCAAAGTGGCCAAACACTTTGGCGTTTGTGCATCGACCTGGAGCGCCCATGACGTTTGTTTATTTGATTCTCGCGATTGTGGCAGAGGTGATTGCCACCAGTGCATTAAAAGCCTCTGTGGGTTTTACTCGGCCACTGCCGAGCCTGCTGGTCGTTGGAGGCTACGGGGTGGCGTTCTATTTATTGAGCTTGGTACTACGTACGCTGCCGGTAGGGATTACCTACGCCATTTGGGCGGGCTTAGGTATTGTCTTGGTCACCCTGGTCGGGATTGTCGTCTTTGGTGAAAAGCCCGACCTGCCTGCGGTGTTTGGCATCAGCCTGATTGTGGCCGGGGTGGTCACTCTGCAGGTCTTCTCCAAAATGAATGTGCATTGAGGTAGTGGAACGTGACGTGTTTTCTTAACTTACCCGGGCGATGGCTGCGCGGCAGCGTGGTAGCGGGCGTGGCGACCGCTGCGCTATGTGCCAGTTCAATGCTTTGGGCAGATTTTACCCGGTTGAGCCAGCTAGAGGCCAAAGGGTTTTCGGTGAGCGCCGAGGCACGCTTGCTGGATGCGGATAGCGGCAGCAACCCGCTGCTGGGCAGACTTAATCCAGAGCGTCAGCTCTCACCCGCCTCGGTGACAAAAGCCTATATGTCGGCCGCGCTGCTTAATCGTTTCGGCCCCCAGCATCGCTTCACTAGCCAGTTAGTGAGTACCGGCCAAGTGGATAACGGCGTGCTACGCGGTGATTTGGTCTTTGAAGGCGGCGGTGACCCCGGTTTGACGACGGAAGATCTTTGGCGGCTCGTCCAGCGCCTGCAGCTTGCCGGGGTAACGCACGTCGACGGTGCGCTGGTGGTCAGTCAGTGGCGCTTTGGCCCAGTGGAGTGCATCACCACTGATCGCTGCAACGCGCGTACCCGAGTCACCAACGCCTATAGTGCGCCGCTAACCTCGGCAGGCGTCAATTTTGGTACGTGGTGTGTCAACGTGGCGCCTGCGGCAACCCCCGGCGAGCCTGCGCGGGTAGGGCTATGTGATAGCCAGGCGCCGCTGGTGGCCATTGATAATCAGGTGGTCACACGCCCGGCGAACAGTGGCACGGAGATTAGCGCCGAGCGCATCACCGATGAGCGTGGCGATGTGATGCGTTTGACGGGGCAAATTTCTACTAATGCAGCCGCGCGGGATGTTTACCGTGGTGCCGGAGATGCGGCTGAAAAAACCGCCCAGGTACTGTTAAGCATGCTCAATCAGGCAGGCGTTAGCGTGCGTGACCCGTGGCGGGTAAGCTCAACCCAGCCGCCAAGCAGCGCCCAGCGCCTTGCCGCAGTGGATAGCCAGCCGCTCCAGGAGCTGATACTGCGCACCATGAACTACTCCAATAACTATATGGCCGACGTGCTGGCGCTGAACTTGGTGGAAACACCCCAAGCGCAGCTGCGTCAGGCAGGGCAGGCCATTGAAACCTATGTGCAGAGCTTGCCTGGGCACGGCCCGGTCACACTGCACAGCGGCAGCGGTTTAACCACCGATAACCGCACCTCGGCGCATGGTGTCAACGTAATGCTGGAGGACATGTTCCGCCAAAGCGCGCTGTTCCCAAGCTTCGTGGCCTCTTTCCAGTCGCCCGCCAACGGCGTGATGCGCTTTATCCGTCGTGGCTCACCTACCTTTCAAAATAACGTCATGCTGAAAACCGGCACGCTCAACCAGCCGTTTGCCGTACGTGCCGCGGCGGGCTATTTTCGCACGGCCCAAGGACGCTGGGGGGTGTTTAGCGTGTTAGTGAACGGTAGCGGCAGTACGCCCTATCTCAGCTGGCCCGAGGTGCTTGACCCACTGTCGTTAGATTTAGATGCAATGATTTTAGCTAATTAATTAAACGCTTAGGTGAGGCAACGGGCATGAAGCCACGTCACACGGGGTTAACCCATTTACTGCACTCCACGCGCTACTCTTGGAAAGGCCTGAAGGCGGCGTTTCGTAATGAGTCTGCCTTTCGTCAGGAGTTGGCGATTACCGCCGTGCTGCTGCCGTTTGCCTGGTGGATCGGCGAAGGCCCATTAAGCTGGCTGCTGCTGGTCGGCAGCTTGTTTTTAGTGTTGATCGTCGAGCTATTGAACAGCGCGATTGAGAACGTGGTCGACCGTATTGGCACCGAACACCACGAGCTATCTGGGCGTGCAAAGGACATTGGCTCAGCGGCAGTGATGCTGTCGCTGATGATGGCGGGCCTGACCTGGGGGCTGTTAGGCTGGGAAAAATGGATGGGCTAGTTCGCCCGCTGCTCCTTCAATAACCATAACAGGCGCTTGGCAGAGAGGTGTTTATGCAGACCAATGATGCGTTATTCCCCACGACAACGCTTCCCAAAGCGCTTGCACCTGCTGCCGAACAGGCACAGCAGCGCCTCAGCGAGGCCCTAAGCCAGGCGGATAATGTCGCCTCAATGACCAAGCAGCCGCTGCCCTCCAGCAGTTGGGAGGCGCTCGCTCCTGCCCGCCGGGAAGCGCTGGCTCGAGTGGTCACTATCTCCACCTTCGCCCTTGATACGCTGGCGCGCTTTCCCCACTGGCTGGCCGAGCTGGATGCGGCAGGGGAGTTGGATAGCGCGCCCAGCAAAGAAGCGCTGACTCAGTGGTTGGATGATGCCCTGGAGAGCGCCGAGGACGAAGATGCCCTGCACCAGGCGCTGCGCCGTTTTCGTCGAGCGCGCATGCTGGGCATTGTTTGGCGCGATCTAAATCGCCTCGACGGTGCCACCATGTGGGATACCGCCCGATCGGTCTCTTGGCTGGCGGAAGTGTGCACCGAAGCGGCGCTTGGCTGGCTGGAGCGTTTTTATGCATCCCGCTGGGGGACGCCTGCCGCTCGCAGTGATGGTGAGCCTCAGCGGCTGGTGGTACTGGGTATGGGTAAGTTGGGCGCGGGTGAACTCAACCTCTCGTCGGATATCGATCTGATTTTTGCCTTCCCTGAAAAGGGCGAGACTGAAGGCGGTCGCAAACCGCTAGAGCATCAAGAGTACTTCACCAAGCTTGGCCAGCGCCTGATCGCCGCCCTGGATGCCATGACGGCGGATGGTTTTGTGTTCCGCGTAGATATGCGCTTGCGCCCGCTGGGCGATGGCGGCCCGCTGGTAGGCAGCTTTTCGATGCTCTCCAGCTACTATCAAGACCAAGGCCGTGAGTGGGAGCGCTACGCCATGCTGAAGGCGCGGCCTGTGGCGGGGGATATCGACGCGGGCCAAGAGCTGCTGGCTAGCCTGCGGCCGTTTGTGTATCGCCGCTATCTGGATTTTGGGGCCATTGAGTCGCTGCGCGAGCTGAAGGCGATGATCAATCGCGAAGTGAAACGCAAAGGCATGCAGAGCAACATCAAGCTGGGGCCGGGGGGCATTCGCGAGGTGGAGTTCGTGGTGCAGGCGTTTCAGCTGATTCGCGGCGGGCGTGATACTGAGCTGCAGGTCACCTCGCTGCAAACAGCGCTCAAGCGCTTGCCCGAGCTTGGGCTGCTGCCTCAAACCGTGGTGGACGAGCTACTGCCGGATTACGCCTTCCTGCGCGATGTGGAGCACGCCATTCAAGCGCTGGAAGATCGCCAAACCCAAATGCTGCCCACCGATGATGAGGACCGCGAGCGCGTCGCTTTCGCCATGGGGCACGAGGATTGGCCCGGGCTTATTGCACAGCTAGATGAGGTCCGCGAACGGGTGCGCCAGCACTTTGATGCAGTGATCGCCGACCCTGAAGAAGAGGCCGATGAAGAGCAAAGCGACGCCAGCCTCTCCCAGTGGCGGCTCTTGTGGCGCGGTGAGCTTGAAGAGGATGAGGCTCAGGCCCTTCTCAGCGAAGCGGGCTTTAACGAATCGGAAAAAGCACTCAAACGATTAAAAAGCCTTTATCACTCGCGCTCCGTGCAGAGCATGCAGCGTATTGGTTTTGAGCGCTTGGATGCACTGATGCCGCTGCTACTGGCTGCCGTGGCGCAGAGCGATACGCCGGACACGGCCCTGGCTCGGGTGCAGCCGTTGATCGAGGCGGTGCTACGACGCACGGCCTATCTGGCGCTGCTGCGCGAAAATCCGCATACCCTTGAGCATTTGATGCGGCTATGTTCGGCGAGCCCTTGGATTGCTGAACAGCTGGCACGCTACCCCATCCTGCTGGATGAGTTGTTAACCCCTGATACGCTCTACACGCCCGCCGATAAATCGCGGCTTGCCGACGAATTGCGTCAAACGCTCAACCGTTTACCCGAGGACGATGAAGAAGCGCAGCTAGAAGCACTGCGGGTGTTCAAGCATGCGCAGATGCTGCACGTGGCCGCCTCGGATGTGGCCGGTACGCGTCATCTTATGAAAGTAAGCGATTACTTAACCTATATCGCGGAAGTTATTTTAGACGCGGTGCTGGCGATGGCATGGAAGCATGTCACTCGCAAGCACGGTGCGCCTGCGGGGTGTAACAACCGCGAACCTGCTTTTTTGATTATTGGTTACGGCAAGCTGGGCGGCATTGAGCTGGGCTACGGCTCTGACCTGGATCTGGTGTTCCTGCACGATAACGACGGTAAAGGCAGTACCGACGGCCCTCGGCCTTTGGATACGCCGGTGTTTTTCACTCGCCTGGGCCAGCGCATCATTCATCTGCTGACTGCGGTAACCCCGGCGGGCAGTCTTTATGAAGTGGACATGCGCCTTCGTCCATCAGGGAATGCGGGGCTGCTCGTCACGTCGCTGGACGCGTTTGCCGAGTATCAGCATCAAAATGCCTGGACCTGGGAGCATCAGGCGCTGGTGCGGGCCAGAGTGGTGGCGGGCAGTGAGGCGCTGGCCGACAAGTTTGACGAGCTGCGTGGCTCGATTTTACGCCGCGAGCGCGACCCGCAGGCGCTGCGTGATGATGTGGTGAGCATGCGCCATAAAATGCGTGATCACTTGGGCACGAAAGGCGAGGGCGCCAAATCTGAGCGGGGCGATGGCGAAAATGCCAGCACAGACGCCACGTTTAGCTTGAAGCACGATGCAGGCGGCATGGTGGATATCGAGTTTCTCTGCCAGTACGCCGTGCTCGCGCTCTCCCATCAAACGCCCGCGCTGATCACCTATAGCGATAATATTCGCATTCTGGAAACCCTGGCCGAGAGCGGGCACATCACCCAAGCGGAGGCTGAGCAACTGCGCGAGGCTTACCTGGCCTACCGCAGTCGTACTCACCGCGCGGCGTTGACCGGTGAAAAGGCGTTAGGGCAGGTCAAAGAGTTTGCGGAGCACCGTCAGATAGTGACCGCACTGTGGCAGCGTTTTCTGGAACCTTGATTGGCGGGCAGGGCGTTTTTCAGTAGCATCGGTAAAAAGCTAGCCTGATAACGACTGGCTTAAAACGGCTGCTCCCATATCAATCGTTTCAATAACAGCAGTTCCAATAAAAACAAGGACGACACAATGCGCACTCCTTTTCCTGTGCGGCCTCGCAGCGAGGTGGCTGGTCAATGATCGGTCAAATTTTAGCCACGCTGCTGCCGGTGTTTTTGATTGCCGGTAGCGGTGCCGCCTACGGGCGATTCCGCACTCCCGATATTCGCAGTTTAAACACTCTCAATATGGAGCTGTTCGTTCCACTGCTGGTGTTTGCCGTGCTAGCCGACCGCCAAGCGCCGCTGGCGGAGTACGCCTGGTTGGCCAGCGCTGCCGCGCTGGTGGTGCTGGGGTCAGGGTTAGTGCTGTGGCCGGTGGTAAAGTGGCTTGGGTTGGACAGTAAGGTCTTCCTGCCGCCAATGATGTTCAATAATTCCGGCAATATGGGGGTGCCGCTGCTGGTGCTGGCTTTCGGGCCGGAAGCGCTGCCAGCGGCGGTGGTAGTGTTTATCGTGGAGATGCTGCTGCACTTTTCGGTGGGGCTTTACATGCTGGACCCGCGCACTTCGCTGTGGCGGATGCTTAGAATGCCCATCGTGGCGGCCAGTTTGGCAGGGCTGCTGGTTAATGTAGGGGGCGTGCCGCTGCCGGGCTGGCTGCTGGAAGCCATGCATATGCTAGGCGGCGTATGTATTCCACTAATGCTATTTGCGCTGGGCGTGCGCCTACTGGAGATTGACTTTAGCGACTGGCGAATAGGGCTGCTGGGGGCGGTGCTTTGCCCGCTCTCTGGGCTGGTGATTGCGCTTCCGCTCATGTGGCTGCTGCCGCTGAATCCGCTGCAAACAGCCGCCTTGTTGGTATTTGCCGCGTTGCCGCCAGCGGTATTGAATTACTTGGTGGCCGAGCAGTACAAGCTCGCCCCTCATAAGGTGGCGTCGTTGGTATTGATCGGTAACTTGGGAAGTTTGATCGTCATGCCGCTAACGCTGGCGGCGGCCTTCGCATGGATCCAGCCGCCGCCCTAACGGCGGGACTCGTCTTTTACTTCGTAGCTACCTTCTAGGGCATCGTGCTGCCTAGATGGCTGCTCGCCAGCGTAGCCGCCGCCAATGTCTTGAGCGTGATCGGCTCGCATCTGCTCCATACGCTTTTTCATTTTATGGCGCACAAACGGCATCATCGCCCAGCCAATCAGCAGGAAAAATAGCCCCAGCACTACGCCAACAATCATCAGTGCGCCAAACGCTAGCCACGTCAACAGCAGTTTCAAGCTGCCCATTAGCCCGTTTGGCTGCGTTTGTGCAGCACGGGCGCGCCACTGGTTAGCAGCTTGCCAAGCGGCATTGCGTTGGTCGCGATTCATCTGTGGCATGAAAGCCTCCATCGTTCGTTTGCACCCATTGGAACATAGCAGAGCGAGCAAGTTCACTGCTTCTTTTCGAGAGTTGAAACTAATATATCAGTTGGTGCTAATTTTGCTGTATTAAGCCCTTAACATGCGATTGCTAGCCTCGGATGTTAGGATTTAAGTAAGTGCACTAAAATAAAGTGCCGTGTTTTTATAAATCCATGCATTTATTAACCAGTATTTTTCATTAACCAGGGTGGTGTTATGACAAACCATGGAGGTAAGTCGGTGTTTATCGCATCGGCAGTGATTATTTTCGGCTTAGTCATTGTGGGGGCCGCGTTTCCTGTCGCGTTTGGTAATGCTGCTGAGGCCGCCCTCACATCGATTACCGAGCTATTTGGCTGGTTCTATCTCTTCTCTGTATTTGGCTTTGTCGTGTTCCTGATTGGCCTTGCGCTCAGTAAATACGGCAAAGTACGTCTGGGACCCCAGGACAGTACGCCCAGCTACAGCTTTTTCTCATGGATCAGCATGCTATTGGCCGCAGGCTTTGGGGTAGGGCTGGTGTTTTACGGCATGGCAGAGCCCATGACGCACTACATTAACCCGCCTTACGGCGATGTCCCGGCAGAGAGCGAAGCGGCTGCACGCTACGCCATCCAGTACAGCTATTTTAATTGGGGGATTCACCAGTGGGCGGCATTCTCCGTGGTGGGTTTGATTATTGCTTACTTTCAGTTCCGTAAGGGGCAGGCGGGTTTGGTGTCTTCAGTGCTCTCGTCGGTCACGGCCAAGCATCCCCATGTGCGCCCCTACGCTTCCTGGTTAGATGTTTTTGCGGTGGTGGCTACCGTGATGGGGGTGGCGACATCACTAGGGCTTGGCGTATTACAAATGAATGGCGGTCTTAACGCGGTATTTGGCTTGCCGGAGAATGGGTTTTGGCAATTTGTCATTCTATTTGTGATGTTCTGCGCCTACATGGCATCTACTTGGTCAGGGTTAGATAAAGGTATTAAGCGCCTATCCAACTTAAATATGGTGCTATGTATCGGCCTAATGCTCTATGTGCTGGTCACAGGGCCTACTATCGCCATCCTGGAGACCATTACTCTCGGTATAGGCGATTATCTGCAAAACTTTATTGGAATGAGTCTGCGGATTTCGCCCTATAGCGACAATCAGTGGGCCAGTAGCTGGACCATCTTCTACTGGGCCTGGGTGATTGCCTGGTCGCCCTTTGTGGGCACCTTTGTGGCACGTGTGTCTCGCGGGCGTACTATTAAAGAGTACGTATTTGGGGTGTTATTTGTGCCGCCGCTTTTGGCGTGCTTGTGGATCGGCGTATTTGGTGGTGCGGCGCTTAACCTGGAGCTGAACGGCACCGATGTAGGCCTGGCTGCGGCCACCGAAGCAAACATCACCGTCGCCCTGTTTGAGATGTTTGATTTGATGCCGTTCTCGGGCGTGCTCTCCGTGGTGGCCATGCTGCTGATTTTTATTTTCCTAGTGACTTCAGCAGACTCCGCTTCGTATATTGTGGCGCAGATGACGGATAATGGTTCCATCAATCCACCACTCTATAAGCGCGTGGTATGGGGCGTGCTGATCGCGGCGATTTGCCTTACGCTTATCGTGGCGGGCGGTCTTTCCGGCTTGCAGTCTGCGGCTGTGCTGTCAGCGCTGCCGTTTACCTTTATTCTGTATATGATGGTGATTGTGCTGGTACGCGAGCTGCGTGCGGATCGTAAAGCGATGCTGACCCAGCTCTACCGTCGCCACGGTGAGACCCCCGTGGGTGCTGATGCCTTTGAGGCGGAGCAGTTAGGGGAAGAGGAGCGTCTGCGCCGTGCGCCCAGCGTGGTCAATCGGCGTATTAATAGCTAAACAACGGCTTCGATAGAGGAAGCACCTATGGAAACAGCGTGCTAATGGCTCGACAGGGACGTCACGGGGCAACGCGAAGGCAGCCAAAAGGGGCTGCCTTCGACCGTTGGTTAGATCGGGTGGTCACCGTTGCGGTAGTCACTGCGATGGTGGTCGGCTTGTCAGCGGTCATTGCCCACTGGTTGCTGTGACGTAGAGCCGATTGATGCCTACACGAACGCCCGGCTACGCCGGGCGTTCGTGTATCTCGATGCGGTTCCTGCCGCGTCGTTTGGCATGGTAGAGCTGTTGATCGGCTTTGTTGAGCAGGTCATCAGGGCTAAGCGGCTGCTCATGTGTCGTGGTGGCAATGCCCATGCTAGCCGTTAGGTGCGAATGAGTGCTGGAGTAGGCATGGGGAATAGCCAGTGACAGAATGGCTTGGCGCAGGCAGTTGGCAATATTCATCGCCTCATTGGCATCTTTGCCAGGCAGTACACAGATAAACTCTTCACCGCCGTAGCGGGCCAGCAGGTCGCAGCTTGAGTCGATACACTGATTGAGTACCGTGGCTACTGCACGCAGGGTGTCATCGCCCATGCTATGACCATAGTGGTCGTTAAACTCTTTAAAATTGTCGATATCGATAAAAATAGCCGATAACGGTTGCTTAGCACGCGTTGCCCACTGCCACTGTTGCGCTAAAAACATATCGAAGTGGCGACGGTTGGCCACGCCGGTTAAACCATCATATTGGGAAAGCTGGTGCAAATGATCACGCTGCGCTAACCCTGCCTGAAACTCATTCAGCAGGTGATCCAAGCTTTCCACCAAGTGGCCAAGCTCGTCATCGTGATGGCCCTTCAGAGTGGGTTTGGGCCACTGGCCTGGCCGCGTTGGGTCAGTTTGCGTGATCGCCGCGTGCACTTTTAACAAGGGCCGCGTAATAAAAATATGAAATAACGCAATCACTAGACCACTGAGTAAAAAAGCCTCCAAAATGCTTCTTCCTACCACCGCATAACCACGGGCTAAGAACTCTCGGGTCAAGTACACCGTATCCAGGGAGAGCGATATCTCACCGACTGTCGCTTCTGGGGTATCGCTACCCATGTAATACCGCAGCGGCATCTCATGATAAACAATATCCCCAAATAGCTGCTTGCTGAGCCAGTTGGATGCATTGGGCTGTGTAGGGTAGAACTCCGCCAGGGCGCGCCCAAAGTCGTCGCGAATGGCCACCTGGGAAATCTCGCTATTGCTAAATAAACCAAAAGCGATTTGGTGCGCTAAGTCAGGGTTAAGCTGGAAGGCGGCTTCCGCCGCCGCGCCATTAACAATAGCGAGCTGCTGTGAGGTGCGCTGTTGCACATTTTCACGCATGCTGCTGGCGTGGCCGAGTAGCTCAATGCTGCCCGCAATAAGGCTAATGACAATCGCAATCAGCAGGGTAAGTAGTGCCTGCTTGAGCGTTAAACGGCCGCTGGCTAATGGGGGCTTGGCGACACTCACGGCATCGACTCCATTGGGGTAACAAACGAGGTGTCAAGATGCCGCTGAAGGCGGTTAATCGTGTCCATCTCGACGCTTGGGTGGCAGGCGAGGTAAAGGGGCGCATAAAAGAAGGTGAGCAGGTGTTCAAGCTTGAGCCCTTGCTCTTCGGCAAGGTACTCGCCAGTAGCGCGCCCGGTAACGATAACATCCAGTAGCCCGGCGGCCAGTCGTGCCATGTTTTCACGCTCGGTAGGCGCGCGGAGTACGTTAATACCCCGTTCTTCCACATAATCGCCTATGGCATCTTCTCGAAAGCTACCTACTTGCCAATGGTGTAGGTCAGTAAGCTGTGCCAATGACAGTTGCCGTTCTGCTAGGCCAAAGACTGACCACTCGTTAATCACCAGCGGCCCCGCCCAGCGAAATTGTGGCTCTCTAGCGGCAGTGCGCGTGGTGGAGTAAACACAGTGATGCTCGCGCAGTCGTGCCTCGGTATAGGCGCGTGCCCAGGGCAGTATCCGAAAGCGAGCCTCAATGCCTGCATGGCGCAGCGCATTACGCAACTGCTGGGTGGCAATACCCACCACAATGCCTTGATCGTTTTGATAGTTAAAAGGCGGGTACTCTTCCGTATTGATGGTGAGCGACGGTGCCTGGGCGAATGCTATGCTACTGGTATGTCCGCTAAACAATACACCTAGGACAACCAGTACCCAGTAAGGCTTTGCGGGGGAGAACAGCTGTTTAACCATCACTACCTACCTGTGTGGCCGCTGAGAAGGAAGTGACACTATCAAAAGCGTGCTGCAATTCGGCGACTAGCTGCGGGTCTGTGTCAAGATTGATGGCAAAGTATAAATAAGATTCGCTGAGTGTGTAGAGAGGCGTCACAATGTCCTTGGAATACCCTTCCTGCTCGGCAATCCACTTCGCGACATCGGCACTGTAGGCCCATAGGTCGACTCGCTCATGTAGCAGCATATGCAGTGCGCTGCGGTTGTCCATAGCAGGCCTAATCAGTGCCTCTGGATAACCGGCTTCTACCAGTGCCTGAGCGCCGATATCTTCACGAATGACGGCAACGCTCAGCCCTTGCTCAATCGCAGCGTCCAGAGAGCGGATGCGAAGAGGCGTATTGCGACGGGCAAGCAGCACTACTTGGTCCTGGGCAATCGGGCCAACCCAGTGAAACTGTGCTTCTCTGGCGGGCGTGCGAGTCGTCGAAAAGAGCACGGTGTTGGGTTGGCTGAGCGCGAGTTCATAGCCACGCACCCAGGGATAATAGCGAATATTGCTGCGATCTAGCTGGGTCTCCGCATGGGCTAGCATGTCTTCTAAGAGGTTCACCGACGTGCCAACCATTTGGCCGCCATCGCGATAATTGTAAGGTGGGTACTCTTCGGTAATAAATGTCAGGGAGGCAAGAGAGGAGGGAAGGGTGTCAGCAGACAACGGCAGAATAGCAAAAGCGCACCCTAGCAAGAGTGAAAGAGTGGCTAGTAAACGCTTTTTTATAACGTTGCCATACGCCATTTAATTGCGCCCTCCTGTGGTTAGGGAATCCAGTAAAGTTAGATTAACTGTGTGGCGATGTCATCTTTATTCTGTTAACGCTACCCATAGCGATGTGTCACAGCTAGCTGGTAGTCTTATTCCTCTTTTTAAGAGAGCACACTATGCCGCCCACAACCCCCACAATGGCCGCGTCTCCCTATGCTTCACGCCGTGAGATTTTCGGCTGGGCGATGTTCGATTTTGCCAATCAAGCGTATACGCTGCTGATTATTACCGTGGTATTTGGTGAGCTGTTTACTACCGTAATTGTCGGTGAGCGTAACGATGGCTACCGCTTAGCTAACTTTTTATGGAGCTTGGCCTTAGCCATCAGTTATTTACTGGTGGTGATCAGCGCTCCCCTGTGTGGCGCCATCATGGATTACCGTGCTGAAAAAAAGCGCTTTCTTCTGTTTAGCTACATGGCGACGGTGGCAACCACGGCCATGCTCTACTTCGTTGAGCCCGGCTACGTGGTGTTAGGCCTTCTGTTAATCGTACTCTCAAACTACGCCTACTCCATGGGAGAGTCATTTATTGCCGCTTTTCTGCCAGAGTTAGGGCCGCCGGATGCGCTGGGTAAAATTTCCGGCTTTGGTTGGGCATTGGGCTATATTGGCGGCCTATTGGCCGCAGGGTTTACGCTGATTGTGCTAGGAGAGGCAACGGCTGACAATTTTGAGCGTATTCGCTGGGTAGGGCCTTTTGCAGCAGGGTTCTTTTTAGTGGCGGCGATTCCCACTTTTTTATGGCTGAAAGAGCGCGGTGTACCTAAACCCCATGGCGTTTCTTATCGGCAAATTGCCCAGCAGCGGATTTTGGGTACTTTTCATGAGCTGCGCTACTTCAAAGACTTAAGCGTTTTCTTAGTGTCACTTCTATTTTCGATGGCAGGCGTTTACATCATTATCGCCTTTGCTTTTATCTACGGGGCCCAGGTGATTGGCTGGGATGAGAGCGTGCGCAATATCATGTTTATTATTGTGCAGGTCACCGCTGCTGCGGGAGCCATCGGATTTGGGTTTTTACAAGATAAACTGGGCGCTAAACACACTTATCAAATGACACTTGCTCTCTGGGTTGCGGCTATTGTCGCGATCTGGGCAACGCCGGCGTTAACCGAGTGGCTCAATCAGCAGTTTGGGTGGCAGTGGCAGGCACAGCACTTGTTTTTAGTGGTCGGCTGCTTAGCCGGGTTGAGTTTAGGCTCTAGCCAGTCGGCCAGCCGCGCGCTGGTGGGTGTCTTTTCACCGCTGGAAAAATCAGCGGAGTTTTTTGGCTTCTGGGGCTTGGCAAACAAACTGGCGGGGGTGCTGGGCATCGTCATGTTAGGGGTGTTGCAAACGCTGATTGGCCTTCAAGCGTCTATTCTTTTATGTGTTGGGCTATTTATTGCGGCGATGCTAATTTGCGTAGGCGTCAATGAGCGCCGTGGCCGTGAGGCGGCAGTAGCCTGGAAAAGTTCTTGATGCCGTGAGGTGAATAATGGCAAGACACAGGCCACAGCAGGGCGGCATTGTGATGATGCTGCTATTTTGGGTGCTGTTAATGGCGGTAGGAACGTGGTGGATTCAGGGCGGTCTTGACGACATGCTGAACCCTAACGTGCACATCATGAATACCTCCCCAGACAACGGCCCGGTAACACTAAAGCGTAACCGGGCAGGGCATTTTGAAGCACCGGGTCAGATCAACGGTGAGCCTGTGACGTTTTTGTTGGATACAGGCGCCACTTATGTAGCGGTGCCTCGTGAGCTGGCTAAAAGGCTAAGCTTAGCGCCAGGGCGTCGTGCTTGGTTTAACACCGCCAATGGCCGTGTCGAGGGTAATCTGACTCAGCTAGATGAAGTAGTGCTGGGCGGTATTCAGATGAACAACGTGCAGGGCTCTATCAGCCCCGGCATGGAGCGCGATACGGTGCTGCTTGGGATGAGCTTTTTAAACCAGCTAGCGATTGAGATTCGCGGCGGGGAGATGGTGCTGCGCTTGCCAGAGCCTTAGGGCGACTTGTGCGCACTGCAGTCATGTGCTTAGCTGAAGACTCATGGATGCCAACACGCTAAGGAGTTGCTATGGGTATTGAAGTCGGTGGTTTGCTCGGTCTTATTTGGCTCATCATTGTGGTATGGGCCATCGTTAAAGTGGCAAAAAGCTCGGCTAGCGGGCTTGCCAAATTGCTATGGATTATCGCGCTATTGGTGTTTCCCCTGGTGGGGTTGATTGCTTGGCTCCTGTTTGGCCCCAAGGGATAGCCATCTTAACCATGAAGACGTATTAAAAAGGCAGGCCGCGACAGGCC
>NZ_JBITWC010000036.1:0-29908 GCF_044543515.1 Vreelandella lionensis | reverse complement strand
GCGCGGTCTTTGGAAACGGTCACCGTGCTGGGTGCTGAGGGCAGGTCGCGGCTCCAGCGGATGTTGAGCGGTTCGCGGCACTTGGCCAGCGTGATTTGGCCATTGCGGTACGAAAACGCCGAACTGGCAAAGGTTGCTGACTGCCGGTGTTTCTTGGATTTAAAGTGGGGGTAGCGTGCCCGCTTGGCAAAGAAGTGTTTGAACGCGGTTTGCTGATGGCGTAAGCATTGCTGCAACGGCACCGAACTAACCTCGGTTAGAAAGGCGGTGTCCGGCTGCTTCTTGAGTTGCGTCAGGAACGCACTGGCGTCGTGATAGCCGATTTTCTCCTGGCGCTGATAGAATGCATCGGTGCGATAGCGCAGTACGGCATTCCACACAAACCGGACGCACCCGAACGTCCGCGCCAGCAGGGTTGCCTGCTCGGGCGTCGGATAGAAACGGTATCTGTAGGCGCGCTCGGTTGTCATGGCTTACACATTAGCCATCTAGCGGTAAGGAAACAAGGCGTCCTGGCGGACGCCGCGCTATCCATCCGCTCACTAAAAGTAAGCGGTTTTCCGCGCTGACTGATAACCCGCCACTCGCCGCGGTAGGAGGTAAGGTTGCGACATCTTCAACGCTGGCTAGCCGCAGTGCTGCTGTGCGCTTTATTGCCAGCCAGCGCGGCGGTATTGGCAAGTACGAACTGGTACTACGAGGTCGATAAACAGAGCCCTTGGCAAGGCGATCTAGATGCGCGAATAAGCGCCATTGAAGAGATGTTTGGCGGCGCGCTAGGTGTTTATGTTCAGAACCTCGCAACAGGCGAGGCGTACTCCTGGCAGGCAGACGGCCCCTGGTATTTGGCCTCGCTGATTAAAGTGCCCGTAGCGGCTCAGGTGCTGGCTGAACGCCAAGCTGGCACGCTCTCTCTGGATGAGCGCCTTACATTGGCACGCAGCGACTTTGTCGATGGCGCCGGGCCGGTCAACTGGCACGACCCCGGCACGCCAATCTCGGTTCGTTATCTGCTCGAGCAAATGATCACCGTCAGCGACAACACCGCCACGGATATGCTGATTGACCGTGTTGGCTTGGATGCCGTGAATGCCCGCGCCCGCCGTATGGTAGCCGCCAGCAACGGCCAGCCGGAGCACCTTGGCCCTATCAGCAAGCTGGTAGAAGTGCGCCAAGGCGTATATGGCCAGCTACACCCCGAGGCTCGCCAGCTGGGCGGGTTAGATTTTATCGCCCTGCGCCAACACCGTGTGAACCAGCGCCCGGCAGCCTTAGCGCGCACATTGGGCATGGGTGAAGGGAGCTTCGAACAGCCCGACTACGACCACGCCTTCGATGCCTATGAAGCCACCGGTGAAAACGTGGGTACGCTACGCGCCTATGGCGACCTGCTGGCCAGCCTGCATCACGGTGGTATGGCGGATGTGAATGCCGAACAGCGCCAAACGCTGCTGGCGATCATGCAGCGAACTAAATCTGGCGAGCGCCGCTTGAAACGGGGCATGGGCACCGAATTCACCTTTGCGCACAAAACAGGCACGCAGCACCGGCGAAGCTGCGATGCCGGTATTGCATCGCGTGCCTCTCAAGCAGGTGACGCCGCCAATGGCCCCTGGGTCATCGTGGCGTGTACCCGTGGACCGCTCTCGGTGCAGGCCCATGAGCGTGCCCTGGCGAGTGTGGGCGAAGCGCTGCGTTATAGCGGTGCCTTGGGTCACGACTAGCAGCGAGCGTGATAAACTGGCCTACCGTATTGGGTTTTTTATTAAGGAGTTCGTTATGGCACGTGCCAGCGCCCGTCATATTTTGGTAAGCAGTGAAGAGCAGTGCAACGCACTGAAACAAGAGATCGAGAACGGCCGTGACTTCGCGGACGTGGCCAAGCAGCACTCCAGCTGCCCCTCCGGCCGTCAGGGCGGCGACCTGGGCAGCTTTGGCCCTGGCCAAATGGTGCCGGAATTCGACAAAGTCGTCTTCAGCGGTGAGCTCAACAAGGTTCACGGGCCGGTACAGACTCAGTTTGGCTATCACTTGCTCGAAATCACCAGCCGCACTTAATACCTTTTAAAGGCCGTCATGCACCGCGGCAGCCATGTCGCGGTGCCATTGGCATCGCGCTGCGCCGGTTCTGCACTGGCCCGCGATGTAAGGAGCACGCCTTGAACGACCCCATCATTACCATCGATGGCCTGAATAAAACCTACGAAGGTGGCTTTCAGGCGCTCACCTGCGTGGATTTAACCATCCAGCGCGGCGAAATTTTTGCACTGCTCGGCCCGAACGGGGCGGGTAAAACTACCTTGATCAGCTTGGTATGTGGCTTGGTCAATCCCAGCGAAGGCCATGTCATTGTCGACGGCTTCGACAGCGTGCGCGATTACCGCCAAGCCCGCGAGCGAATTGGTCTTGTGCCGCAAGAACTCACCAATGAAGCGTTTGAAACGGTCTGGAACACGGTGAGCTTCAGCCGTGGCCTGTTTGGTAAATCCCCCAACCCCGCCCATATCGAAAAAGTGCTCAAGTCACTCTCGCTGTGGGATAAACGCCACAACCGCCTGATGACCCTCTCCGGTGGTATGAAGCGGCGGGTGCTGATTGCCAAGGCGCTCTCCCACGAGCCACGCATTCTGTTTTTGGATGAGCCGACCGCCGGGGTGGACGTCGAGCTGCGGCGGGATATGTGGAACGTGGTACGCGGGTTGCGGGACGATGGTGTGACGATCATTCTCACCACCCACTACATTGAAGAAGCCGAAGAGATGGCCGACCGCATTGGCGTCATCAATCGCGGCGAGATCGTGCTGGTGGAAGAGAAAGCCGCGTTAATGAAAAAGTTGGGCAGCAAGCAGCTCACCCTGCAGCTCCACAGCCCGCTGGCAGAATTGCCGCCTGCGCTGGCGCAGGAAGAGCTCAGTTTAACCGCCGACGGCTATGAGCTGGTGTACACCTACGATGGCCGTCAGGAAGAGGACGGGCGAGGGATCTCTTCCCTGTTAACGCAGCTAGAGCAGGCGGGCATCAGCTTTAAAGATTTACATACCCGGCAGAGTTCGCTGGAAGATATCTTCGTGGACCTGGTGAAGGAGCGCTCATGAACCTCTATCCCGTTCGTGCGATTTATATGGCGGAGATGGCCCGCACTCGCCGCACGCTGCTACAGAGCGTTGTCTCACCGGTGATCTCTACCTCGCTCTACTTTGTGGTGTTTGGCGCGGCGATTGGCTCGCGGATTACCGAAATTGGCGGGGTGAGCTACGGCGCGTTTATCGTCCCTGGTTTGATTATGCTGATGCTGCTGACCCAGAGTGTCTCGAACGCCTCGTTTGGCATCTTTTTTCCCAAATTCTCCGGCAGCATCTATGAGATTTTGTCGGCGCCGATCTCCTATTTAGAGATTGTCGTGGGCTACGTAGGGGCGGCGGCCTCGAAATCGATACTGCTAGGGCTGATCATTCTCGGTACGTCCAGCTTCTTTGTGCCGCTTGAGATCGCCCACCCGTTCTGGATGCTGACGTTTTTGGTACTGACCGCCGTCACCTTCAGCCTGCTGGGCTTTATCATCGGCATCTGGGCGGATGGCTTCGACAAGCTGCAGCTCGTGCCGCTGCTGGTGATTACCCCACTCACGTTCTTGGGCGGCAGCTTCTATTCCATTGATATGCTGCCTCCGTTTTGGCAGAGCGTGACCCTGGCGAATCCGGTGGTGTATCTCGTCAGCGGTTTCCGCTGGAGCTTCTACGGTATTAGCGATGTCAGCTTGGGCGCCAGCGTGGCGATGATTTTGCTGTTTTTGGCGGCAAGCCTTGCCACCATTGCCTGGATTTTCCGCACCGGTTACCGCTTAAAGCCCTGATGCTGAAGTGACCTCTTCGACGTTTTTATAAAGGTAATGCCTGTTTATGCCGCTACTGCAAAGTACTGTCTACCGCCTTGAGCCATCCCTCGACGGCGAGCGCTTAAGTGTGACGGCCCCGCCTGCCGAGGCCGCTGCCGCCAGCGACGACACGGTGATGGCCAGCCTAGTGAATGCGCTAAACGACACTTACAACACCAAAGCGAAAGGCTGGGGGCGCTTTGCCGAGCAGGGCGAGCAGGCCGGGCCGCTGGTAGCGTGGCTCACGGCGTATCAAGCCGACGAGCAAACCTTTGCTCAACTGGCGAACGCGATGGCCGAGCGCTTAGCGCAAACGCTGCAGGGCCAGCTCTCCGTTGGCGGTTACTTGGTGATCGCCCATCTGCGCCAGGGCGACACCGAAACGCTATTCATGAGCCTCATTCACCAGCGGGAAGGTATCGGCTTTAACGACGCCCACCAAGCGGTGCCCGCCGCCCAGCTAAACACGAGCCAACTCACCCTGGCAGCCCGCATCAACCTGACCCAGTGGCAGAGCGGTGCGGAAAGCACGCAGTACGTCTCGTTTCTAAAAGACCGGGGCGGTAAAAAACTGGCCGATGGCGTAGCGGCGCTGCTGGGCATGGAAGAGGGCATCGATGCCCCCGCCGAAACCCGCACGTTGCTGAAAGCCTTTAGCGACTACGTCGAGAAAGAGGACCTGGACGACGATGCCAGCCGGGAAAAAACCGATACTCTGGTCGATTACGCCAACGAGCAGCTGCGCCGTGGCGAACCCATGACGCTGGAAGAGCTCTCCGAGCTTGTGGATGAGCAGCAGCCCAAGGCGTTTTATGACCATATTCGCAACGCCGACTACGGCCTCTCGCCGGAAATCCCGCCAGATAAACGCACCATTAGCCAGTTTCGCCGCTTTACCGGCCGTGCTGGCGGCGTCTCGATCAGCTTCGATTCACACCTGCTGGGTTCCAGTATTGAGTATGACGAAGCCCAGGACCGGCTGATCATCAAACAAGTGCCCAAGCAGCTCAAAGAGCAGCTCGCCAAGCGGAAAGAGTGACAAGGTTAAAAGGGCTTGAACAGGCAGCGTAAAGCTTGGGTAGCGAGCGGCACCAAGGGCTAACCTATAGAGGCCAAGCGATTAACCAAGCAGCGACGCGAAACAGATCTGAGCTAAACAGATCGACGCGAAACATACCTACTTTAAACAGAGCTCAATGGCAAAGGAGCGCCGCAGTGCCCATGAAAGAAACGCAGGATGCGACGAATTTAACCGAGCTGATCCACGCCATGGAGCAGATGGAGGGGGAAAAATCCCAGGTCAGTGTGGATGACGTGGTACACGCGGTGGGGAGGCGCTCGTTTGGGCCGCTGCTGCTATTAGCGGGGTTGATTACCCTGGCCCCCATCCTGGGCGATATCCCCGGCATGCCGACGCTGATGGCCTCCCTGGTACTGCTAACGTCGGTGCAGCTATTAATCGGCCGAGAAACGTTCTGGCTGCCCGGCTGGTTGCTTAACCGCTCCCTCTCCCGGCATAAGTTCGATAAAGCGCTACGCTACATGAAAAAGCCCGCTAAGTGGGTAGATAGCTTGTTGGGTGTGCGCTTGGCTTGGATGACCGGCTACATCGGGATTAGGGTAACGGCCGTTGCCTGCCTGCTCGTGGCCATGGCGATGCCGCCGATGGAGTTTATTCCGTTCAGCGCTAACGGTGCCGGGCTTGCACTCACGCTGTTTGGGCTGGGGCTGGTGGCCAGAGATGGCCTGATGCTGGCGCTGGGGTTTTTGCTTACCGGCGTGACCTTCACGGTAGTAGTGATGAATCTCATCTAATGCTTTACTAGGCACCTTCGCTATTCGACGTAAAGTAAGAAGGAGCTAAGCGCCTACAATGAGCAACTCACCCCATTCGCCGCCACCCCCAAAACCTCCTCACCAGCAGTCGGTCTGGGAGCGGCGTATTGAAACCGCACTGTGGAACTCGCGCTTTTTGGTCATGCTGGCGGTGGTGCCGAGCTTATTAGGCTCGCTGATGCTGTTTATCGTCGGCACGCTGGATATCCTTAAAGTGGTGGGCGATGTACTGCACTACTACTTGGTGGATGACACCCATAACATCCACGACACTCTGGTGCCCGATATCATTATTGCGGTGGATATCTATCTGATCGCCATCGTGCTGCTGATTTTTGGGCTAGGTGTTTATCGGCTGTTCGTTTCGCGTATCGACCAAGCAGAGGTGCGTTACCCCGCACACCCCTTCAACGTTGCCTCGCTGGATCAGTTGAAAGACAAAATCGCCCGCGTGGTGATTTTGGCCGTGATTATCGAATTCTTCCGAGCAGTCGTCGATATCCGCTTCACCACGCCCCTAGAAGCGATTTATTTAGCGCTCTCCGTACTGGCGCTGGCCGCCGCGCTCTACTTGATGAGTTTGGCGCATAAAGGGGAGTAGTCATTAACAAATAGTTATTAACAAGTAGTCATTAACAGGAGGAGTGGCACGCGTCGTTACTCCTCTGCCAATAAATCGGCCACCAGCGCGTTAAGCTGCTGCTGGAACTGGCCACCGGGCGATGGCGGGGTTGGGTCTGAGGTAATCACCACCGTCATCTCCCGCTCGGGAATCACATACAGTGCCTGCCCGCCGTATCCTCTCCCGTAAGCGACGTGCTCACCCGCTAGCGTCGTGATAAACCAGCCAAAGCCGTAGCCATCGCCCGTCCAGGGTGATTGGCCTCTGGGCGTCCATGAATCCTCAACCCAGCCTTCAGGCAGCACGCGCTGGCCATCGGCCATGCCGTCGTTGCGGTACAACTCCCCAATCGCAATGAGCGCGCGGGGAGAGAGCTGCATATCGTTACCGCCAAAGTAGATCCCTTGAGGGTCCTGCGGCCACGGGGGAATCGCAATACCGAGCGGTTCGCCTAACAAGCGCTGGGCAAGCGCGAGGGTGCTTTCACCGCTGGCCTGAGTCAGCGCCGCCGAGAGCAAATGGCTGGTGCCGGTGGAGTAGAGCATACGCCCGCCTGGGCGGTCGACGAATGGGCGAGTGAGCGCATCGTTTACCCAATGGGCGCTGGCCACCCAAGCGCCGTAGTTACTGCCCGAAGTGCGCTCTAAGCCAGCTTGTTGTGCCAGTAAGTGCGCCACTGTGATGTCGTTCACCTGTGGGTCAGCAGCACTAGGCACGCTATCCAGCAGTGCCACCATGGGCTGTTCAACGGATTCAATAACGCCCGCCTCGATCGCCGCCCCGGTCACGGCGGCTAACACCGTTTTCGATAGCGATTTGACGTTGGCAGGTGCCGCAACCCCTGGGCCGCCCTGGTGATGTTCATGAATAATGTTGCCGTCGTAAGCCACCACTACCGTATGTAAGCGATCAAGCGCCTGAGCTTGTTGATTGAGTGTTTGTAGCGCACCCGATGATGGTTCTGAGGCCTCAGCAGCGGTAACAGGCAAAGAAGTCATCACACAGGCAAACAAAAAGGCAGTTGTTTTCATCACAGCACCAGGCAAGGAAGTCGTAAACTTCGAGATACGTGAGGAGGTAAGGTTCCATTGAGAGGGCAGCAACCGCCGCGATTACGCAAACTGAGAAAAAGCCTGCTACGCTAGGAGAGATTATTGAAGGGAAGCAACCCTTTGATTTCCATGAAACGCTAAAGCAAGGAGTGCCGTTATGCGTAACATTATCTACATCGTAGGTCTGATCGTTGTTGTTCTGTTTATTTTGTCGCTGTTGGGCCTGCGTTAATCTCTGCCATGAATAACCCACGACCTGCATGATGCGATATTAGCGCTTCTAAACGCCCGCTCCCCCAGCGGGCGTTTTTTCTATACATGTCTCAAACTCTACACGTCTCAAACTCTATACATTCTCAACCAGAGGCTAGGCGCAATCCGCTGCCCCTTGGCCAAACATATCAAACATCAGCTCACGGCCCATGGCTGTTAACACAAAACGGCCATAGTCATTAAAAGTGGCGGCATCACTCTCTTCCAACACTTGCTGGCAAAGCGCCCAGCGGGGGTGCTGATGGCTCAGAGAGATCAACTCCTGGTGCGATAAACCACGCTGTATCAGGGTGATGGTTTCAAGCACATGGCCGCTCTCATAAAGCAGTTCCGCTACGCTAGAAAGGCAGTGGCGCAAGCTGCGCTGTACGTGGAAGGAAGCAGTGGTCGCGGGGGATAATGCTTCAGCGGGCATGGTAGGTTGCTCCTGCAATCGCAGCAAAATGGGTGTGCTGCAGTGCATTATAAAGCAGTAGTAGTGTTAGACCAAGGTCTATGTATTGGGTTGAGTTTTGCGTGTCATCTGAATTACCAAACAGCGCGTAAAGCATCGCCCAGTCGGGCGGTGATACAAGCGCGCACCGCGTAGCGGTGCCAGATTGACTTCGCCTCATTACCCTGATATTTATACAGCATTACAAAGCGTGCCTACAAAGAACGGTTCTACCCCACCTCTGAACAGGCTGAGCTGCTGGCGCAGTCATTCGGGTGTGCCCGTTTTGTCTGGAATAATACCCTGGCCTATCGCACCGAGGCGTATCAGCAGCGCGGTGAATCGGTCTCGCACTCATCGGCGGAAAAGCGACTGGTGGGCTTAAAGGCGGAGTTTCCGTGGTTGCGGGATGTTTCCAGCGTGATCCTGCAGCAAACGCTCCGCGACCAGAAAGCCGCCTTCGACAACTTCTTCAACCCAAAGCTCAAGGCGCGCTACCCACGTTTCAAGCGCAAGGATTGCCGGCAGTCGATCCGGCTGACCAAGGCCGCGTTCCGCTATCGGGATGGTGAGATCACTATCGCAAAAGCGAAGACGCCGTTACCCATCCGGTGGAGCCGGTCACTACCCTCTGCACCCTCTACCATCACGATTTCACGCGATCGTGCTGGACGCTACTTCATCAGTTGCCTGTGTGATTTCGTGCCAAAAGCGCTTCCGGTCACGCGCAAAACGGTCGGCATTGACCTCGGCTTGAGCGATTTGTTCATTACCAGTGACGGCGCAAAATCGGGCAATCCGCGTCATCTGAAACGCTACGAGGCGAAGCTGGTCTGCTTGCAGCGCCGGTTGGCGAAAAAACAGACAGGTTCAAACAACCGCAACAAACACCGTTGGAAAGTGGCACGGCTACATGCCAAGATCGCCGACTGTCGCCGTGACGCTACCCACAAAGCGACCCGCGCACTCATTAACGAAAACCAAGTCCTGTGCGTCGAGTCACTTAATATCATTGGTATGATCAAGAATAGACGGCTTTCTAAATCCATTAGCGATGCCGGGTGGGGTGAGTTCGTCCGGCAACTGGAATACAAGGCCGCCTGGGCGGGGCGCCAACTGGTGAAAGTGAGCCAGTGGTTCCCCAGCAGCAAGCGGTGTCATGGCTGTGGCTACAAGGTTGAGAAACTGCCGCTGTCGCAACGTCACTGGCACTGCGAAAGCTGCGGCTACCCCATTGACCGCGACATCAACGCGGCCAGGAATATACAAACCGCCGGGCTGGCGGGGTTAGCCTGTGGAGCGACCGGAGCGGAGGGCAGCGGCCTAGCTGCTGTCTAGTGAAGGCGTGTGGAAGCAGGAAGGTTCTGGGGGTGATCTCAGAACCCTCGCCCAAAGCGCGAAGCGCGGCGGGCGGGGAGTGTCAGAAAAAAGGTGTGGTAGTCTCGCAAGACTTCTTTTAGGGCTGGTTGATTATGCAGATTAGTGTCTTTGGTACCGGATATGTAGGGCTCGTGGCAGGTGCGTGTTTGGCGGATGTGGGTCATCAGGTCATCTGCATGGATATTGATGCTAACCGCATCGCACAGCTTAGCCGTGGTGAGATCCCTATTTTCGAGCCAGGCCTGAGCCAGCTGGTAGCGCATAACGTTGCCGCTGGGCGTTTGCGATTTACCACAGATACCGCACAGGCGGTAACCGAAAGCGACACGCTGTTTATCGCGGTGGGCACCCCGCCAGACGAAGATGGCAGCGCTGATCTGCAGTACGTATTAAGCGTCGCGGAAAGTATCGGCCAGCACATGCAGGGCTATAAGCTGGTGGTTGATAAATCGACGGTGCCGGTAGGCACGGCCGAGCGTGTAAGCGACACCATCAGCCACGTGCTACACCAGCGTAAGGTTGAACACCCTTTTGATGTGTGCTCCAACCCTGAGTTTATGAAAGAAGGCGCTGCCATTGATGACTTCACCCGCGGCGCTCGCATTATCGTAGGCACCGAGAGCGAGCGGGTAAAAGAGCGCATGAAAGCCTGCTACGCGCCCTATAACCGCAACCACGACAAGCTCATGTTTATGAGCGTGCGAGCGGCAGAACTGACGAAATATGCCGCCAACGCCATGCTGGCGACCAAAATTAGTTTCATGAACGAAATGGCGAATTTAGCGGAGCGCTTAGAGGTTGATATTGAAGATGTACGCCGGGGTATCGGAAGTGACCCGCGTATTGGCTATCACTTTATTTACCCTGGTTGTGGTTATGGCGGCTCTTGTTTCCCCAAAGATGTGCACGCCCTTGAGCAAGCTGCTTTGCAATTAGGTTACACGCCGGAATTATTAAAAGCCGTAGAAGCCGTTAATCAGCGCCAAAAACAAACGCTTTACACAAAACTGCAAGAGAGCCTCGGTAACTTAGAGGGGAAAGTGATTGCTATTTGGGGGCTAGCATTTAAGCCCGGCACCGATGATATGCGCGAAGCGCCCAGCCGAGCACTGATGGAAGCCCTGTGGGCAGCAGGCGCAAAGGTGCAAGCGTTCGACCCGGAAGCGATGGGTGAGTGCCGAAGGCTTTATGGCGAGCGTGACGACCTGATGCTCGCAGGCGATCGCATACAGGCAGTAAAAGGTGCAGATGCACTGGCCATCTGTACAGAGTGGAAAGAGTTTCGCACCGTTGACTTCACTTGGTTAGCAAGCCAGCTAAACAATAAATTAGTGGTAGATGGGCGTAATTTATATGCGCCCAGCGCGTTGAGTGAGGCGGGTGTTTGCTATGTGGGTGTCGGTAGAAAGTCTTAATAAACAGAAGTTTATAGCTTTGGTTTGCTGTTTCTGATAAATGGGTAAGCCCAGGGCTAATAAATTTGTTAAAGTTAATAGTCTCAATGCCGAATAAATAACTAATTAGCTAACTTGAATAATGGCTGCCGCAAAATCGGTAAGACGGCCGCACAACGCGAAAAAGGGACGGTACGCATGGCTTCCATTTCATCACTTGGTATCGGTTCAGGGCTGGACCTCAACGGCTTGCTAGATCAGTTGCAAGAAGCTGAGCGTGGCAAACTTGCGCCCATCGAGCAGCAACTGGAAACCCAGCAAACCAAAATCTCTGCCTACGGGCAGTTGCAAAGCGCCCTTTCCGAATTTCAAAACGCCGCAGAGGCACTTAACGACAGCGACCTCTACGAGAGCCTCTCTACTAATGTAGGGGGAGAAGCAATCACCGCCACGGCAGATGGCGAAGCGCAGCCCGGCAGCTACAACGTAACGGTTGAAACGCTAGCAACCCGCGGCACCTTAGCCTCTGAAGGCGTCACGGCTGTTGATGAAGCGCTCACTACAGCAGAACAAACGCTTACTTTTACCTTTGGTGAAGGGGCCACGCAAACCACAAAAGAAGTGACCATTGCGGCAGATAGCACTCTTGAAGATATGCGAGACGCCATCAATGCAGACGAAGATTCCGGTGTTAACGCCACCATTGTGTTCGATGGCACGGATTACCGGTTAGCACTTAGTTCAAGCGAAACAGGCGCGGATGCCTCAATTGCAGACTTCAGCTTCTCAGGTACTGCGCCGTTTGCTGCGGATACAACTAACACTCTTCAAACGGGTACTGACGCAGCACTGAATGTGAATGGCATCGCCATCACTAGCCCTACTAACCAGGTAGAAGGTGCCATTCAAGGCGTCACACTGAACCTTCAGGAAGAGGGGGATAGCACTGTGTCGGTAGAGCAAAACACCCTGGCAGTGCGTGAAGCGGTGACGGGCTTTGTAGATGCATACAACGACCTAAAAGGCACCATTGGCGACCTCACCAGCTTTAATGCTGAAACCGGTGCCGCAGGTGATCTGCTGGGCGATAACGCCGTGCGTACAGTGGAATCTCGATTGCGCAGCGTGCTTGGTAGCGGTATTGAAGGCCAATTTTCAATGCTTAGCGATATCGGCATTTCGCTACAGCGTGATGGCACGCTCGAAGTTGATAGCGGCAAACTAGACGACGCCATTGCCAATAACCAAGACGCTCTCTCGGCCTTTTTTGCAGGCGGTGCTGAGGACGACGGCATGGCAGGCCAACTGAATCAAACCGTTGAGCAGCTTTTGGGCTCGAATGGCGCTGTGTCAGGAGCGAAGTCGGGGGCTGAAAGTCGCATTGAGTCGCTAGGCGAACGTTATACCCGAATGGAGCAGTCCATCGAGCAAACCATTTCTCGCTACCGGACCCAGTTTGGCCAGCTGGATACGATGATCTCTCAAATGAACCAAACCAGCAGCTACCTCACCCAGCAGTTTGATGCGTTAGATGCACAGCTAGGACGAGAATAATACCAATTCTGTTTAGCTATCTCCAAAACGCCTGCGATAAGCAGGCGTTTTTATTAGGTTATTATACAGACGCCATTAAACGCCTGAAAAAGCGCTAAAGTCTTCCGTTGTTCCGTCGATAAAAATGTTATTAAATTTCAACAAGCACTCCGTACCTGACTAAGTGTTTTGGATGACTGTTGGTTTAGCCTTTTGCATTGAGGAACATCGGCATGGCGACAATAACCTCTCTAGGCGTTGGCTCTGGCTTGGACCTCACCGGCCTATTGGACCAGCTACAGGCAGCTGAGCGTGGCAAGCTTGAGCCCATTACGCTTCAAAAACAGCAGCAACAGGCGAAAATTTCCGCCTATGGCCAGCTGCAAACATCAATGAATGCTTTCCAAGACTCACTGGCGAAAATCAATGACTCGGCGCTTTATCAAAGCCTCTCTGCCAATGTGCGGGGCGATGCGATTAAGGCTACTGCCACCGCTGATGCACTGCCGGGTAGCTACCGTGTAGAGGTGTCGAAACTCGCGACGACAGGCTCTCTAGCATCTAGCAGAGTGACCACGAGTGATACCGATACTGCGCTGGATCTGCAGGGTGCCACCGCCATTCAGCTCACTTTTGGCAATAGCGATACGGTTAAAATCGATCTTGCTGCCGACAGCAGCCTGACCGACATTCGCGATGCCATTAACGCCAACAAAGACTCCGGCGTAAACGCCACCATTATTAACGATGGCACGGGCTACCGGCTGGCGCTTAGCTCTAAAACGACCGGCGCGGATGCCGCTATTGCCAGCTTTAGCTTTGTAGATGCAGCCGGAATCACGGTAACAGGCCCCTTTGCAGAAGATGCCGCCACCAAGCAAGCTGGTGAAGACGCCGCGCTAACGGTCAATGGCATTGCCATTAGCAGCGCTAAAAACCAGATCGAAGGCGCCATCCAGGGCGTTACCCTTAATTTAGCGGAACTTAGCATTGCCGATGGCGGAACTGCCACCAGCACGGTTAATGTAGAGCGCGATACGCTCAAGCAGCGCGAAGCGATTAGCGGTTTTGTAAAAGCGTTTAACGACCTAAAAGGCACCATTGGAAAACTCACCAGCTTTAATGGCGACAGCGAAACCGCCGGTGAATTGGTAGGCGACAGCACCGTGCGCACTATCGAAAGCCGCCTGCGTAGTGTGCTGACGGGCAGCGTAGCAGGGAGCGAGCTTTCCACGCTTAACCAGCTAGGCATTACCCTGCAACGAGATGGCACGCTGGAAGTAGATGACGATAAAATCAGCGACCTAGTCGCCAATAACCCCCAGGCACTCAGTGACTTTTTTGTGGGTAGCGACGGGGATGGCTTGGCCTCACAGCTCGACAGCACCGTAGAGCGAATGCTTGGCGATAACGGTGTAGTAAAGCTAGCGATTAGCGGTGCCGAAAGCCGTGTAAAAAGCCTGGATGAGCGCTATGAGCGCATGGAAAAAACCATCGAAGGCACCATTTCCCGCTACCGCACTCAGTTCGGCCAGCTAGATAGCATGATTGCCCAGATGAACAGCATGAGCTCCTACCTAACCCAGCAGTTTGAAGCATTGGACTACCAGCTAGGCCGTAAAAAGTAGCTAACGTCACGGTAGCCAATAACGTCGTAAGCGGCCTCAATGAGCGATAAGGTGAAAAGCTCGGGTAGAGGCCGCTTTAGCAGACGAAGGATTTCGGCACCCTTCTTAATGCGCCCCATATGATTGCAGGGCACAACAACGAAGCAACCTAACCCCTTCCAGCTACTCCCCCTCTCGGTACATGGCCGCCAAACTCTCTTCCGTGATGGGCTTACGCTTAGCATCCAAAATTTTGCCACCCAGCGCCGCCACCTCATGGGTAAAGGTAATTAAATCCTCCGGGTTGCGCGACACCTTCCGCGTGTTCAAAAAGCGGATCAAGATCGACACCCCCTGCACCGGCGTATGCTCCCCCTCTTTATGCTCTTTATGTAGCGGCGGCAGTTTACCCGGCGAGGTAGCGCTAGCCAGCATAATTGGGTAGCCCTGCGGCCCCGGCGGAAGGTGGAAGGCGCCTAGCTCCGCCTCGTAAAAGGCGTTTTTCGCAGTGAGCATTTCTCCCAGCGCTTGGTTAATGGCTTGGCTGGGCGCATCAAACATCACAAACAAACACTGCTGGGTCGGCTTTTTGCTCTGCTTGCTGGTTGTTTTAGGCTGGCTTTGATAGCTGGGGGTATCCGCCTGCTCTGCTGAGGGAGTAGATGAGGGAGTAGAGGCCTGCTGAGAGGAAGGCTCGGCCTTGCGTGGCGCAATCACCACCTTATAAAACAGCACAGCGCTTATTAGCCCTAACACAACAGCGATGCCGCCTAGTAGCAAAGGTAGGTAGGTTGTTGACATGGTGCGTCCTCTACTGCATTCGAATGAACGTACAATACCCCTCTACGATTAAAAATGCAGCGCCTTGATCAGCTATGTAGCGCTATGTTGGTCAGCGTTCACTAAAATTTACATAATTTTTTACTATTCGCCCTAAAGGTTCTCCTCATCATGCCGTTAATCAATACAACGGCACACAACGTGGCCGAAAAGCGGGCCTTCTAGGCCAGTGTTCCAGCAAGGAGAATCACCATGTCAGTGATCAATACCAACATCACATCGATGATCGGTCAGAACAACCTGAGCAAGTCCCAGAATGCGTTGACCACTTCTATGGAGCGCCTGAGCTCTGGCCTGCGCATCAACAGCGCCAAAGACGACGCTGCTGGACAGGCAATCGCGAACCGTTTCAGTGCACAAATCACTGGCCTGAACCAAGCCCAGCGTAACGCCAACGATGGTATCTCCATCGCACAAACCGCTGAAGGCGGCTTAAACCAAGTCAACGACAACTTACAGCGTATTCGTGAGCTGTCAGTTCAGGCGCAAAACGGCACCAATAGCCAGTCTGACCTGGACTCTATCCAGGACGAAATCAATCAGCGCATGTCAGAAATTGATCGTATTTCTAAAGAAACCGATTTCAACGGCACTAAGGTACTAGCGGAAGACAACAACCTAAGCATTCAAGTAGGTGCCGATGATGGTCAGACCATCAGTGTTGGCCTGCAGCAAATTACCTCGCAAACGCTAGGCCTAGATGGCTTTAACGTTGATGGAAGTGGTGAAACCCAAAACCGCAGCGCAACGGTTACTGACCTGATCGCAGCCGGTGGTCAAACCGCAGGTGGTGCCAACACATATAGTGTTACCACCACCTTTGATTCTGCATCGCTTGATCAGATTCTTGGCGAAATCCAGAACGGTGACACTGTTACTACGAATACTGCTTCAGCTACGGATGCTGTTGCTTATACGTTCGACGCTGCAAGCGGTAACTTTACCTATACCGATACAGTTGCAGCAGCGGATACTGATGATCTTGCTGCTGAAAATACCCCTGCCACAGGTACCGCATCGGGCAGTTATGAATTCACAGATGGCTCTGTTGCCAACTTTGAAGTTTCCTCCACCGGTACTATCACCATTGGTGGCCAAGCAGCCTATCTATCCGATAGTGGTGAATTAACGACCAACACAACAGCTGGTGGTGGAACGCAAGCGACGCTTCAAGATGTTCTTGATGAAGCTGCTGGTAATTCAGGTTCTGTAAGCATCGGCGGTACGACTTATACAGGTGATGGTACTGACTTAACCTTCACCAACACTGCAAGCGCAAGCGAGGTACTGGCTGCCGCAGATGGTACTGCTACTGCCGTGGATATGGCGAGTGGCCTGACTTCCGCTACCATCGCATTTGACGCTGCTGGCGATACGACAGATGCCTTTGTTGACTTTAATGGCGAATTAACTACCCAAGAAAAATTTGTAACTAATTATTCTGTAAACCCAGAAACTGGTGAAGTAACAGTACTAGGCAACTTTGAGTCTGATGGCACTACTGAGTACAGTGGTGAATATGCCCTTGAAGTAGGCGAAACCGCCAATGTTAACGCGAGCGGCCGCTTGACTACAGACGAAACCAGCGCAGGTGAGCGCACTGAAGACCCGCTGGCGACCTTAGATGCTGCACTTGCTAAGGTTGATGGCTTGCGTTCTGACTTGGGTGCCATCCAAAACCGTTTCGAATCTGCTATTACTAACCTGCAGACCAACGAAACTAACCTTTCTGCGGCCCGTTCACGCATCGAAGATGCTGACTACGCTTCAGAAGTGGCTAACATGACCCGTGCGCAGATCCTGCAGCAGGCAGGCACTTCGGTGTTGGCGCAGGCCAACCAAATCCCGCAGAACGTACTTTCTCTGTTGGGTTAAATTATCTGATAGCGTAATGGCTTTAGATAACGTAAGCGGGGGCCAGTGGCTCCCGCTTTTTGCATTATTTTTGGCAATGGCTGATCTTGAACAATCTCATTGCCTTTAACGTTGGATTCAACATGTGTGCATCCCCTCTTTCCGAAAAAAATGCCAACCGTCTAACAAAAATGTTAAGTAAGAAGAATTTTCAAAAGGTGCTAGAAACCGTTAGCAATCTAGAGCTTGCACACACTGAATCTGCAAACCTTTTTAAAATAAAGGGAACGGCACTACTTGAAATAGGAAAAATAAAGGAAGCTATTAGTGCATTAGAAAAATCGCACTCTCTAGAATCCGAAGATGCAGAAGTGCTTTACAATTTAGGGGTTGCTTACTACCGCGATGGTAATGTAGCAGCTGGCATAAAAGAGATAGATAAAGCGCTCTCTAAGCGCCCAAAAGATACCAAAGCATTATGCGCTATTTCCAAAATGTTGATTGATGGTGGCTATTTTAAAAAAGCGCTAGAATATTTAGAAAAAGCAGATAAGCTTGGAAATATGGAGAATTCCGTTTGGGTGCTCCAGGCTGATGCTTTATCAAAATCAACAAAATTAAGTAGTGCATTAGAAGTTTATAAAAAAATAGCACAAAAATACCCAAATGATGTGGGTAGCTTGAGCAACCTTGGTAATATTTACCGCATGTTAGGTCAGTTTGATAAAGCCGACATAATATTTGCCCGGCTAATAGAAAAAGATCCTAAACGGTCTTCCTCGTTTTCCAGTTATTTCTTTTCCAAGCATTATAATCCCAAGTATAATGCTGAAAGTTTTTTTGATGATGCTAGAAATTGGGACCTGCAATATGCCCCAAAAAAAGCCGAGCGTAAAAAAGCAAAGAGTACAGATCCACGACGGCGTTTACGTATTGGTATGCTGTCATCAGGGTTGCGCATTCACCCTGTTGGTAACATGATTACCTCTGCTTTAGAGTACCTTCCCGAAAGCCAGTTTGAGCTTATTGCCTATTCACTCAGCCATATTAATGACAAACGTGCCCAACGGCTTAGAAAACGTTTTGATGAATGGAATGCGGTAATTCATTTAAGTGACGAAGACCTAGCTGAAAGGATTCGGCAAGATGATATAGATATTTTGTTTGACCTGTGTGGCCACTCAGAAGGTCATCGTTTGCTAGCCGTTGCAGAAGAACCAGCGCCACTAATTATTAAATGGGTAGGTGGGTTGATTAATACCACCGGCCCCAGTGCGATTGATTACTTAATAAGTGACAGCGTGGAGACCCCTGAAGGAATAGATAACCTCTATATTGAAAAGCTAATTCGTATGCCGGATGATTATATTTGTTACCTTCCGGCAGAAAATAATCCGCCAGTACGGGCGCTGCCTGCGCAGAAAAATGGCTACATAACATTAGGTTGTTTTAATAACCCTTCTAAACTTAATGCGCAAATTATTGCCCACTGGGCAGAGATTATGCATCAGTTACCTGGTAGCAAGCTGTTCTTAAAAGGTAGCCAGTATGAAGGTGAAGAGTTTATAGAGCAGACTCAAAACCAGTTTGCTGTCCATGGTATTGCGCCTGACCGCTTGATAATGGAAGCATTCTCGCCCCACTTTTTTCTCTTAGATGCCTACAACCGGGTAGATATAGCGCTAGACCCTTGGCCGTATTCTGGAGGTTTAACAACGTGTGAAGCCCTTTTAATGGGCGTGCCCGTGGTTACTATGCCTGGGCCAACTTTTGCAGGCCGCCATAGCGCCACTCACTTAGTAAATGCGGGCTTTCCAGAGCTTGTGACCGAAAGCTGGGAACAGTACTGCCAACAGGTGCTAGAACTTGCTGGCGATTTAGAGAGTTTAGCGGCTATTCGCAAAGGTTTGCGTAAACAGCTGCTGGCTTCGCCGGTATGCGATGCCCCCCGTTTCGCCAAACATTTTACCATTGCCATGCGCGCTATTTGGCAGCGTTATTGCGAAGGCAAAGCACCTGCGGCACTTACTTTCCAGAAAAATGGCCAAGCGCAATTTGATGGTGAAGCAGCACCCGTACAAGTTGACGTACCTGAGATATTTTCTAAAAGCAGTATATCTGCCGAACCACAGCAGCCAGCACAAGTATTTAATAGGAAGTTTAATTGGCAGCTACCTAGTAAGATCATAGTGATTGATAATAGTGCAAAGCTTATAAGTCAAGCTGGCATTGCATCACTTCGCCAGCTCAAAGCGCTAGGTATTATAGCTTTTGACCCAACTAGCAAAGTGGAAAATATCAAACAGTTTGAAGGTAGTGAGGATGTTCAGGTGTTTCCTCATGCCTTGCTTGGCAACGGACAACAAACAACACTCTACGCCTGCCTTGACCCTATATTTAGCAGCACGCTAGAGCCTCTGCCTCTAGAAGAGCAGCATGGCGACAACCCACAGGGCGCTAAGGTGCTGGCAAAGCTGCCCATTAATACCATCGCTTTAGACAGCATCGAAGGACTAGAGAGTCTAGATTGGCTGATTCTTGATGATCGACACGATGCAATCAGTATTCTCAAATATGGCGAACAAGCGTTACAAGAGACACTACTGATACAAGTGCGTATTGCCTTCCAGCCCACTCACGAACACCAACCGAACTTTGCCGAAATCCAACACTGGATGGGACGCCTCGGATTCCGATTCTACCGCTTCAACAACATGGCATTCCAAAGCCATTTCCCAGGTAGCGTATCTGAAGAGCAACGCCAAGCTACTGAATTAACAGCTGCAGATGCTATCTTTTTACCAAGCCATAAGCGCTTGACTGCACTGAGCGATAATCAAAAGCTGAAGCTCGCCTTCCTTTTACATACGGTCTATGGCGTTAAGGATATGGCGTATGCTTTGTTGACTCAGGTGAGTGAGGAGAAGGCAGATGAGTACTTAGTGGAGGAAGGCTTAGCTGAGAAAATGAAAAAGCCAGCTGTGAAGCGTGAAGTGATTTACGATCCTAGTCAGCTTGAGTGTAATCAACGTGAATTTACCCTGTGTGTAGGGGTACCGGTTTATAATGAAGAAAAATATATCCGTGAAACCATTCAGTCGTTGAAAAAACAAGATTGTAATGATGTTAAATTTTTGATTTCAGATAATTGTTCTACAGATAAAACGCTAAGTATTATCTGTGAAGAAATAGCAGATGATGAACGCTTTGAAGTGTTTCAGCACGATAAAAATAAAGGAAGTATTGAAAATTGGAAATTCTGTTTAGATGTTTCAAGATCAAAGTATTTTATGTGGTTGGGGGGGCATGACTTTTTATCAGATAGGTATCTTTCGGTAGTTGTTGGTAAAATTCAGAGTTGCCCAAGTGTTTCCATGGTTATAGGTAAGCCTATGGTAGTCGACGAGAAGTCAAATGTGCATGGTGTTGCTGAGCAAGCAGTTTATTACTTTATTGATAAGGCTAAAGAAAGCCGTTATTTAAAGTCGGTTATGGAGCTTGGTAATTGTACTATTTTGAATTCTATATTCCGCCGATCGGATTTAAGTAGCTATTTTTTTGAAAAAGTAAAATCATTTGATCATGTACTGATTAGTCATTTGTTATGGTATGGGTGTAACTTAACAGTTGATGAGGTATCTTATTTTAGACGATATTTTTCTGTTAGAAGTGAAAGTTATGATACAAGGTTGATTGGAGAAAATGTAGAATTAGAAAGAGAGGAGTTCTATCAGTATTATTTGAAGGATTTCGAAGGTCTCATGAAAGAAGAGGATGAAGAGAAAAAGGTGAAAATGTTAGAAATGGCAGAAAATATTTTGAGAAATCGTTTTGGTTAAAGGGGTATTTTGTTATGAAATGTGTGATTTTAGCAGGTGGGCTTGGTACCAGAATATCTGAAGAGACTCATCTAAAGCCCAAGCCTATGATTGATATTGGTGGTAAGCCAATACTTTGGCACATTATGAAGATTTACTCGTTCCATGGGGTGAATGATTTTATTATTTGTTGCGGTTACAAAGGCTATGTGATTAAAGAGTACTTTGCTAACTATTTCTTGCACATGTCGGATGTCACTTTTGATATGTCAGATAATATAATGCAAGTGCATGAAAAACATGCAGAACCATGGCGAGTAACACTGGTGGATACTGGTGAGAATACAATGACTGGTGGCCGCCTAAAGCGTGTCAAAAAATATTTGGAAGATGAAGAAGCATTTTGCTTTACATATGGCGATGGTGTTTCAAACGTCAATATATCTAAGCAAAGAGAGTTCCATCAGCAACATAATAAAATGGCAACCGTAACTGCAGTGCAACCACCAGGTCGTTATGGAGCTTTGATAAAAGATTCAACTACTGTTACTGGTTTTCAAGAAAAGCCTCCAGGAGATGGCGCTTGGATAAACGGTGGTTTTTTTATGCTCCATCCAAACGTTATAGACTACATAAAAGATGACCAAACCTCCTGGGAAAGTGAGCCATTGCAACACTTAGCTAAAGAAGGTCATTTGCAATCCTTTGAGCACCATGGTTTTTGGCAGCCTATGGATACGTTGAGGGATAAAAATTATCTTGAGAGTCTTTGGAATTCTGATAGTGCTCCTTGGAAGTGTTGGGAATGAAATGTACAGAAGCTTGCCACTGGCCAAACCACATAAAGGCTTAACTCCATATACTTATAAGTTATAAGGCATAATATGAATTTTACTGAGACACCTTTGCAGGGAGCATATCTGATTAGCTTAGAAAAGCGAGAAGATAAACGTGGTTTTTTTGCACGTTCGTTTTGTATTCAAGAATTCAATATGCATAATTTGGAGACACAGTTCGTTCAGGGAAACGTTAGTTTTAATGTTAAAGCTGGCTTAATACGAGGCATGCATTATCAACATGGAGAGCATGCAGAAGTGAAGCTGGTAAGTTGCCTGAGTGGCTCTATCTACGATGTTATTGTTGATCTACGTGAAGACTCGCCTACTTATATGCAGTGGTTCGGAGCAGAGCTATCAGCTCAGAATGGGAAACTCATGTATGTACCTAGAGGTTTTGCCCATGGCTATCAAGCGCTGAGTGATGGAGCTTTGGTCCATTACATGGTTAGCGCTTGCTATGCACCTGATGCTGAGGATGGTCTAAAATATGATGATCCTGCTATTGGCATTAAGTGGCCTATGGCAGTAACAGAAACTTCCCCTAAGGATTCAGTATGGCCTTTAATAAGGAAAATTTAATATATAGTAACTTTGATCGGTGGAGTTAATTCCAATATGACTAAAATACTCGTCACAGGTGCTACTGGGTTTGTTGGTCGACATATAGTTAATGCTTTATTAAAATCAGATGTAAGCCTTACGCTTGTTGTTCGTACTGGAAAAGAGCATGAGTATGAAAGATGTATGCGGGTGGATAGAATAATATCAACCCCAGATCTTTTTTCAGAAGATGAAAGTTGGTGGGAAGATATATGTCATGGTATAGATACCGTTATTCATTCAGCATGGTATATGGAACCGAAAAAATATTTAAATTCGTCTAAAAACATAGACTGCTTAGTTGGTACGTTAGCTATTGCAAAAGGTGCAGCAACAGCTGGCGTTAGACGATTTTTAGGTATAGGTACTTGCTTTGAATATGATCTTTATGCTGGAGAAGACTTATCAATTAATTCCCCTCTTCATCCTACGTCTTCCTATGCAGCGGCAAAAATATCTACCTTTTTAACATTATCTCAATGGCTTCCTTCTCAATCAGTAGAGTTTTTGTGGTGTCGTCTTTTTTATCTTTATGGGGAAGGAGAAAGTGAAAGTAGGCTTGTGCCATATATTAGAAAACAATTGATAAATGGAGAGCCTGCCAAGCTCACAAGTGGGACACAGGTGCGAGATTTTTTGGATGTGAAAAGAGTGGGAGAAAAAATTGCTGAAGCTGCTTATAGTGATGTAATAGGGGTTGTTAATATTTGTTCAGGCATACCCATTACAGTAAGAGAAATTGCTGAAAAAATAGCAGACGAGTATGGGCGAAGGGAGTTATTAGAATTTAGTGCTCGCCCCGATAATCAGGTAGATCCACCACGCGTAGTAGGAGTGCCAAATTATGGATAATGTGTATGAGCTTTACCGAGTCGAAGGTGTGCCAACGCTACAAAATCGAGTTTATGACACTTTTTTAGAAGCCTTAAACAGTCCTACTGGTAACATTACTTTAGTTCAGGACCCTGTTAGTGGTTTGGTTTATAATAAAGACTTTGATCCAAACGCTGTTATTTATGATAGGAATTATAATAATGAGCAAGCAATAAGTGATGTTTTTAAGTTACATCTGGAAGGGGTTGCTAATATTGTAATTAGAAATTTAGGCAAAAAAAAGATTGTAGAAATAGGTTGTGGTAAAGGATTTTTTCTTGAGCTAATGCTTGAAAAAGGGTTTGATATTACTGGATATGATCCATCGTATACTGGCGAAAATCCAAGAATAGAAAAAAAATTCTACGATGCTACGATTAGAAATAATGCAAAAGGAATAATTCTAAGACATGTGTTAGAGCATATTGCTTCACCTTGGGAGTTTTTGCATACAATTAAAAGTGCTAATGGAGGGCAAGGGCTTATCTATATAGAAGTGCCTTGCCTGGATTGGATTATTAAGCATAATGCTTGGTTCGATATTTTTTACGAGCATGTCAATTACTTTAGGATGGCTGATTTTGAGAATATTTTTAGCCATATAAGAGACAGTGGGAAGCTGTTTTCTGGTCAGTATTTGTATATTGTTGCTGATCTTGCTGATTTACGTCAAGCACCTAAAAAAGATATTAACCCCGTTGTTTTTCCAAAAAGCTTCTCTTTTAATATTGAGGGTGTAGATGCAAACTCTTATATAAATAACGAGAATAAAGCTGTTGTATGGGGAGCCTCATCAAAAGGTGTGATATTCTCTTTGATGAAAAAGCATCAGAAAAATATATCTTTTGCAGTGGATATAAATCCTGCCAAGCAGGGTAAATATCTTCCGGTCACGGGATTGCTAGTACTATCACCTCAACAATTTATGGAGGAATTCCCTGAGATTAGTGAAGTATATGTAATGAATTCCAATTATTTGGATGAGGTAAGAAAAATGACTGGGTATAAGTACACTTATATAGATATCGATAACAAACGATCATGACAAATGTTGCCTTGAAAATAAAAAAATTTAAGTTAGACAGTTGTTATTTAAAATTGCCTTTCCAGAGCTGTACATACTGTAGTTTGGCTCTGGAAAGAGGTTTGTCTTTTATTTTAACGGCAGCATTTAGCTTTGTCGCAGACCAATAGCGAAGTATTGAGCGCCTGTTACTTTCTCAATAGACAACATTCGACGAGTATCAAAAATAATCTTTCCTGATAAGTTGATGTTTTCTAAATCAATGTATTCTGGCCATTTTGTCACAATAACTATTATATCTGTATCATTGATGTGATGGCGCCACTCGCTCGTAATAGTAATTTTTCTAGCTTCTGTACCCATAGCATTGCTAAAATTAGTAGCTGCAATGGGATCATGAGCAAATATGGTGGCTCCCTGCTTTAAAAGAGAGTCTATAATTTTTAGTGATGCCGATTCACGTACATCGTCAGTTCCAGGTTTGAACGCAAGGCCTAGTATAAGTATTTTATAATTGGATAATTCTTTTATGTGAGAATTGATAATGTTAGCCACTTGCAATGGCTGCACATCATTAACATTTAGCACAGCCTTTGTTATGTCCATAGTTAAACCCAACTCTTGCCCTTGGGAGTGTAAAGCTTGAATATCTTTTGGAAAACAGCTACCGCCAAACCCACAACCTGGAATTAGATAATTAAGAATAGCCGGGTTTAGTCGTGTACCGTCTCTCAGTATAGGGTTCCATCGGCGGTCTAGTGATACACCGTTGATAACATCCATAATATCAATATTGCCTAATGCTGCAGCAAAGTTAGCAATCTCATTAGCTGCAGATATCTGTGTAGCTAGTAAAGAGTTATTGGCATATTTAATTAATTCTGCTGTGCGAGTATTTACACGCACTTTGTCAACATGCCAAGGTGCATATAAGGCCTCTAAACGTTCTAGTGTCTCGGGGTCCTCATATCCGAGTACGATACGATCTGGGTTCATAAAGTCATCAATAGCTTCGCCCTCGCGCAGAAACTCTGGATTCATTCCTAGTCCAAAAGCAGGATGATATTTTCCAGAAGCAGTTTCTATTTCTTCGCGTACGACAGTATCGGTTGTACCTGCAATTACAGTACTTTTAATTATAATAGAGATATAGCGATCATTATTCTTAAGATATTCTCCAATTTTTCGAACAGCAGTACGTACGTAGCTTAGATCAATAACGCCACCGTCCGACGGTGTCCCTACAGCGACAATAATCGTATCAACGCGATCAAGAGCAGTGGTCAAATCAGTCGTGGCTTCAAAATCACCTGATTCAATCACTTGTGTTAATAGCTCGGATAAACCAGCTTCATAAATATGTGGATTGCCAGCATTCAGGCAGCTAACAATGTCTTGCCTTATATCTACGCACGTAACCTGATGGCCCTTTGCGGCAAGACAGACACCTGAAACGAGCCCAACATAACCAGTTCCGATAATTGTAACTTTCATAGTGTCTTTTTTAGCCTTTCTTGTTTAAGGAAATTTAAATAAAGGTGAACACCATCTTGTACTAAAATTTTCGGTGTATAATTGAGTTGTTCTTTAGCTTTCTTGATGGTCGGGCATCGGCGATTTGGGTTGTCAGTCATATATTCTGGATCTGGACTCGTCTTATACAAAATCTGGCCAGTATAACCAAAAATTTCCTTACCAGCTTTTTGATATATATTAGCCAGCTGATTCATGGTTATTTCTGGTTCTTCAATACCAATATTGAATACGTCATATTTTCCGTAAAGCAAACATAGTAAATAGCCAACTATTGCATCGGATACGTAGCAAAAAGTTCGAGTTGGCTTACCATCAGATAACATAATTAAATCGCGGTCTTCCAGCACACATTGTGCAAAATCAGCAGGGATACGTTTGTCACCTAGACGCATTCCTGGACCATAGTTATTAAACGGGCGGGCCACTGTGACTGGCATATCATGCTTGCTAGCGAACACATAACATAACGTCTCACCAAATCGCTTTGATTCATCATAGCAAGCACGTGGTCCAGTGCAGGCTACGTTTCCACGATAGCTCTCTTGAGTAGGGATAGAACCAGCATCTGGGTCTCCGTAAACTTCACTTGAAGAGAAAAATAGAAAGCCCTCTAGATAATCTGATGAACAATAAAAGTCAAGTAGGTGACGAAGGCCCCAGATGTTAGCATCAATAGTCTCTAAGGGGTATTTTCTGTAAAAAGAGGGAGAAGCTATTGAGGCACCATGAATAACAAAGCGAGCTTTATCGGCGCCACAAACTGTTTCAATATTGTCTTTAGAAATATCGAATGTGTGAAAGTAAAATATTTTAGGATATGCGTTTTTTAGGGTTTTTAACCACTCTGGTTTTTCTAAAATAAAATTATCTAGACCAATGACTTTTTTTATTCCAAGTTTGGTTGAGTAGCGCACCAAATACTGTGTGAAATAGAAGCCAAGAAATCCAGCGCAGCCTGTAACAACTATTGTCGCACCATTAAATTTATTACCCGGGTTCGTAGCGTGATGAATATAATTTAAGTCTATTTTTAAAATGGGGTTGATCATGGATTCATCCATATGATATTAGTTTAGTTTTTAAAAACAACAGCTTGGCCTGTTGGTAGTTGCATTGGTATTATGCCATGCCGAGAAAAAAAATCATCATACATTATTTGTTGTGTTGTATGTTTCTGAAATCCATAGTCGTCTATAAGAACTGCTCCTCCAAAGCGTATTTTAGGCCAGAAAAATTCTAGTGCTGCCTTCTCAGGGGCGACTATGTTCATATCAATAGATACAAAGTCAACATGGCTATTGTTGAATTTTGCTAGCGTGTCAGGAATTTTTCCCTTGTGAAATTTAACTTCTTTGAATTCTTTAAAGAAATTTTTTGTTGTTTTGTAGTAATCTCCCTTGTAGTTATTTTTATTATGCCAGTGTGCGAGGCTTTCATTTTTCTCTATTTGCTCTAAAGGTATTCCTCTGAATGTGTCAAATAGATGGAGTTCTATATTTTTTTTGTCTTTGAAATAGTGCATTATGGTTTGCATTAAGTGTCCTAGATGAACACCACATTCAGCGATAACTAAATCTTTTCTTTGTATTTGAGATATGATCGATACTGCTATGTGTGCTCGCCAAAATATTTTATATACTGCAGAGTCGTTTATATGTGGAGATGTTTTGGTGATAACCTTATTCCAGCTGTTTATGAATAAGGGGTCAGTCATAAAGGCAATTTCTTGTCCCCAAATACTGAACCTGTCTGCTTTAAAATTGAAAGGTTGCCCCCTCGGTAATAAAGGAAGTTGCTCAGATGGTTCTGTTATTGATTTTTGGGTTGAGTGTTTTTTTGCACTTTCTTTAATTGTACTTACCTTGATTCTGCTAGCATTTTGTAGGCATTTGTTAGATGCTTCAGTGTTGCCTTGTTCACTATATATGGTTGCAAGAGCAATATGTGCATTAATAAATTCTGGCGCAGCGGTTACTAGCTCTTTAAATAATTTTTCGGCAGCCTTTAAATCACCTTGGTGTTGTAAGATTAAGCCTAATGTTTCACGTGCTGATAGATTGCTAGGCTCTTCTAATAAAAGTTTTTCACATTCTTTTTTAGCTTGAATTAAGCTGCCTTCTGCTATTTTTTTTTTGATTCTTTGTAATGCATTATTCATTACTTTTGCCTCTGATTTATATGAAGGTGTGTTGCTATGTTGTTTAGGTTTTTTTAGTTTTTTTCTTTCCTCGTGCTGGTTTTAATTAATTTTTTTAAGAGTTGGTGGATGTTGTGTTTGACCAGTGTTTTTTTGAGAAATCTTAACTATCGTAAAGTGTTTGATTCTGATTTTTAAGCCTTTGCTTATGAAATAAAATTGCGTTTAAAAAGCGTTTGGCTCTGATCGAGTTATATTGCTGTACAGCACTAATCCTGTTTCTATATAGTTATGGTAATAGGGTAAAGCCTGGAGCCACTTCCTCCCACCAAAACAATCCCCTTCATGGCTTTTCCTTGCTATGTATTGTTATGTCTTTATCGGCGCCTAAGATTGTTTATTTAAGTGTTGACTGTCAATAGTTTTTGAGCATCCAAGTGACGTTTTTACGCAACCCGCTGTGAAAGCTTTCCGAGGGCATCCACCCTAGTTCATGTGTGATTTTACGGTTATCAATCGCGTAACGTCGATCATGCCCAGGCCTGTCTTTTATAAATGTGATCTGGTTGTTATATGAGCCGTACTCAAGCGGCGCTAGCTCATCAAGCAGCTCACACATCTTGTGAACAACTTCCAGGTTGCTGTGTTCGTTGTTGCCGCCAATATTGTAAGTGTTGCCTATGTGCCCTTGAGTAAGAACGCGGTAGAGCGCTATGGCATGGTCATCCACATACAGCCAGTCGCGGCGTTGCTGCCCATCGCCATAAATGGGCAGCGCTTCCCCTGCTAGCGCACGATTGATGATTAATGGGATGAGTTTTTCCTGGTGCTGCCAGGGTCCGTAGTTATTTGAGCAGTTCGTCACCACAATAGGCAGGCCATAGGTGCGGTGCCATGCCTTTACCAAATGATCAGAGCTTGCCTTGCTTGCCGAATAGGGCGAGCTGGGGGCATAGGGCGTTGTTTCTGAGAACGGATGAGCCTCAGGCGCTAAATCGCCGTACACTTCATCCGTCGAAATGTGGTGAAAGCGAAATTGCTCCCGTTTACTGCCCTCTAACTCCTGCCAGTAGTGGCGACTGGCTTCTAGCAGGGTGTAGGTGCTCACAATATTGGTGGCGATAAAATCCGCTGGCCCGCTGATAGAGCGATCCACATGGCTCTCGGCTACAAGGTGCATCACTGCATCTGGCTGGTATTGTGCAAATAGCGCTTTGAGTGCCGTTTGATCACAAATATCTACCTGCGCTAGATGATGGCGTTCGTTTGTGGGCGCATTGCCCAGTGCACTGAGGTTGGATGCGTAGGTCAGCTTATCAATGTTGATTACGCGCCAGTCGGTGTGCTCCATCAAGTAGCGCACAACGGCACTACCGATGAATCCCGCGCCGCCAGTTACAAACAGTGTGGCCATGTGGTTGAGCTGCCCCGATACTTAAGCCTTGTTACAAAGGCATAAAAGCCATAATTTTTGTTATTTTGCCACGCATGCGATGGGGCAAATGGTCGAAAAGCGTGCTTGGATACGCTTATGAAACCTTTTTGTGTAATGAGAGCCTCTAAGACACGGCGCTCCGTAAGAAAGCTGACCCTGCATTTTTTGGTGTGGCAATATTAGTGGGATGATAGCCATTCTCGCTATTGGTGTGCCAAAGGCGATAAAAAATAGAAAATTCAGCAAAGCTAGGAATAAATGTGACTCAAACCAGCACCACCATCTCAGCCCGAGAGGTCGTCAACGACCTCGTCCCCAAGCTCAATGCGGTTGAAAAGCAGATCAAGCTGACGATTAGCGCCGTTGTTGAGGCAAGTAGCGCAGCGCCTGAGAAAAAAGAGCGTTACACCAAGCTGAAGGCGGAGTTCCAGTTGGAGCTCACCATGATCCGTATGAACCTGGAGCATCTGCTAAAACGCTACCGTAACGAGCTGGAAGCAGCGATGCACGACCCGCGCAAAGATACGTTGCTTACCCTGGATTCGTATGAAGCCACAGCGGTTGAAAACGCTAAACAGCTGTATGCGCGTGTGCAGCGCTTGCAGCAAGGCTATTAAGTGAATATGCAGCCCGATGAGCATGAACAAGTAGCGCTATCGCTAGAAACGCTGATTCGTGAAACCCAGGCAACGATAGAGCGCGTAGAGCAACACGGGCTGGATATCGCCATGCCGGAAGATTACCAGGCGCTGTTGGATATTTTAGACAGCGCTATCAAGCAGCAGCGCGAACATACAATGGGGATGCTATCGAACGTTCAATATTCAGCCAAGTGACGCTCGGCCTGAAGGAATGAACCGTACCGGCTTTCTCGGAGACCCGTTAGTTTGAGTCAAGCAGCCTTATTTGCCTGACTCTGTTGCTCATAATACATGGCTTCTCGCTCTG
>NZ_JBITWC010000035.1:0-32562 GCF_044543515.1 Vreelandella lionensis | reverse complement strand
ACCTGATCAAATTGTTAAAGAGCTGTTTCGCTGTGCTGGCTCGATGACCTGAACCGTGTTGCCTCAGCGAGGAAGGCGTATTCTACGCACTTCCTAGTGTTTGTCAACCGCTGTTTTCAGCGAGTGAAGCGAGCGATCTAAACGACAACAAGATGGCTCTAACTTCCTGACAAACCAGAGGTTTTTCAACCTCTTTTACCGCTGGCAACGCTGGGCGTCCCCGGCAGCGGATGCGTACTTTACGGATTCGCGGCCGGGTTGGCAAGAGGGTTTTGTAAAAAAACTCCAATATTGTTCTGATACCTTATAGCGCCACTTTAACAGCCCTCTATTAAGAGGACTGGTTAATAGCAGCAATACCACTAGATACCAGCGATTCCGAGCTAAGGTCGGCAATGGTTCGCGCCCCAGTCAACGTCATTGCTACCTTCATCTCTTTCTCAAACAGCTCCAGCAGGTGAGCAACGCCCGCCTCTCCTGCCGTGGCCAATGCATAGATAAACGCACGGCCTATTAATGCAGTGTCTGCCCCCATGGCAATCATCCGCACCACATCTAACCCGCTGCGCACCCCAGAGTCGGCCAAAATCGCCAGATCACCTTTAACAGCATCGGCAATGGCGGGCAGCGCTCGCGCGGTAGAAGGCACACCATCTAACTGCCGACCGCCATGATTCGACACCACAATGCCATCGGCACCAAAACGCACCGCATCGCGAGCATCTTCAGGGTCAAGGATACCCTTGATAATCATCGGGCCATCCCAGAACTCACGAATCCACTCAAGATCCTTCCACGAGATCGCGGGGTCAAAGTTATTGCCAAGCCAGGCAATGTAATCCTCAAGCTCTGTGGGCTTACCTCGGTAATCAGACACATTGCCAAGGTCGTGGGGGCGACCATGAATACCAACGTCCCACGCCCATAAAGGATGCATTGCTGCCTGCAGCATGCGCTTCATAGGGCCATTCTTACCGCTCATTCCAGAGTGAGCATCTCGATAGCGCGCACCGGGCACCGGCATATCGACGGTAAAAATCAGTGTTTTCACGCCTGCCTCTTTCGCCCGCTCCAGCACGTGCTTCATAAAGCCACGATCTTTCAGTACATAAAGCTGAAACCAGATAGGGCGCTCCACAGCGGCGGCCACTTCAGCAATCGGGCACACTGATACGGTAGATAGTGTAAAAGGTATTCCCTTTTTCGTTGCCGCACGCGCTGCCTGCACTTCACCACGTCTTGCGTACATTCCTGCCAAGCCCACAGGGGCTAAGGCAACAGGCATCGCCAGCTTTTCACCAAACAGCTCGGTTTCTAGTGAGAGCGACGACATATCTTTCAGCACCCGTTGGCGCAGCGCGACATCGCGAAGGTCATCAACGTTACGTCTTAGCGTATGCTCTGCGTACGACCCGCCATCGGCATAGTGAAAGAGAAAGGGAGGAAGGCGGCGCTTAGCAGCTTGCCGGTAGTCCGTGGAGGCTGAAATGATCATGACGGGCCCTGTGCAATGGAGGCGTTCTTATAAGTAGCCATTAAGAGTAGGCGTTAATTCGCTAACGAGGGTTTTACAATCACGCACACCGTTAACATCAACACGCCTGCGACCAAACCAATATTGGTATTACCAATTTACAAGAGTAACTTGTCAACGTTAATGAGATGACACGAGCGTGTCAAACGAAGATGGCTGCCAGCGCGTCTTAAGCGCCTATACTTTAGTTCAAATACATAGGCTGCTTGATAATTGCCCATGAACGCCGCCATGACGCTTGAGCAAGATAATGAAACGCTCTATTATTGGTCTTACCAATTAAAGGAGCATTTTTCAATGACCTATCCACCGCTCCGCCAGCAGCGCCTCGCCGATGTCATTACCGAGCGCTTAGAAGCCATGATCCTAGAGGGCAGCCTAAAGCCTGGCCAGCGTTTGCCGCCTGAAAGAGAGCTTGCCGAGCGTTTTGGCGTCTCGCGGCCATCGTTGCGAGAAGCGATTCAAAAACTGGCGGCTCGCGGCCTGCTCACTAGCCGCCAAGGTGGCGGTACGTTCGTGAACGAGACGCTGAATAACGGCTATACCGATCCGTTGTTGGAAATGCTCTCCCGCCATAATGAGTTCCATTTAGACCTGCTGGAATTCCGCGATGCCATGGAGGGAATTTCTGCCTACTACGCAGCCCTGCGCTCAACGCCTGCCGATAAAGCCGTGCTGATCCAGCGATTTGAAGAGCTTGACGGTGGCTTTGTGGGGGCCGATCCGGCTCAGGAAGCAAAACTAGACGCCGCCTTTCACCTAGCTATTGCGGAGGCCGCCCATAACGTTCTGCTGCTTCACACGATCCGAGGCATTTTTCATCTGCTGGAACAGAGCATCGTGGACAATTTGGCGCATCTGTTTGCCAAACCCGACTCACGCACCCAATTGATGAAGCAGCACCGTGCCTTGCTAGATGCCATTTTAGAAGGCCGTGCTGAAGATGCTCGCACCCGCGCCCATGAACACTTGGTGTACGTGGAAGAGGGCCTGCTTGAAATGGCCAGAGCCGAAACACGGGCTCAGCGTGCATTACGCCGTGCCCAGGGCACCAGCAACCCGGCATGAGCAGTCATCTCAGCCCTACCGCGCGACGCTGGCGTCTGCTATGGCTTATCGCCATTCCCGTTGGGCTACTGCTGTTTATGTGGCAGGCGGCCCAGCTCGCTCGTGAACAGGCACTTTCGAATCTTCAGGATGATGCCGAGAACGAGCTACGCCTCTCCGCGGCCAACTTGAACGGCTATCTGCTGCGCTACGACTACCTGCCACAAATGCTCGCCACGCGTGAAGGCGTTCAGCGCTTTTTGGACTCTCCTGATAGCCAAGACCCTATGCCGCTCAACCTGCTGCTGGATCGCTTTCGCTTTACGTCGGGAGTCTCAGATGTCTACTTGCTTGACCGGAATGCCGACACCATTGCCGCCAGCAACTGGCATCGCCCCAACACCTTCATTGGCCAGAACTATTCTTTTCGCAGCTACTACTCGGATGCCATCGCAGGCGGCCAGGGACGATTTTTTGGGTTAGGCATCAAGTCTCTGGAGCGCGGTTACTACTTCTCCTCACCGGTTTGGTTGGATGATACCTCTCCTGATGCCAAGCCGGATGGCGTGATCGTCGTCAAAGTGCTGCTTGATGATGTCGAGGAGAGCTGGGCCGAGCAGGACGCCGAGCTGTTCGTCACCGACAGCGACAACATCATCTTTATGGCCAGCCACCCCGAACTGCGCATGAACGCTCTCTATCCGCTGAGCGACGAGCAGCGCGACGCGCTCCGCGAAACCCGCCGTTATGCCATGGAGCCGCTAACGCCGTCCGGGATTCAATTGAATACCCCATACGGGCCCGGTAGTTACCTAGTGAGCTTTGCGCATGGCCCACTCAGCGGCGGGCGCTATTTAAGCCTAACGCGGCCGATTCCTGAGTTTGGCTGGCAAATGCATATTCTCAAGCCACTGACACCGGTCATGAACGCCCAGTGGATTGCTGCCTTCATGGCGGGAGGACTCTACGGCGTCATCGCCCTAGCAGGGGGCATTGGCTGGCAACGCCTGAGACTACGCCGGGAACGTGAAGCGTTTGCCGAGCGGGAGCGCCAAACGTTAGCCCGCGTGCGAGATGAGCTTGAAGTCAGCGTCGAGCGTCGTACCCGCGACTTAGTCGCCAGCAACCAACGCCTCTCTGATGAGATTGAAGAGCGCCGGCGCGCCGAGGCCAACTTACGCCAAACTCAGGACGAACTTATTCAAGCCGCGAAGCTGGCCGTGCTTGGGCAATTAGCCGCCGGGATTAACCACGAACTCAACCAACCTTTAGCAGCGATTCGTGCCTATGCTGAAAACGCACGGCGCTTTATTGAGCTATCGCGGATTGAGAGCGCCGACGCCAATTTAGCGCAGATTGTTGAGCTCACTGAACGAATGGCCGATATCAGCGCCCAGCTACGCCAGTTCTCTCGCAAAAGCAGCGAGCGCCAAGAAACCATCTCTGTCCAAGCGTGTATTGAGTATGCGCTACGCCTCTTCCATAGCCGACTACGCGATGATGGTATCCGTGTGGTTCAACAGTGGCCTGACGAGACTCTCTGGGTCAAAGGTGACTTAGTACGCTTGGAGCAAGTACTCGTTAACTTGATAGGCAATGCCGTACAGGCGATGAAAGAAGCTAAACAGCCTGTCTTAACCCTCAGCGCCGAGATCAGTAAAGAGCAAATCACCATTAGCGTGTTGGACAGCGGGCCGGGGATCGCGACCGACCACCTTGGGCATATTTTTGAGCCTTTTTTTACCACCAAAGCACCTGGTAGCGGGTTAGGGCTAGGACTCTCTATTTCCTCGCGTATTATGGAAGATCTTGGCGGCAAGCTGCAGGCCACGAATCTCGCGATGGGTGGTGCCTGTTTCACAGTCACCTTGCCACGCTCAACGGCCCCGGAGCCCTCTACTGCCCGTCTAAAACAGGAGAATCAACCCCATGCATGAGCCGTCGACGCTGCCGGTCATGGTGATCGACGACGAACCGCATCTGCGTATCACCGCCAGCCAAACGTTAGAACTTGCGGGCTATACGCCCCACTGCTTTGAATCGGCCGAACAGGCCCTAGCCGCTCTGCCACCTGATTTCCCAGGCGTGATTGTCAGCGATATCCGCATGCCGGGCATGGGTGGTATGGAGTTGCTGCATGAGCTGCATAGCCGCGACGCCACTCTGCCGATCATCCTGATCACCGGCCATGGCGATATCTCCACCGCCGTGGAGGCGATGCGGGCAGGCGCCTGGGATTTTCTGGAAAAGCCTTTTGCTGGCGACCAGCTGCTGGATGTGGTGAGACGTGGCATCGAAAAGCGCCAGCTAAGCCTTGAGAACCTGCGTTTAAAAGCCGAGCTGGAAGTTCAGCAGGCCGCGCTCGGCCCCCGCCTAGTAGGGCGTACCCAGGTAATCTCCCGGCTTGCCGCGATGATTCAACGCATCAGCCAAGTCGAAGCCGACGTGCTGCTGTTTGGCGAAACGGGTACCGGCAAAGACCTGGTCGCACGAGCCATTCACGAACGTAGCGCCCGGCGTAACAGCCCCTTTATGGCGATTAACTGCGGTGCGGTGCCGGAAAACACCATTGAATCTGAGCTGTTTGGCCATGAGAAAGGCGCGTTTACCGGCGCCGTTGAACGGCGCATTGGCAAGTTTGAACACGCCAATGGTGGCACGGTCTTTTTGGATGAAATTGAGTCGATGCCGCTGGCCCTGCAGGTGAAGCTGCTGCGCGTGTTGCAAGAGCGCAGCGTGGAGCGCCTAGGGGCCAACGAAGCCGTGCCGCTCAACATTCGGGTCATTGCGGCCACCAAGGTAGATCTTAAAGTCGCCGCTGAAGAGGGCCGCTTTCGCGAGGATCTTTACTACCGACTGAACGTCGTGACGCTACCGCTGCCTGCCCTGCGGGAAAGACGGGAAGATATCCCGCTGCTGTTCCAACACTTTGCCGTGGTCGCCGCCAACCGCAGCGGCCTGGAAGCGCCCACCCTGGATAGCCACGCAGTAGCGGCCCTGCTGGCCCACGACTGGCCGGGAAACGTCCGCGAGCTGCGCAATCTAGCGGAACGCTACGTGCTGTTAGGCGCAGCGTTTGACTACCGCCTGGATGTGCTGCTGGAAGGCGGCGCGGCAGATACGCAAGAACCCACTCTGCCGCGTCAGGTAGAGCTATTCGAGAAGAGCTTGATCAGCCAATCGCTGGCCCGCCACCACGGCCGCGTTACCGATGTCTGCCGCCACTTAGGCATTCCCCGCAAAACCTTTTACGACAAGCTAAAGAAACACGGCCTTAGCGCAGACGACTACCGCCACAGCAGCGAACCCTGATGAAACAGCTCTAGCAGTACGCCCCAAGGCGGCACCCACGGGGTCAGTACCAGCAGCGCAATTAGCATCAATACGTTGGAGAGGGGACGACGGCCATCGCCCAGCTTAAGCGCCGTACCAAACGAGCGCTTAAGTCGCGCCCCTTCCAAGTCAACGCTAAACAGCTCATCTAAGCTCAGGTGAATGAGGAATCCAAACAACACCGCCGCCCCATGGGACCACGCTAACCACGCTGGCTGGGCCAGCAAATGGTAGCTCAACGCGGCGGTGGCTAACGCACACAGCATTGCCGCCATCAACGAATGCCAAATCCCCCGATGAACAGTCAAGCGCGAAAACAGCACGGACGCTAAATAGCGCACTGAAAAATAGATGCCACCACACGCCACCAGCAGCAACCCAGGGGTTAACCACGGCTGCAGCAACAGCACACCCAGCACCAGCGAAGGCACTGATAAAATATTAAAAATCAGCCGGATAGAGCGAGAACGGTCAGCATCAATGTCGGGGAGAATACCGCCAAAGGCCACCAGGGCAATGACTAGCAGGGCTTGTGGAGCTACCCACCACTGCGCCTGCCAGCCAACGTAAGCCATTAGCGTGCCGCCCGCTGCTGCAACCGTTATATGCGTGCGAAAATTAGCCATGTCGCGGCACCCTAGAAAACTGGATAAATTACCAGATTTTCAGTGCGCGCAACATGGCTATGTTAGAAAAAAGAGTGGTAAGGCAAACGCTTAGCGTGCTTCGGCGGCTTCCATAAGGAACTGATCTTTTAACTTAACGTAATTGCCTGCGGTGTAGGGGAAGAAAGCCCGCTCTTTCTCCTTAAGCTGGCGCAGCGCCTTCGCTGGGTTACCGGCATAAACGTAGCCGCTTTCCAGCCGTTTACCCGGTGTCACCACCGCGCCAGCGGCAATAATCACCTCGTCTTCAACCACTGCGCCATCCATCACAATCGCGCCCATGCCCACCAAAATACGGCTGCCTAGCGTGCAGCCATGCAGGATGGCTTTATGGCCGATAGTGACATCATCGCCAATGGTGAGCGGAAAACCATCGGGGTTGAAGTCACTTGCGTGAGTGATGTGCAGCACGCTGCCATCTTGAACGCTGGTGCGCGCACCGATGGTAATGCGGTGCATATCGCCACGGATCACCGTCATTGGCCAGACTGAGCAGTCATCGCCTAGCGTGACATTACCGATGACTACGCTGGCGGGATCGATGTAGACACGCTCACCCAACTGCGGCGAGACTCCTTGATACGTCCTTAGGGCACTGCTCATGGCACACTCCTCTAAAGCATTTCGCGTTTCGTGACGACGCGGGATGACAGCACTATAGCAACCCACCGAGTAGAACAATAAACGTCAGTGGAATCGAGACCCAGCGAACGATATTGCGCCACATGACATAGCCACCATCACCTACGCCCAGCGCTTTCACGACCAGTGCTTGCGGCATCACCCAAGCGGCAAAGGTAGCAATCAGCAAACCACCCAAGGGCAGGAAAATATCGGGCGGAATACTGCTCACCAGTTCGAACACGTTACGCCCGAACAGCGGCCTAAACTCGGCCAGCGTCGAGAACGAGAATGCCGATAGTAGGCCAAGAAGCCAGACACTGATCGCCACCACGGCGGTCGAGATACTGCGCCGCCAGCCCAGCCCCTGCAACGTGGCCACCATCGGCTCGGCAAGGTTGATCGCCGAGGTCCAGGTGGCCAGCAGCAGCAGCAGGAAAAATACGCTGAGCCAGAACGAGCCCCAGGGCAACTCGGAAAACGCGATGGGCAGCGTCACGAACATCAGCCCTGGTCCATCGGCGGGGTCCATGCCCTGGGCAAACACCACCGAGAAAATCGCAATGCCCGCCAGCAGCGCCACGCTAATATCCAGCACCGTCACGGCAAAGGCCGCCTTCGGCAGGCTCTGCTCATCGGGCATATAAGCCCCGTACGCCATCAGCGCACAGGCACCGACTGCCAGCGTAAAGAAGGCATGGCCCATGGCATGCAATACGACCGCGGGCGTCACGTCCTCGAACGAGGGCAGAAAGAGCCACGACAGCGCGGTACCAAAGCCCGACGTAGTAGTGGCATAAATAGCTAATAACAACAGCAAACCGTATAGCAGCGGCATCAGCAAGTTGTTGAGCCGCTCGAGCCCTTTGGCCACCCCGGCTGCCACCACCGTCATGGTCATGAAGAGGAACAGCGAGTGATTGAAGATCAGCAGCCCAGGATTCGCCAGAAACGCGTCGAACCCTGCACCGATCTCAGCGGCACTGGCGCCGTCAAAATTGCCGTTCACCGAAGCGACTAAAAACTCAATCGACCAACCCGACACCACCGAGTAAAACGACAAAATACAGAACACCGTAAACGCACCAAACAGCCCCAGCCAGCGCCAGTACCGGGAAGCCCCCGCTTCTGACGCCAATGCGCCTAAGGCTTGCATCGGCCCGCGCCGCCCGGCACGCCCAATGAGGATTTCCGCCATCATCACGGGAATACCCAACAACAGCACAAACCCCACGTAGATCAACAAAAAGGCGGCGCCGCCGTTCTCCCCCGCGACATACGGAAAGCGCCAAATATTACCCAGCCCAACCGCAGCACCTGTTACCGCCAAGATAAAGGCCCGCTTCGACCCCCAGCGCTCTAGCGTTTCACTCATCACTTGCTCCTGCCATGGGTGGCACTTATTGGTGACACTCGCTGATTACGGATACAGAAAGGCGGCAAGACTAGCAGGCGCCTGCCCCCAGGCCAAACGCTTGCAGCGGGTCAAGCATTGAAACAGCGCCTCACTGCCCGCACTGTGTCATCATCAGCGCATGTTTTGTGCGCCCCTAACTTGATTGCTACCGAGGTGCTTATGTCCCGCAACCCGTTGCTAGAGAGCCACGAGCTTCCCCCCTTCGCCGACATTCGTGCCGATCACGTGGTGCCCGCCGTGGAAACGCTGCTTGACGAGAGCCGCGAAGCCATCGACCGCCTTGCCCAGCAGGCGGCGGCCACGCCCCCCACCTGGGAAAACTTTGCCGCCCCGTTGGAAGCAGTGAACGACCGCCTTTCCCAAGCCTGGTCGCCGGTATCGCATCTTAACGGCACCATGAACACCCCCGAGCTGCGCGACGCCTACCAAGCCTGCCTGGAAAAACTCTCTGCGTTTGGCACCTGGGTCGGTCAGCACGAAGGGCTATTCAAAGGCTGGCAGGCGCTAAAAGAGAGCGAGAGCTGGGCAACGTTAACAGGCGCCCAGCAGCGCACGGTGGATAACGCCCTGCGCGATTTCCGTTTGGCCGGGGTCGACCTACCGGCGGATAAGAAGTCGCGCTACGGCGAGATTCAGTCCCGCCTCTCTACGCTTTCTAACCAGTTCTCCAACAACGTGCTGGACGCCACCCAGGCGTGGCATAAAGACATTCAGGATCGCGACGCGCTGGCAGGCGTTCCTGAGAGCGCTCTGGAAACTCTTAAAGCCCTGGCAGACGCTAAAGGCGTTGATGGCTACCGCATTACGCTGGATTTCCCCAGTTTCTTCCCCATCGTCAGCTACGCCGACAGCCGCGAGCTGCGCGAAGAAGTGTATACCGCCTTTGTGACCCGCGCCTCCGACCAGGGGCCCAACGCGGGCAAGTTCGATAACGCCCCCATTTTGGAAGAGATTCTGGCCCTGCGTCAGGAACTGGCGCGCCTGCTCGGCTTCGACACCTACGCCGACTACTCGCTAACTACCAAAATGGCGGACTCCCCAGCACAGGTGCTGGACTTCTTGGAAGACCTTGCCCACCGCGCCAAGCCGCAAGCGAAGGAGGAGTTTGTCGAGCTGAGTGCCTACGCCCGTGATGAGCTTGGCATCGATTCTCTTAAACCTTGGGATGTCGCTTATGCCAGCGAAAAGCTGCGCGAAGCGCGCTACGATATTTCCCAAGAGCAGCTGCGGCCCTACTTCCCTGCGCCCAGGGTTGTCGACGGCTTATTCCAGGTCGTTGAGCGCCTCTACAACGTTCAAATAGAGCAGGATAAAAGCGCTCCGAGTTACCACGACGACGTCCACTTTTACCGCATCAGCGAGCAGGGCAAACCGATTGCCGGTTTTTACTTAGATCTCTACGCCCGTGAAGGCAAGCGTGGCGGCGCGTGGATGGCTGACTGCCGGGTACGTCGTCAAACCGAGAGCGGCGTGCAGCTACCGGTGGCGTTTTTGACCTGCAACTTCACCGCGCCGGTGGGCGGCAAACCTGCTCTGATGACCCATGATGAAGTGACCACACTGTTCCACGAGTTTGGCCACGGCCTGCACCATATGCTGACCAAGCAAGAGGTGGCCGATGTCTCGGGCATCAACGGCGTCGCCTGGGATGCCGTGGAGCTGCCCAGCCAGTTCATGGAGAACTATTGCTGGGAGCGGGAAGGCCTCGACCTGCTGGCGAAACATGTGGAAACCGGCGAACCGCTGCCGGACGTTCTGTTCGAGCGCCTGCAAGCGGCGAAAAACTTCCAGTCCGCCATGGGCATGGTGCGTCAGATCGAGTTTTCTCTGTTCGACCTACGCCTCCATCACGAGCTGGAAGCGCCTTCGGCCAGCGATGTTCAGACGCTGCTCGACGACGTGCGTCGCCAAACCTCTGTCGTTCCCGTAGTCGACTTCAACCGCTTCCAAAATAGTTTCAGCCACATCTTTGCAGGCGGCTACGCAGCGGGCTACTACAGCTATAAATGGGCAGAAGTGCTCTCTGCCGATGCCTGGAGCGCCTTTGAAGAAGCCGGGATTTTTGACCCAGACACTGGCCAGCGCTTTCGCGAAGAGATTCTGGAGCAAGGCGGTGCGCGGGATGCCGCCGAGCTATTCCGTGCCTTCCGAGGCCGCGAACCTAGCGTCGAACCGCTGCTGCGCCATAGCGGTATTCGCGCCGCCTAAGCTGGCTATTTTTATCCGGTGCGGCGGCGTTGCCGCCGCACGTTGGGAGTGTATGTATGTCGAGTATTAAACGTTTTATTGCAGGCGTGACCTGCCCCCGCTGTGCCGCCATGGACCGCATTCGTGCGTGGGAGCAGCACGGCATCCGCTACCGTGAATGCGTGAGCTGTGATTTCTTCGAACAGCTGCCCATTGAAGACGAAGCGGCCCCCGAGCTCACTACACGAGTGAATCAGGTGCGTGATGAGCAAAAAATCCAGGATGTGCAACCGGTTCGCATTCTTGACCCAGGTAAAAACAAATAATGCCCCTCTCTAGCGGTGCAGCGGCTGCATCGCTAGGCGCTAGCCCCCTTTGAAAAGTGTGCGAAAAACCGCACACAACCCTATCTAGAGCGTGCGAAAAGCCAGACACTTAATGGCTTTTGCTTTTCAACCAAAGTTGAAGAGCAAATTTTTAATGCATTGATTTCTATATTAAATCGTATATGTGGCACAAGTATCGCTCTATATAAGCTGCTTAATGATGAAGCACTGGCGGTGTTTACACACGCCAGACGATAATCCCAATAACAGCTTAGGAAATCTCGCCATGCGCAATACGATGCCCAAAACTGTCGCTCTGCTCGCAGGCAGCGCGTTACTTGCTGCAGGCACTGCCCATGCGGACCGCTCTGAATGGCCCACTAACTTTACTGTTGGTACGGCAAGTCAAGGCGGCACCTACTTCGTTTATGGCTCTGGCTGGGCGAACTTCATTGCTGAAGAACTAGACGTTTCTGGCGGCGGCGAAGTCACCGGCGGCCCGACCCAAAACTTGGCGCTAGTGCACAGTGGCGACATGGCGTTTGGCCTAACCACTATGGGTCCGGCGTCTGATGCCATCAAAGGCGAAAGCCCGCTGGCACCTGGCCTAGTCATGGACAACGTTTGCGCGCTGTTCCCGATGTATGAAACCCCGTTCTCTATCGCTGCGCTCTCTAGCTCCGGTATTGAATCTATTTCCGACATCCCCGACGGTGCGCGCATCGGTTTCGGCCCGGCGGCGTCTACCTCTGACACCTACTTCCCGGCCATGCTGGAAACCCTGGGCGTAAACTTCGACCGCCGTAATGGCGGCTGGTCTGACCTGGGCGGCCAGCTTCAGGACGGCCTGCTGGACGTTGTCGCCTTCGCTGCGGGCATCCCGATTCCGGCAGTTAGCCAGCTGGAAGTCCAAACCGACGTGAACATTATTGAGTTTACCGAAGAAGAGCTGGCGACTGTGCTAGACGCCTTCCCGGTCGCTGAGTTCACCATCCCGGCTAGCACTTACACCACGCTGGAAGAGGATGCTCGCGCCGTTTCCATGTGGAACTTCGCGATTGCTGGCTGTGACCTGCCGGAAGACTTCATCTATGAAGTCACGAAAGCCACGATGGAAAACAATGATCGTATGCGCGACGTACACCGCAGTGCTGAAACCAGCATTCCGGAAAACATCGTGCACAACACGGTACTGCCTTTCCACCCAGGCGCAGCACGCTGGTACGAAGAGAACGGTTACGATATCTCTGACGACATGATCAAGTAAGCTCCACGCACCATCGCGCTGCCCCGCTGCCGACCCTGTCGGGCGGGGCAGCGTTCGCTACTGCCCCCTTTCTCTGCTTTTGCTGTGAGGGTGACCTCTGATGAGTCACAATACCGACCAAGACCCCAACGGCCTCAAGGATGACGCCTTAGCTGCTTCATCAACGCCAGAATCGATTGCTGATGGCGTCGATGAAGAAGTTGTTGAGCCCAACCGCCGCCTGTTCGTTGGCTGGCAGTTCCTATTATTTGCAGCACTGGCGATTGCCTATTCAGGTTTCCACCTGTTTTCACTCAACGTGTACCCCATGGAAACCTGGTCGTTCCGTATCGTACACATCGCCGGTGCATTAATTTTGGGTTACGGGCTGTTTGCCGGTGCCCGCTTTGCTGAAGATGACCAGCAGGCCTCCCCTGCTTGGCTGAAATGGGTGAGCTATGCGCTGCTGGTTCCTGCGGTTTACTCGCTGGTGCAAGTATTCTTGATGCAGCAGGCCATCAACGGCGGTGCCATGCGCATCGACCCGGCCGTGGAAACGCTGCACTTTGGCTATCCGCTAATGGCCACCACGGCGGTTGCCATCGTGCTCTCCTGGTTCTACCGCCAAGCCCGCCACCGTTTTAACCCTGCCGACTTAGTGCTCATGGTATGTGCACTGGCCAGCGCGGGCTACCTGCTGATGGCGTTTAACACCAACATGCGGATGTCCACCGGCACCTCGTTTGCGCCTCCTGGTATCTCCTGGGCAGCCATCGCGGGCTCGCTGCTGATTCTCGAACTGACTCGCCGTGTGGCAGGATTGGCGCTGGTCGTCATCTCGGCCGTGTTCCTAACCTACGTCTTCGCAGGCCCCTATTTACCCGGCTTCCTGGGCTACCCTGGCCTGTCGGTCCAGCGCTTTTTTAGCCAGGTCTATACCGATGCGGGGATTCTTGGCCCGACGACGGCGGTCTCCTCTACCTACATCATTCTGTTCATCATTTTTGCCGCGTTCTTGCAGGCCTCCAAAGTGGGCGACTACTTCGTCAACTTCGCCTTTGCTGCTGCAGGTCGTGCTCGCGGCGGCCCGGCGAAAGTCGCCATCTTTGCCTCCGGTTTGATGGGGATGATCAACGGTACATCTGCTGGTAACGTGGTCTCCACCGGCTCCCTGACCATCCCGCTGATGAAGAAGGTGGGTTACCCCGCTCGTAGTGCAGGGGCGATCGAAGCTGCAGCCTCGACCGGTGGTCAGATCATGCCGCCCATCATGGGCGCGGGTGCGTTCATCATGGCGGAAGTGACCGGTATTCCTTATACCGAAATCGCCATTGCCGCGATTATTCCTGCCATTCTTTACTTTGCTTCTATCTACTTTATGGTCGACTTTGAAGCCGCCCGTAAAGGCATGCGCGGCATGCGCAAAGATGAGATTCCGCTGTTCTCCAAGCTAGTGAAGCAAGTCTACCTGTTCGCGCCGATCATCATTTTGATCGTGGCGCTGTTCATGGGCTACTCGGTGATCCGCGCGGGTACGCTGGCCACTGCCTCTGCTGCCGTGGTGAGCTGGATTTCACCCAACAAGATGGGCTTGCGCGCCATTCTAAGAGCGCTGCAGCTAGCCGGCACCATGTCTATTCAGATCATTGCCGTGTGTGCCTGCGCGGGTTTGATTGTGGGCGTTATCTCGCTGACCGGCGTTGGCGCGCGCTTCTCCTCTCTGCTGTTGGGCTTGGCGGGCGTTAGCCAACTGCTGGCGCTGTTCTTCGCCATGCTGATCAGCATTCTGCTGGGAATGGGCATGCCGACCACGGCGGCTTACGCGGTGGCGGCATCGGTCGTCGCACCGGGGTTGATCAACATCGGCATCGAGCCGCTGATTGCTCACTTCTTCGTGTTCTACTTCGCGGTAGTGTCAGCCATTACTCCGCCGGTGGCGCTGGCCTCTTACGCGGCGGCCGGTATCTCTGGGGACAACCCCATGGGCACCTCGGTGGCGTCGTTCAAGATTGGCTTGGCGGCGTTTATCGTGCCGTTCATGTTCTTCTACAGCCCGGCCATGCTGATGGAAGGCTCCGCCATGCAGATCCTGCGTGTCGGCCTGACCGCCACGCTAGGCATTGTGTTGCTCTCGGGCATGGTTCAGAAGTGGTTCTTCGGTCCGGTGAACTTACCCCAGCGCCTAGTCATGCTGGTCGGTGCCATATTCTTGATCTACGGCGGCATCTATACCGACATCGCGGGCTTAGCGATTGGTACAGTGCTGTTTATCATGCAGCGCAAGCAGCATGGTGGCAAAGGCAAGGCAACGGCAAGCGCTGCTTAAACCGTTACGTTACTAAAGCCAAGCTACGCACTAGCCGGAACCGAGAGGTTCCGGCTTTTTTGTGCGCCTAGCACACGGCGTATGACGCTCAGCGCAGCGTGAACCAGAGCGCTGCGGCCAGCATCGATAGCAGGGTGACAGGCACCCCCACTTTCGCGAATTCTATAAACCCAAGGTGAACACCTTGGCGCTTCGCGCCCTCTGCCACAATCAGGTTCACCACGCTGCCGATCAGCAGCAGGTTCCCGGCCAGGGTCGACATCACCGCCAGCATAACGAGGGTGGGCTCTGACAGCGCAGGGAATAACCCCAACAGCAGCACCACAAAAGGCACGTTGCCAATCACGTTACTGGCCACCAGCGAAATACCCGCGATACTCCACGCATCGCTGGGCAGCCCGCCTTCACCGACCAGACGATTCACTACCGCGCTAGCCTCTGGCAGCGATGCCACGCTGCCCGTGACAATAAACAAGCCCACAAACAGCAGAAGCAGGTTCCAATCGACGGCGTGGGTGTAGCGGTGGCTGGCTACCCGGCGCGACATCATCAATACCAGCGCCACGGCCAGCGCCGACCATTCGCGGGGTAGCGGTGTCGAGAACAGCACCAGCAAGGCAACAGCAGCCAACAGTGGCTTATAGCGAAGGCTTTCTGCCACAGGCGCCGTTGCCAATGGCACCGAAGCTGGGCCACTGAGCCACCAGCGCCGCCGCCAGGCGAGCCAGATGACGCTGTAGGTTGTCATCAGCGCGACCACCGCAGGGACAGCGGCTTGCACGCTGTAATCCCAAAACGCTAAGTCGCCCGCCTGACCAATCAAAATATTCTGCGGGTTGCCTATCAGGCTAGCTGCCGATCCGGCGTTACAGGACATCGCCAGGGCCAACAAAAATGGGCGTGGATCTAGCCCCCGCGCCAGCAGGGTCTGGCACAGCAGCGGTGTCAGCGCAAAAGCGACAATATCGTTGACCAGCAGCGCCGATAGCACGCCGCCTAACAGCACCACTCCGAGTAGCAGCTTGCTGGGATGCTCCGCATACCGCGCCATCCACTCTGACAGCTGGTGATACACCCCTGAAAAGCCAAACTGCGCCGACACCAGCATGAGCGCCATAAGCAGCACCAGCGCGCCGATGTCGATATGGCCTGCAATCTCCTCCAACTGAACGGTGCCGGTCACCAGCAGCACACACGCCGCCGCGAGGGCCATCCAAGAGCGGTCTACCTGCAGGCCAGGCAATCGGCCCACTGCCATTCCCAGGTAGGTTAATGCGAACATGGCAGTGATCAACCACATCGTGTGGTGCTCCTTCTCAAAGCGCAAAACGAGCAGGCATCATACGGCGCGTGCCGAACGCCACAAAGCGCTAGATACCGGTTAAATGGCCATAAAAAAACCGGCCTGCATCAAGGATGCAGGCCGGTATCATCAACAGGAGACAGCGTTAGCTCAGGTTATCCACCACCTTCAACACCGGGGCTGCCTGATTCAGCGTGTAGAAGTGCAGGCCTGGCGCGCCACCATCGAGCAGGCGTTCACACAGGCGAGTCACTACATCGGTACCGAAGGCCGCAATGGCGTCGCTGTCATCGCCGTAGGCTTCTAACTGCTTGCGAATCCAGCGGGGAATTTCCGCGCCGCAGGCATCGGAAAACCGCGCCAGCTTGGTGTAGTTGGTAATCGGCATAATGCCGGGAATGATCGGCTGCTCGACGCCCAGCGCCCGCGCTTTATCGACGAAATGGAAATAGGCATCGGCAGTAAAGAAGTACTGGGTAATCGCCATGTTGGCACCCGCATTCATCTTGCGGGCAAAGTTTTCCACATCCTTATCGAGGCTGGGGGCCTGTGGATGAGATTCCGGATACGCCGCTACCGCGATGTCGAAGTGGTCGCCTGTCTCATTACGAATGAACTCTACCAATTCATTGGCGTAGCGCAACTCGCCGATACTGGCCATCCCGGAGGGCATGTCACCGCGCAGGGCCACTAGGCTATCGACGCCCTCTTCCCGGTACTGCGCCAGTAAATCGCGCAGCTGGGCCTTTTCGCTGCCGATGCAGGAGAGGTGCGGCGCCGTGGTGATGCCACTTTGGCTAACGGTGCGCACGATATCCCGAGTGCGCGCCTGGGTGGAGCCACCCGCGCCGTAGGTGACCGAGAAAAAACGCGGGTTACGAGCGGCTAGCTCATCACGCACGTGAATTAGCTTCTCCCGACCTGCATCGGTGTTGGGCGGAAAGAATTCAAAGCTAATACCTAACGGATGCTCTTGGCTGCTCATGGTTTATCCTCGCAGTGCGGTAACGTGATCATTATTTAGGGTATTCTCGCTGCTTCGCCGCGCAGCGGCTAATGAAAGATTCCACGGTCGACCTTCAATTCGGCTCATGTTGGCACCACCGCGTCTATCAAGGAGAAGATATGGACTTAGCACCCAGCGCTCTAATGGGCCCGCTGCTTATGCTATTAGGGTATGTGGGGCTCGGCTTTATTGCCGCCCAACGGTTGAAAATAGACCCGCGCCCGATCGCCACACTGCTGGTGTACCTGATTGCGCCGCTGACAATTTTTCGCGCGCTGATGAATGGCGGCCCCACCTTAGAGTATTTGGTGCTCACCCTGGCGATGTTTCTATTGGTCAGCGCCATGGCACTGGCCGTGCGCTGGGCTACCCAACACCGCTTTGGCCCGCAGGAAGGCGCGCTGCTGGCGTTCTCTTCTGGCACCGGTAATACCGGCTACTTTGGGCTGCCCGTCGCGCTGATTCTGCTACCGCCGGAAGGGGTGACGCTGTATCTCTTCTGCATGCTGGGCATCAACCTGTATGAGTTCACGGTGGGGTTTTATTTGAGCGCCCGGGGCCACTTCTCGGTACGCCAGAGCTTGGCCAAAATTGTTCGTCTGCCGCTGGTCTATGCGTTTCTCTTAGCGCTGCTGCTAAACGCGCTCAACGCCACGCTGCCGGAATCACTGATGAGTTCATTAGCGGTCTTTCCCGCCACCTATACCCTGCTGGGCATGATGATCATTGGCATGACGTTAAGCCAGGTCACCCTCGCCGCGTGGGATACGCGCTTTGTGGCGACCTGCGTGGGCCTGCGCTATCTGCTCTGGCCACTGGTAATGCTGGGGGCGGTGCTGGCGCTCCAGCAGTTCATGCCGCTGGCGCCAGAGCTTGCAATGGCACTGCTGCTGCTGGGCGTGGTGCCCATGGCCTCTAACGTGGTGGTCGTGGCGATGGAGCTAGGCATTCAGCCGCAAAAAGGCGCGCTGGCGGTACTCACCACCACACTGCTGGCGCCGCTGTTGATCCCGCTCTACCTGGGGCTGATGCTGCGGCTCACCGGGCTCGGTTAAAACCCATCGACGCCCGCCTGCTGCAGCTGGCGTGCCATGCGCTGTACGTCCGGGTGGCTGAAGAAGGCAACGAGCGCTTCGCCGCGTACCGGGCCAACCCCGGGAACGGCTTGCCAGTCGGTTCGGGAGTAGCCTGTTAGGGTGTACCAGTCACCTAGCTCAGCGTCGCCACCGAGGGGCATTCCCAGCGCCGTCAGCCATGTCGCATAGGGCGCTTGGCGCGCCGCGTCGAACTGTGCCATCAGCGCTGCGGCGGTGGTAGCGCCAATACCGTGGGCCTGTTGAAGTTGCTCCGGCGTCAGTTCCAACCAACCCAATAGTTCCGTAACCACACCGGCCTCCATCAGTGCCTGCCAAGTGCCTTCGCCAATCCCACGCATGCCCAGCTGCTCGCTGAGATAGGTTAAGCGGGCCAGCAGTTGGGCGCTGCATTCTGATGTTCGCTCGGGCGTTAGCGTAAAGCAGCTCAACAGATGATAGCGCTCGGGCGGCGGGGCGCTTAGGGCGGCTCTTTCACGTGTTTGCCACACCACGCTGTCTACCCGGGGAATCGTCAAGCCCGCCAACGTCACCGCCACTTGGTCACCTGGGCGCACGTCCCACTCCTGCCAGCGCTCCAATGAGCCCAGCGACACGCGGCTGATACGCCGCCCTTCCAGAGTTACCGGGTAGAGCCATAGCAACGGCGTTACGCGCCCGGTGCGCCCCACCCGAAACTCGACCCCGCGCACCTGGGCTAGCGCCTGCTGAGACGGATACTTCCATGCCACCGCCCACTCGGGGGGCGATGACGACCAGCTGCGCACGCCAGGGCGCTCAGCCTGTTTTAATACCACGCCGTCGGTGGCAAACGGCAGCGGGCCGTTAAACCACCGTTCGCGCCACTCGGCGGCCGCCTCCTGGCCGCTGATCGAGTGGGTGTAATCGGCCGTATCGAACCCCAGCGCCGTCAGTTGTGCCAGCCGTTCGGTCATCTGCGTCGGGCCATCCGGCCAATCCCATACGAATAATCCGATGCGATTCAGCGTCTCTTGGCTTGGGTCGCGCTGCGCCATGGCACCGGCCACGGCACCTCGGGCACCCGAATCTGGCTGGCGTGCCTGCACGTGATTATCCAACCGCCAGTAAAGCTCGCCCTGCAGCACCGCAGAGACGGGCTCAGGAAGCGTTACGGGCACACCGGGCAGTTGCTGAACCCGCACCGTCCAATCCTGCCCCCGCTCGCCGTCTCCACGGCTAACCGCCTCGACGAGCTCCCCGCCCTGGTAACGCAGCGTCACCGCCACGCCATCCACCTTGGGTTGAATCCATAGGTCTTCGCGGCGGCTGGTAAAGCGTCGAATGCCGTCCTCATCGGCTTTAGTGAGCCCCGTTTGAGCGGCCGGATGCGTGCGGGTACCGCTGCTGCTCGTGATACGGGTCAGTGGCCGATGGGGAGTCGGGGAATCCAAGCAAGCTTGCCAGTTTTCCAACCGTGCCAGCGCTTGATCGTACAGCTCATCGGCAATCAGCGATTCGCCGTTATCATGGTAAGCGCGGTCCCACACTTCGATATGTTCGGCTAGCGCCTGGGTTTCCAGCGCCAGCCGCTCGGCGGGCCAGTCGGGGCACATGTCTGCCTGTGCGGAAAAAGTGACACTCATTAACCAAGCTGCCGCTAGGCTCGCTATTCCTGTCATTCGCCAACCCGACATACGCATCCTCACGTGGTGAACGGGAAATTTTTCAGTCCTTATTAAAGTTAACTTATATGAAACTGACAGAGATGCAATGCGCAGCAAGCCACTCTCGGAGCCGTTTTCGACCCATAAAAAAAGCGCCCCCTGGCGTGAACCAAGGGGCGCTTTTCGCTAACCCATGACGCTCATTGCGCTTGCGGGAAGCTTATAGGCCAGCGGCCTGACGCAGCGCGTCTGCTTTGTCAGTTTTTTCCCACGGGAAGGCTGTAAACGTCTCGGTATGCGTTTCGCCTTTGTCGTCTACCCAGCTGTAGCTGTGCTCGAACGGCTCGCGGCCAAAGTGGCCATAAGCCGCCGTCAGACGGTACATCGGGTGCAGCAGATCCAGCATCTTGGTGATCGCGTAGGGGCGCAGATCGAAGTGCTCGCGCACCAGATCAACGATTTTAGCGTCGTCGATTTTGCCAGTACCGAAGGTGTCGATAGACACCGAGGTAGGCTCTGCCACGCCAATGGCGTAGGAGACCTGAATCTCGCACTTGTCCGCCAAGCCCGCTGCTACGACGTTTTTCGCCACATAGCGGCCAGCGTACGCGGCGCTGCGGTCTACTTTCGACGGATCTTTGCCCGAGAACGCGCCGCCACCGTGGCGCGCCATGCCGCCGTAGGTATCGACGATGATCTTACGACCGGTCAGGCCACAGTCGCCCACCGGGCCGCCAATCACGAACTTGCCGGTCGGGTTGATGTGGTACTGGGTATTGGCATCCAACCACTCAGCGGGAATCACCTGCTCAATGACTTCACGCTTAATCATTTTGCGCAGGTCTTCTTGATCGATTTCCGGGTCGTGCTGAGTCGACAGAACAATCGCATCCACGCCACACGGTTGACCTTCAGCGTTATAGCGGAAAGTGACCTGGCTCTTGGCATCCGGACGCAGCCACGGCAGCAGGCCATTTTTACGCAGCTCCGCCTGACGCTCGACCAAACGGTGCGAGTAGTGGATCGGCGCAGGCATGAACGAATCGGTTTCGTTCGTGGCATAGCCAAACATCAGGCCCTGGTCGCCCGCGCCTTGATCTTCCGGCTTGGTACGATCAACGCCCTGAGCAATATCGACACTCTGCTTGCCAATCAGGTTGATGACGCCGCACGTGGCACCGTCAAAGCCCACCTGAGACGAGGTGTAGCCGATATCGGTAATCACATCACGCACCAGCGTCTCTAGATCCACCCACGCGGAGGTGGTGATCTCACCGGCAATAATGGCAACGCCCGTCTTCACCATCGTTTCACAGGCAACGCGGGCCTGTTTATCCCGGGCGATAATGGCATCTAACACCGCGTCTGAAATCTGGTCGGCAATCTTATCGGGATGGCCTTCGGAAACGGACTCGGAGGTAAACAGGGAATATTCGCTCATCGCGCACTCGACCCTCTGTATGACGGCTGCTCTGTTATGACCGCAGCATCAGCAGGAAATCATGGCAGGAAGTTCCCTGCCCGTATAAAGAAGCGGCACCATCACTTTCACCACCACTTCGGGAGGCAGAGTCTACACGCTGTTGCAAGTTCTTCCCACAACGTGCCCCTGAGAATTTGCCGCCGCCGGGGAAGTCAGCGACAATAGCGCCTTTATTCTTTCCGTTTTCAGGCGAGGAGCACCCCCATGCCGTCCCGTTTTGAGCTGGCCAATGCCATTCGCGCCCTTTCCATGGATGCTGTTCAGAAGGCCAAATCCGGCCACCCTGGCGCCCCCATGGGTATGGCTGATATTGCCGAGGTGCTGTGGAATGACTACCTCAAGCACAACCCCGAAGACCCCAAGTGGGCCGATCGTGATCGGTTCGTGCTGTCGAATGGTCACGGCTCCATGCTGCTCTACTCGCTTTTACACCTAAGCGGCTATGAGCTGAGCCTGGAACAGCTGCAAAACTTCCGCCAGCTGCACTCGCCCACCGCTGGCCACCCAGAGTTTGGCTACGCCCCCGGCATCGAAACCACCACCGGCCCGCTGGGCCAAGGCTTTGCCAACGCGGTGGGTTTCGCGATTGCCGAGAAAACCCTGGCCGCGCAGTTCAACCGCCCCGGCCATACCATCGTTGACCACCACACCTGGTGTTTCTTGGGCGATGGCTGCTTGATGGAGGGTATCTCCCACGAAGCGGCGTCCCTGGCCGGCACTCAGCAGTTGGGCAAACTGATTGCCCTTTACGACGACAACGGCATCTCTATCGATGGCGAAGTCGAAGGCTGGTTCACCGACGATACGGCCAAGCGCTTTGAGTCCTACGGCTGGCACGTGGTGCCGAACGTCGACGGCCATAAGCCTGACGAGATCAAGGCGGCCATTGAGCTGGCGAAGAGCCATGACGACAAGCCAAGCCTGATCATCTGCAAAACCATTATCGGTTTTGGTGCCCCCAACAAGCAGGGCAAAGAAGAAGCTCACGGCGCACCGCTGGGTGACGAAGAAGTGGCACTGGCACGTAAGCAGTTGGGCTGGGAGCACGCGCCTTTCCATATCCCCGAGCCGATTTACTCCGCCTGGGATGCCCGCGACGCCGGTAAAACGCGCCAGCAAGAGTGGGAAGGCCGCTTCGCTCGCTACACCGAAGCCTTCCCGGAAGAAGCGCGTGAATTCAAGCGCCGCATGAAAGCGCAGCTGCCCACGGAGTTGGCGACTGAAGCGCTGATCCAGCAGGCCCAAGAGAAAGGCGACAGCATTGCCTCGCGTAAAGCGTCGTTTGAAGCGCTGAACGTGATTGGCCCGCAAATGCCGGAACTGCTCGGCGGCAGCGCTGACTTAGCGCCATCTAACCTGACGTTCTGGAAGGGCGCGAAAGCGATCACCCCCGACGATGCCAGCGGCAACTACCTGCACTACGGTGTGCGTGAATTCGGCATGGGCGCGGTGATGAACGGTATCGCCCTGCATGGCGGTTTTGTGCCGTATGGCGCGACCTTCCTGATCTTTATGGAGTACATGCGCAACGCCGTGCGTATGGCGGCGCTGATGGGTCAGCAGGCTATCTACGTGTTTACCCACGACTCTATTGGCCTGGGCGAAGATGGCCCGACGCACCAGCCGATTGAGCAGCTCACTAGCCTGCGCACCACGCCGAACCTCAACACGTGGCGCCCCTGTGACGCCGTGGAGACCGCCGCTTCCTGGGATGCCGCGATTAAGCGCCACTCCGGCCCGACAGCCCTGGTTCTTTCACGCCAGAACCTGCCCCACCAGCAGCGTACCAAGGCCCAGCTCGCGTCTATCCAGCGCGGTGGCTATGTGCTGAAAGATAGCGAAGGCACCCCAGAGCTGATCCTGATTGCCACGGGCTCCGAAGTCTCTCTGGCGATGGACGCCGCGGCCGAACTGGAGCAGCAGGGTAAAGCCGTGCGCGTAGTCTCCATGCCGTCCGCTTACCGTTTTAATGGCCAAGACGCTGACTACCGCGAAAGCGTGCTACCCAAAGCCGTCACCAAGCGTATTGCCATCGAAGCTGGCCATGCCGACTACTGGTACAAATACGTTGGTCTCGATGGCCGCGTGATTGGCATGACCACCTTTGGTGAGTCGGCCCCGGCTGGCGAGCTGTTCAAGCACTTCGGCTTTACCGTCGAGAACATTGTTAAACAAGCCAATGAGCTGCTGGGTTAATCCCCTGCTCACGGGTCACGCAGTGCGGGCATCGCGATGCCCGCGCTAAACGGTCTGCTATGGCTAATTAGCTACTGGTTGATCGGAGAAGTGGTCATTCACTTCTCCGGTTTACCCATCTCTTCTGGGGTGGTGGGCATGCTGCTGCTGTGCGCCACCCTCGCTATGATCGGCAGAGTGCCCTCCAGCCTTGCTGCCGCTGCCCAACCGCTGATTGCACTCCTGGCTATGCTGATTATGCCGGGCGTGGTGGGTGTATTCTTTATTCTGGATGAGCTGGCAGGCCAATGGCTGGCCATTGTGGCCGCCCTGCTACTCGGCACGCTGCTCAGCGTGTTCACCACCCTATGGTTACTAACGCGTTTGATGGGACGCAGCCATGCTGACTAACCTGCTGCCCACCTTAACCGCAACGCCTTTACTGGCCGTTGGACTAACGCTGGCCGCTTATTTGGTGGGCAGCGCAGTTTTTATACGGCTGGGTAAGCCCTCCTGGCTGCCCGCTATTTTGATCGCGGCACTCCTTTTGGCCGCAATACTGGCGCTGTTGGGGCTGCCTTACGCCACCTACCAGCAGGGCGCTACGTGGCTAACCGTGCTGTTAGGCCCCGCTACGGTGGCGCTGGGTATGCCGCTTTACCAGCAACTGCCGCGCATCCGTGAACTCTGGCGACCGCTAGCCGCCTGCCTGCCTATTGCTGCTGCTTTGGCGGCTTGCTATGCCTTGGGCATTGCGTGGCTGTTGGGAGCGAGCCCAGACATTTTGGCCTCCATTGCGGCAAAGTCGGTGACCGCGCCTATTGCCATCGGCATCACCGAACAGCTCGGCGGCAACGTGGCGCTGTTAATGGGCTCGCTGCTAGTGACCGGCGTGCTGACCATCCCCTTTGTTAGCTTGGCGGCCCGGCTGCTACGTATCAACGATGAGCGCATCATCGGTTTTGCGCTGGGGCTCAATGGGCACGCCATTGGTACCGTGCGGGCGTTTGATATTAGCCCTACCGCCGGGGCGTTTGCCTCGCTCGGAATGAGCCTAACCGGTATTTTTACCGCGCTGCTGTTGCCGCTGGCGTGGCGGCTAGTGGGCATCGGGGCTGGGTAAGCAACCCCCGGTGAAATACGCTATCATCGGGCCACTTTTTCTAAGAGCCGCATCGCAACATGGCGAACGCTTCCACTAAATATCGCATTGCTATCAATGGTTATGGGCGCATTGGCCAGTGCGTGCTGAGAGCACTGGTGGAACGCCAACACCCAGAACTTGAGGTGGTGGCGATTAATGAGCTTTCTGACCTCGCCACCATCACCTATCTCACCCGTTACGACACCACCCACGGGCGTTTCCCAGGTGAGGTGGACAACGATGGCAGCGCTCTGCTCGTCAACGGCCAGCGCATCCACGTGCTGTGCGAACGCGACCCGCAAGCGCTGCCCTGGGGTGAGTTGGATATCGACCTAGTGTTGGAGTGCTCGGGTAGCTTTAAGGATCGCGCCACCGCCGAGCAGCACTTAACGGCTGGGGCCAAGCGGCTGCTGTTCTCCCAGCCCGCTGAAAACGATGTGGATGCCACCATCGTGTGGGGCATCAACGAGCATGAGCTTGCCCCCACCCAGCGCATTCTCTCTGCGGCGTCCTGCACCACGAACTGTTTGGTGCCGCTGCTTACCGTGCTGGATGAAGCATTGGGTCTGGAGCACGGCGTTACCACCACGATTCACTCGGCGATGAACGACCAGCCGGTGATCGATGCGTATCATCAAACCGACCTGCGCCTGACCCGCTCCGCCATGCAGTCGATCGTGCCGGTGGATACCGGCTTGGCAGTGGGTATCAGCCGCCTGATGCCGAGCCTGGCCGGGCGTTTTGAGTGCCTGCACGTGCGGGTACCCACCATTAACGTCTCGGCCATGGATGCCGCGCTGACCGTACGTCGCGATACCAGTGCCGCCCAGGTGAACGCGCTGCTACACAGCGCCAGCCAGCAGCGCTTACAAGGGGTGCTAGGCTATACCGAAGCCCCCATGGCATCGATCGATTTTAATCATGACCCCCGCTCTGGCATTCTAGACGCCACCCAAACCAGGGTGGCTGGCACACGCTTGATCAAGCTGCTGTGCTGGTTTGATAACGAGTGGGGCTTTGCCAACCGCATGCTGGATATCAGCCAGCGTTTGGCAACGTTTCGCTAATTGATGGGCAGCACTACCTAGCGCTCTTACATTCGCTTGAACACGAGGAAACCGCTCACATGAACGTGCAAAAAATGACCGACCTGCCCCTGGAAGGGCAGCGCGTGCTGATTCGTGAAGACCTGAACGTGCCGATCAAAAACGGCCGTGTTTCCAGCGATGCCCGCCTGCGCGCCGCACTGCCGACTATTCAAGTGGCAGCCAAGGCGGGAGCAAAAGTGATGCTCATGAGCCATCTGGGCCGCCCCACGGAAGGCGAGCCTGCTGAGGAGTTCTCCTTAGCTCCCGTGGCCGAACACCTTGGCGAGCTGCTGGGTAGCCCCGTCAAACTGGTCGACGACTACCTCGACACCGCGCCCACGCTCAGCAACGGCGACGTGGTGCTGCTTGAGAACGTGCGCTTCAATAACGGCGAGAAGAAAGACGACGAACAGCTGGCCAAGCAGTACGCCGCGCTGTGCGATATCTTCGTGATGGATGCCTTCGGCACCGCCCACCGTGCTCAAGCTTCTACCCACGGCGTGGCCCGCTTTGCGCCCACCGCCTGTGCAGGCCCGCTGCTGGCTCAAGAGCTAGACGCACTGGAGAAAGCCTTAGCGAACCCGGCGCGCCCGATGGCGGCTATTGTGGGCGGCTCCAAGGTCTCCACGAAGCTCGACGTGCTGACCGCACTCTCTGATAAGTGCGACCAGCTTATCGTCGGCGGCGGGATCGCCAACACCTTTATCGCGGCGGCAGGCTATAATGTGGGCAAATCGCTCTACGAAGCCGACCTGATCGGTCAAGCCAAAGCGCTAATGGAGAAAGTCTCTATTCCGCTGCCCACTGACGTTGTTGTGGCAACGGAGTTCTCTGAATCCGCAGAAGCAGTGGTGAAACCGGTGGACCAGGTCGCTGATAACGAGATGATTCTGGATATCGGCCCGGACACCGCTGCCCACTTGGCCAGCCTGCTCAAAGATGCTGGCACTATTTTGTGGAACGGCCCCGTGGGCGTTTTTGAGATTGATCAGTTTGGCAAAGGCACCGAGGTGCTCTCCCATGCTATTGCTGACAGCCGCGCGTTTTCTATTGCTGGCGGCGGTGACACCCTCGCTGCGATTGATAAATACGCCATTGCCGACCGTATTTCCTATATTTCTACCGGCGGCGGGGCGTTTTTAGAGTACGTTGAAGGCAAACAGCTACCGGCTGTTGCTGCGCTTGAAGCTGCGGCAAAGCGCGGCTAATACGTAATAATTGAACTTGCACGCTCACTGCACCCGTTCACACTGACAACCTATAAGGTGACCCCATGGCTTTAATTAGCATGCGCCAGATGCTCGACCACGCCGCCGAATATGGCTACGGTATCCCCGCGTTCAACGTCAACAACCTTGAACAAATGCGGGCTATCATGGAAGCCGCCGATGCCACCGACTCTCCGGTGATCGTGCAGGCCTCCGCTGGCGCGCGTAAATACGCGGGTGCCCCCTTCCTGCGCCACCTGATTTTGGCAGCAGTGGAAGAGTTTCCGCATATTCCGGTAGTGATGCACCAGGATCACGGCACCAGCCCTGCGGTATGCCAGCGCTCTATCCAGCTCGGTTTCTCCTCCGTCATGATGGACGGCTCGCTGGGTGAAGATGGCAAGACGCCGATGGATTACGACTACAACGTTGACGTCACTCGTCGCGCAGTAGAAATGGCCCACGCCTGTGGCGTCTCTGTAGAAGGCGAGCTGGGCTGCCTGGGTAGCCTGGAAACCGGCATGGCCGGTGAAGAGGACGGCATTGGTGCCGAAGGCAAGCTGGATATGGAACAGCTGCTGACCGACCCCGAAGAAGCCGCTGCGTTTGTAAAGGCTACCCAGGTCGACGCCCTCGCAATTGCCATTGGCACCAGCCACGGCGCGTATAAATTCACCAAGCCGCCGACCGGCGACACGCTCTCTATTCAGCGTATCAAAGAGATCCACGCACGCATCCCGGATACCCATCTGGTCATGCACGGCTCCTCCTCGGTGCCGCAGGAGTGGCTGGAAGTCATCAACCGTTACGGCGGTCAAATTCCGGAAACCTACGGCGTACCGGTTGAGGAAATCGTCGAAGGCATCAAGCACGGCGTGCGCAAGGTGAACATCGACACCGACCTGCGCCTAGCGTCCACCGGTGCTGTGCGCCGTTTTATGGCAGAGAACCCGTCAGAGTTTGATCCGCGCAAATTCTTAAAAGAAACGGTCACCGCCATGCGTGATCTGTGTATTGCCCGCTACGAAGCCTTTGGCACTGCTGGCAACGCGAGCAAAATCAAGCCGATTAGCCTGGAAGCGATGTTCCAGCGCTACGAGCGCGGCGAGTTGGCTCCTAAAATTAAGTAAGCAGCTAAGCAATTAGCGACGCTAAGGCGGCCTTCGGGCCGCCTTTTTTGTTGCAATGCAGCACAAATAGGCTATTACTAGAGAGCGCCACCCCACTTTTCTTCACCAGGCAGCCCTCACTATGAAGCACTCCCCAATGCCCCTGTTTACTCCGCCCACCGCCATGTTTGATGTGTGGAAGGTCGGAATGATGGGGATGGAACTATGGAGTTCGTCGCTATCCACGATCGCCATGCGTCAACAGCTATGGCAAACACAGCCCTTTTTTAGCCCGTCTATGATGCGCGAAAATCAGCGCATGGTGACCGAAAAAATTGAGGCTAGCATAGAAGCTGGCCTCGTAATGCAAAAAGCGTTTTTCAGCGCGATGAGTGGTCAGTACGCCCCCTGGTGGATTACCAGCCAGAAAGCGATGAAACCCTACCATCGACGCAGTAGCGCCAACTCACGACGCCTCTCCCGCTAACGGCGGTAGGTTACTCGTTATCGTCGTTGCTCTGCTCATCTTCACCGCTTTCAATCGCATCTTCAGCGCTACCGGTTCCGCCGGTGCCACCTTCGGTGTTATCACTATCGTCTCCACCGTTATCGGCGTTTTCTTCCGTCTCTTCTGCCGCTGCCATCTCGGAGGTCTGCTCGTCACGCTGAACAGATCCTGCCTTAATACCGTACTTCTCTTCTAGCGCCGCATCATCCAGCGCTTGGTGCTGCTCGCTATCGGCGTTGGTCTCAGGTTCTGCCAACACGCTAGCCGCAGAGGCCATCAGCGCGGTACCAAATACAAATGAGAGTAACCAAGGGTTGAATCGCATATACATCTCCATTTTATGGTTATTGCGGCGTCGCCTAACCACTATAGCTCTTCTCCTAGCGATTAACATAGATTGCCTTAAAAACCGGGTAGTTAACTTAGTGATGACATGGATAAATGGCACCTAGGGGCGGGCTAACCGTAAAAAATTATAAAACAGTGTTCACAAAGTCCAAAAAATCTCGTTCAATAGCAGTCTAGTCGGCTTAAATTAACGCGAGTAGCGCTTGTAACGCTGCAAGGAATTCCCATGCCGCTTCCACTTCTGCTGTTTGATTGTGATGGCACCCTCGTCGATAGCGAACCCCTGCTTGCTGAAGAGATGGCCCGCGGCCTGAATACAGTGGGCCTCCCGTTTGCCTCCTCGGATTACCTAGGAGAGTTTCGCGGCGCTCGCTTTCGACGTATCGTGGCAGAACTGCAAACTCGCTATGGTGAAGTCGATGCAGACCAGCTAAACCGCATGGAACAAACCATGCGGGCCAATCTGGCAGACCGGTTAGCCAACGAGTTAACCACCATTCCCGGTGCCCGGGAATCACTTGACGCCTTATCACGCTATCCAAGCGCGGTGGTATCGAACGGGCCAGAAACGAAGATCCGCACCGCACTCAATGCCACGGGGCTTAGCCATTACTTTGCTCACCGTCTATTTAGTGGCTACACCGCTAACTGTTGGAAGCCAGAGCCCTGTTTACATCTTCACGCAGCCAGTATCATGGGGTTTGCGGCAAAAGACTGCATTGCGATCGATGACGCCTTAGTTGGCGTTCAAGCAGCTCTGCAAGCGGGCATGACGGTGATTCATTTGAATCGCTTCCCCGATGCCGAAGCAACACCGGAAGGCGCTATTATGATTAGCAACATGTACCAACTGCCTGCCGTTGTTGAAAAACTGACCCACGAGCGATGGCAGGCCGCAATGCTTCATCACTCAACAGAGAAATAGTATGGCTTCATTACGTGATCAGCTAGGTGGCCTTGTTTACTCCACTGAGCATGGCAAAACTTGCCCCGACTGCCGAGCCCCTATTGATAATTGCTGCTGCGAAGACACCAGCGAGCAAGAGCGTCTTGCCGCATTAGATGGCATTGTGCGCATCCGCCGTGAAACCAGCGGGCGTAAAGGAAAAGGCGTGACGACTATCAGCGGTCTCCCACTGGCCCACGCAGAGCTTAAGACGCTGGCCAAAACGCTTAAACAGCGCTGTGGTACGGGTGGTGCAGTTAAAGAGGGCGTGGTTGAAATTCAAGGCGATCATCGCGAAACACTTCGCGATGCCTTAACCTCAATGGGTTATCAGGTAAAATTAGCTGGCGGTTGATGCATCGCCATATAACACGATGCACGACCTTAAGCTCATGGCTAAAGGGCAAGTTACGACAATGGTTTGGTTGGAATACCTACTACCGCTCATCTTCTTGTTCCCCATGGCAGCCATGGGCGGCATTGTATTAGCCTTGCGTAGCCTTCACGATGCCCGCGTACACTCACCCTTTGATGCACCGCTGCGCGAACCTGGTCAGGCCCTTCGTCATAGGCTCGACCAAGCCTTTTCTAGCCTGTTCCTGAATGGCACCCTGGGGCCATTAGTCACGTTAGCGCCGCTAGTATATGGCATGGGCCGTATGCTGTTTGTCGATAAACAAGACTGGGTAGAGTGGGCGCTTTACGGCTTGCTAAGTACCATTTTGGTGCTGGCGTTTTCGCTGCTGCTAGTACGTGACTACCAGCGCATTCGACGCTTAAAGCTGGGGCTTGCCTGCGAATTGGCTGTGGGGCAGGAGTTGGAGCGTCTAGTACGGCCTGAGGCACACCCTTATTACGTTTTTCATGACGTTCCTACTGATAGTTTCACCATTGACCATGTGGTCGTGACCCCCCATGGCGTTTTTGTTGTGGAAACACGGGCTAGAACGCTGGCCATTGGCACCGATGGTAAAGAGCTTAACAGCGTGGCGGTTGAACGTGAGCGTTTGCGGTTCCCACACTGGCAGGAACGGCGACCGCTGCATAAAACGCGGCAAGGCGTTAACTGGCTCAGCCAGTGGTTAGAGCGCCGCTGTGGTGTAACGGTGCCGGTCAAAGGGGTACTGGTGCTACCGGGCTGGGAAATTGATACCAGCGAGGCTTCACCGGATATCCTGGTGGTCAGTGGCGAGCAGCTTGCCAAACAGCTCACTGACATCACTCCAGGGCAGATGAGCGATGCCATTCACGATAAGGTCATCCACATTCTGCTGGAACGTGCACGGCTGATGGAGCTCAAGCATCTCCGCCAGCCGTCCGTTTAATGGATGGCTCAGTCGCCGCGTAAGCGGCCGCCCATCTCTTGAGCAAGATCGACTGCATAGTGGTCGGTCATCCCGCCAATGAAGTCCAGCATTCGCCGGTAACTGTCATAGAGTGTCCATGAGGGTAGCGGGGTATTCTCACCAATTAACGCCAGCACCCGCTGGTGCTTGAAAGAGCTTTGCCCGGTGTGGTGCAGCTCATGGGCCGCACCGATAAATGCTTCTAACAGGATACCCAGCGTGGTGTAAGCACCAATCTCCAGCTTCGCCTTGCGCTCATTCTGGAAAATACGCTCACGAGCCAGCTGCTTGGCGGACTGCACACCCCAACCTAAATCCGGGTGACACAGCTCTAACAAGTCTTCGCTGAGGGTACCGCTGAGTAGCGCCTGCTCATGCTGTACAAATACAGCCCCCACATCGTTTACGGCCCGCTCCATGGCAGCGCCTCTGAGTAGGGCGATACGGCGGCGTTGCGAGACATTTTTACGCTGCATCTCGGCATACTCCGGTGGGAACTCACCGGCAATTTGACGCAGAATCTCAACCACTTCCTCGTAGCGAAGAATGCCCATCTCCAGACCATCTTCCAGGTCTAGCAAGGCGTAGCAAATATCATCTGCCGCTTCGACAAGCCAAGCCAACGGGTGGCGACACCAGCGCTGCTCCCCTTGGGGAAGTAACCCAACCGCATCTGCTACCTCTTTTAACAGCGCCTGCTCTGACTGGTAGCAGCCAAACTTACCCGCACGACCGCTATAGCGTACCGTCCATGGGTATTTCAGCAGCGTGCCAAGCGTAGCCGCCGATAAGCGCATGCCACCGTTGAACTGGTTGTACTCAATCTGGGTAATCACGCGAAAGCCCTGCGCGTTGCCTTCATAGGTCAGCAGGTCTTCGCGCTCAGCCTCTGATAGGCCCTCTAGCAGGCCACTTCCCTGGGCACGGCGAAACCAGTCGCGTATCGCGTACTCACCGGCGTGACCAAAGGGCGGGTTACCGATGTCATGGCCCAGACACGCCGTTTGCACAATAACGCCCAAATCAGCGGGGGTAATCCAGTCAGGGAGGCGGTCACGCAGCAGCTCGCCCACAATCATTCCGAGAGAGCGGCCGACACAGCCAACCTCAAGGGAGTGGGTTAAACGCGTGTGGATGTGATCGTTTTCAGTCAGAGGGTGCACTTGGGTTTTACGCCCCAAGCGTCGGAAAGAGCCGGAAAAGACAATGCGATCATGATCTTTATGAAAGGGGCTACGCCCAATTTCCCGGGTGCTATCTGTTCGTTTATCGTGAAGGCGTCGAGGGGAAAGTAACTGATCCCATTGCATTTGTGTCATAGCGCTCCTCCTTGGAGTTCACATTCTGACATAAAAACGCGGACATAAAACGACAGATAGAAAAACAAAAAACCCAGCCGATGGGCTGGGTTCTTTGCGGTATAAGTGCCTGACGATGACCTACTCTCGCATGGGGAGACCCCACACTACCATCGGCG